>NZ_WVIE01000021.1 GCF_010091945.1 Myxacorys almedinensis A
ATTGCCATCAACCGAAGAAGCCTGCGATTGCCATTGACTATAATTTGCTGCCTTCGCGTTAAACCGAACTGACGTTACGCTACTTGTGGAGTATCTAAATTTTCTGCGACCTATCCCGATCGAGTGACTGATACCAAATTAATCTGTAAATGCGACAGACCTGACGACCTCCCCCAACCCCTCCTGGGTCAGGAGGGGAGCCGGAACGTCCTTCCTGACCCAGGGGGGATGCTGTAGGCAGGGGGTCGAGGATCTGTCCGCAGTTGAAAAATCAATTGGTATGCATCGAATCACTCCCAGAGCTAAGCCGTCAACCGGTGTAGATAGCGCTCGATCAACAAAATCGCCACGATGTCATCGATGCTGCGCGGCGGCGTCCGCATTCCCTCAGGCACAAGGCGTGTCAGACCTGTGGGCGGATACATCTGCCAGTAGCGATCGCGCGCCTCCAACGAACTGTGCCGCTCATCTACCATCACCACCCGCAACGGCTCCCCCAACTCCTCGTTTAGCCTCCGCTTCCACGCCTTAGATGAGGTCTGATCTCCCATCACCAATAGCGAAATGGGAAGCTGTTGCCGCAGCGATCGAATCGTTGCGATCGCGCCGTCTGCCGTCACTACCTCGTGATAATATAACCGGCGATCCACCCCCATCACCGCTAACCCGCACTTTTGCCGCCCCGGATCAAATCCCAAGATCACCGGTTGATCCCCCATCGTCTCCTCGTTCGTCTCCCTCATCGGTTCCCAACTACACACGACTACGACATTCTCAGCACCACTTGCCCGTTTTGCACCACGACTAACTCTATTCTGAGGGGGCCTACGGTGTACGTCACATCCGATGCCACCGCCCGAAGCTCAACCGGAGTTTGATATTGACGCAGTTGGTCTAAAAAGCTAGCCAACGACTCTAGTTTCTCTAGTTGAATCCCATCATTAATCACACCTGCCCGCTTCGCCCGAAAGTTGGAGAATGCAATCAGTTGTTCAATGCCTTGTTGAAACTGATCAGGCGTTAGCTTGGCAGGTTCGAGGGTTTTGCTCGCGACAATTTCTCCGGCTAAAAACACAACCCGATTTGGAATCGCCGTAGCATAGACCGAAATCGGTCGCCGTTCTCCGCGCACATAGTTTGCGTCTGCCACAATCCGCACGACATAATCTTGACCATCATTGATCGTTGTGATCAAACGTTCTACCTCGGCGGTTTTGATCTGCACGATCTGTGCGACATCGGGCGAACCGGGCTGAACTAACTGCCACGCCGTGCGATTAGCTTCTTTTAACAAGCGATCGACCGCCGCTTTTGCCGCATTGGGGTCTACCACGCGCAGCACTCCCGATGATAGAACCTGACTCCGCAAAATTGCCAAATAGCCGCCGCGAATCAGTTGGGCTTCTTGTTCAGACTGCTGCACGGCTTCGGCTAAGAGGGCTTGCTGAGCTTCGAGTTGTTTGAGTTGCACCTCGCGCTGGGCAATCACCTGATCGCGATTGGAAATTTCGCGATCGCGTCGCTGAATAATCTCCGTTCGCTCCGCAATCTGCTGATCCCGTTCGGCAATTTGTGCCTTTACCGCATCACGCTGAGCAATCAACGTTTCCTGCTCAGACTGCAACTGGTTGATCTCCGATCGCAGGGTTTCGGCTTGTTGAGAGACTGTATCTAGCTGCCCCCGAATCAGGTCGCGTTGGGCTTCTGCCGTTTTTAGCTGCTCGTTGGTCTGGTTCTGTTTTACCAGGGCTTGCTTGAGGGATTCATTGATCCGGTTGAGTTGTCCTTCGGCTTGTTTGCGCTCTGCGCGAGTCCGTTCTAGCTCATCTTCAACCTGGCGCTTCTGCTGGTTGGTGGTTTGAAGCTCCTCCGAGCTTTGCCTCAACTCTCGATTTTGGTCGCGGAGTTTGTTTTGCAGCGAGTTAAACCCTAGCAGCATCTCCCGAAACTGGCGGCTGCTGGCAAACAAAATGCCAAAGGTAGAGGCAGAAATCAGAGTCCCAGTCAAAATCGTCACGATCGTGGCGGTGCGTTTGGGACGCAGATTAAATAAGCTCAGACGCGCCTTTCCGACCTTGGTGCCGATGCGATCGCCAACGGTTGCAATCAGCCCGCCCAAAATCAAGACTGCCAAAATCAGAATTAGCCCAATATCGGACATTGATGCTCCAGAACGCTCTAGCCTAGATCACTCAGCAGGACTCCGCATCTATTATGCCTGTGGAACGGAGATTGCTGCTGCAAAGAAAATGGGGATTTGCAGCGATCGTGGCAACCCATCAGGTGAATTGCTGGCTCAACGTGACTGGATTGTGAACCGTAATCTTTTTCTTGTGAATGGAGATCATATTGTCTTGCCGCAAATCCCCCAACAGCCGCGTTACGGTGACGCGGGTTGAGCCGATTGCTTCTGCGATCGCTTGATGGGAGAGTTTGAGATCGATCGTAATCCCCTCTTGGGTTGGCAGACCAAAGTCGCGGCACAAAATCAGCAGAAAGCTCACAAGCCGTGATCCCATGTCGCGGTGGGCCAGGGTTTCGATCATCATCTCCGTTTGCAAAATCCGAGACGACAAGCCCTTGAGCATCATCATCGACAGATCTGGATTGTCTTTTAGGGCTTTCTCAACCTGCTCGATCGGCACAGACAGCAACTCGGCTGGGGTAAACGCCACCGCATGATAGAAGCGATCGGCACGTTGACCTGTGATCAGAGACAGCACGCCAAACACGCTGTTTTCTCGCAGCAGCGCTACCGTAATTTCTTCTCCTGCCTCATAGACCCGCGATAGCTTGACGGCTCCTTTTTGCAGAAAGTACACCCGTTCCGCCGGATCGCCCGGAAAGAAAATTGTTTTACCACGCTCAAATGTCTCCACAACAGGAGGGTAGGCACCTCCGCCAATCTGACGAAATAATGATGCAAGCGGTCTTTCTTTGGTCACTACCATTTCTTCCCTTTCTCGCCACCCAAATGATTTGTGAGTGTATCGGACTCAGACTTTGAGCAAAACTTTGAGCAAAACTTTCAACAAAACACCGTCTGCTAAAACCTTGTTGCTAAATTTCGATCTGTGTAGTTTATTCCTTCGGAGTCTGTTTACTGCCCATGCGTCTTTGTAAACGATTGATGACTTTAGAACACTTAAACTGACTGCAAAGGCACTTTTTGTGCCTCTTTATACATTTCTGCCGATATTTTCAGAATTTTAGAAAATCTCTGTTATTTCCTCGGCAAAAGATTGTTAGCATTGAACACTTTCCCAGGAGAAGAGTCAATCCTTTGGCTCGATTGGAGGATGCTGCGATCGCAGGGAAATCGCTATGAAGATTGTTCACCGCAAATCTGCGAATAGAGGATCTGCGCGTACCCTCTCCCACCTGCGATCGCGACCCTCACACTCCTGGGGCAACTCATTCGGCGTCGGCTGCTGCCGTATCGCTAGTCTGCTCGTCAGGCTTAGCCACCCCTAACCGAATCTCCGAGCAAAAAGACGCCATGCTAAAGCCCCCAAATCGCTTCAAAATGCTGTGGCGCAACCGTACATTCGGGCTTTCAAACCAAAGCCGTTCTTTGGAGTACATGCTTTCATACTCAGTCACAAGGGTTAATTCATCTGTTTCGTTGATGTGATAGCTCCCCGCAACCGGGGCTTTTTCGGCGTAGCCCATCTCGCGCAACAGCGTTCCTTCTTTGGGGTTGTCTGGGTTTGCGACAGGCACCAGCACCGTTGTCCCATCGTGTTTTTCTTTATCCCAGTCCATGGTGCCGTCCCAGCTTACTCGTGCCCCACACGCCGCCGTTGCCGGATCAACATTATATTGCTGGCACAGTTGGATCACAGCAGGATCTGTTTTGTCGAGCAATTCGATCTGAATATTAGATTTTCCAGCCTCTTGCTGCTTAAACGCCAAGTGATGGCTGGTTCGCATTGAGGACCATTTCCCCGCACTTTGTTGAAAAAACTCGACAATATCCATGAACAATCCTATGGTGGTGACTTTGTGTAGTAATCACCATTCTAGAAGAAGAGGGATAAGGGAAGATGGAAAAAGGGAGGCATACAGCGCTGTTAGACCCTGCCAAGCCTTGCCGCAGGCATCTGCCTCCCGGTGTTTACAGTCCCAGCGTTATAGCTGTTCGATCGTGGCTCGCAGTCCTTGATTGACCAACATTTGGATCAGTTCATCGGCTTTGGTGCGATCGCTAAAGACCCCCGCTTGCATCACGTTTTGGCTGCCTCGAAACACCGGAAAAGCCCCTGGAGCCACAGATTGAATTTGAGCCTGCTCCCCCTCACCGCTCGCCTGCACCACCACTCGGTAGCGCAGTCCGAGCGCCAACATTTGGCTACTCGGAGGGGCAACCCGGTTGGGAGAAACAGGAGCGCCTCGCCACACCTTGACCGATGTTCCTGCCGTTCGCCCAAGGGGAATCGAGCCTTTGGGAACGGGTAACGTCCCCGATGCTGAGATCGGGTTGGGGGAAAACTCTGGGCGGCTAACGCTAGACTGCATCGCTAAGGCTTGGCGGGGAGCCACGCTCGATTCTGGTGGTGGCACAGGAATATCGATCGCACCATTTGAGCCGAAGCGCGGCATGACGGGGTTGGGCTGCAAAGCAGAACGGGCGGGAATCGGGCTTAACCGGGCTGGAGATGGCACCGGAATTTCCGCCGAGACGCTTTGAGCTTTTGGTTGTTTGGGAAGCGGTAAGACTCTCCCACCCCGGGGCAGGGCAGGCGACACAGCGATCGCTGGGACAGGGCTAGAGGCAGATCCCATGGCTGGGCTGGCAGATGGGCTGACAGGTGGGCTGATAATAGACGGCGCGACCGAGCGGTTGAATAAAGCGGGAAGCGGTGCCGCCGGAGCGGGCGCAATGGCGGGCAAGGGTTGCCGATATCCCTTAGCCGATGCCACACTAACCGGAGCCTCTGCTGTAGCGGAGGTGTTGGAAAAATCTAATCGCCCGATCGTTTTGCTGCCCGTGATTTGGTTGCCAAAGGCGGGAATCTTTTGAATACTTTTTTGGGCGTTGAGGTCAAACTGTCCGTTGCCGGTAAAGGTGTTGTTTCCAGGATCAGACGAGGTGCCGAGATTGGGGCGAGATTGTGCGATCGCAACCATGCCGTCGCGCAGGTTGCCATCAATCACATTGTTGCGGAGAATCGGCGCGGCTTTCCCCTGAATCACGATGCCATCTTTATTTTGGGTAATGCGGTTGCCGATAATGCGAGGCGCTGCATTTTGCGCCACATTGATCCCAAATCCGGTCTTCTCAAAAATGTTGTCGTGAAGTTCGGGGCGAGATGTGCCGTAAATGGTGATGCCGTTCGCGCCATTTTCGTAGAAATAGTTGTTACGAAGAACAGGCGCACTGCTGCCCACCACCGACGCCCCATCATGACCGCTTCCGGTAAACGTGTTGTCGCTAATCACCGGGCTGGTAGACTCGATCCACACCCCGTAGCCTTGAGCGTTGGGATTGGAAACCGTAACCCCGGTTAAGCCCGCCTGATTTGCACCCAAGATTGTGACACTTTGTCGCGCAAACGTACGACTTAAAAAGATGCCACTGCCTTGAATGACGACATTTTGTCCGCGATCGCGAGGCTCTCCTTTGATCGTGGTTCCTGGTTTCATTTGCAACGGAAATGCTTCGCCAGTTTGGGCACTATACGTACCCGGAGCTAACAGAATGATCGTGTTTGGTTGAACAATTTGTAAGGCGCGAGTAATCGTTTTAAGCGGCGATCGCGCTGTTCCATCAGCGGTATCAATTCCACGATTTGAGTTAACAAATAAGTAATTATATTGAGTGGGTGCGCTGTAAACTTGCGCTACTTGGAGCGGAGTTGCGATCGCTGGCAGCCCTCCGGTCAACCCCATCATTCCAGATAGGCTCAGCAGTGACACAACACCAAAGGGGCGCTTTACAAGGGATAATTCACTCACAATATTTCTCCTATACACGGCAGTAGGATGACTTGTTACTTAGAACGAAAAAAGACCGTAAAAGCACTGATTTAACTGATCGATAAATCTCACTTAACGTCAAAGACTTTGTGTTTTCTCAAGAGAGAATACAGCAATTCTCAGGATTTTGTCCGCTAGGGGTAAGAGCGAAACCGCCTTAACGGAAGTTCATAATAATTGAGTTTCTAAAAAGTGCTTCAGTTTTTGATCAACAAATTCGCTCAGTTAAGTATTAACCCTGAAGTTGCAAAAGAATGTCACAATTCAAAATACCCCTGTTCCGTCTCGCTGTTAGGATGAAATATTAATTGGTTTGTTCCGATGGACAAAACAGAACCCTCTCTCCCGTTTATGCAACCTGCCGTATACCGAATTTTGGACGCTAACCTCGATCGCGCCCGCGAAGGTTTACGGGTGATCGAAGAATGGTGTCGATTTGGTCTAAACCATGCAGAATTTACTGAGCAATGCAAGCACCTGCGGCAGGAACTCGCAACTTGGCATCATAGCGACCTGCGATCGGCGCGAAATACGCCAGACGATCCGGGCACAGGCTTGACCCATGCGAACGAAGCCACGCGGGGTACGATCGCCCATGTCTTGCAAGCCAATTTTTGTCGAGTAGAAGAAGCGCTGCGGGTGTTAGAGGAATACGGCAAAGTCTACCGCCAAGACCTGACTGAGGCGGTCAAGCACATGCGCTATCAGGTATACACCCTCGAAAGCCAACTGATCACCCAGCATCGGCATCAAAAGCTGCACCAAGCAATGCTCTACCTGATCACATCGCCGTCAGAAACGGTGTTTGAAACGGTCGAGGCTGCCTTAAAAGGAGGACTGACTCTGGTTCAATACCGAGACAAAGATGCTGACGACCTGACCCGGCTAAATCATGCCCGAGCACTGCGGCGAATGTGCCATGAATATGGAGCGCTGTTTATTGTCAACGATCGCATCGATCTAGCCTTAGCGGTAGATGCTGATGGTGTTCACCTGGGGCAACACGATTTCCCGGTAGAGTTGGCTCGCCAGATGCTGGGGTCTCAGCGCATTATTGGGCGCTCGACCCATAATGGGGACGATCTATACCGGGCGATTCAGGAAGGGGCAGACTATGTGGGCGTCGGTCCGGTTTATGAAACGCCGACCAAAGCCGGTAGACCTGCCGCCGGGTTAGACTGTGTGCGTCATGCCTTAGAGCAATGTCCAATTCCCTGGTTTGCGATCGGGGGCATTGACGCCAATACTGTTCACGACGTTCTCGCCGCCGGGGCACAACGGGTTTCCGTCGTCCGAGCAATTATGCAGGCTGAGCAACCAACCTTGGCAGTGCAATATTTTATGGCGCAGTTAGACCAAAAACGCCGCTCCCAGATGGGGCAAAAGTTTGCTAAGCAAGACTCTATTACCGATCCGTGGATGTAGGGAAAACCAATGGCAGAACCGATCACGCTTCAGGTCAACGGCGAAGCTAAAACCTGTGAGCCAAATCTCTTATTACCCCATTTTTTAGAGCAACTCGGTTTAAATCCTCGCCTTGTCGCGGTGGAGTACAACGGGGAAATTTTGCATCGTCAGTATTGGGACACGACCCAAATTAAAGCCTGCGATCGCTTGGAAATTGTCACCATTGTTGGCGGCGGTTAAGCCCTCGTCGCCTAGCAACGCCCTGCCAAACGCATCCCCCTCTCAGTACGGTAATCTCGCCCAAAACTCGCCGTTGGGCGCATTTTCAACCTCTACAGAAAACGATACAGTAGAGGAGTAGAAAAGCTTAAACCCTTGAAAAAACGCATAAAGCTCGACGTTTAGAACCCGATATTCTGCGTTTAGGTGAGCTAACTGGTATTACGTTATGAAAACACCAAAGTCCTTTTTCAAATCCCTGATCCGATCCCTGCTCGCTTTGGGGTTGGTACTGACGCTGATCCTGGGTCAGGCTGATGGCGCGCTGGCAGCAGGTACGGGTGGGCGCATCGGCGGGGGTTCCTTTAGAGCACCGGGTCGTACGTTTGCGCCGCCTAGCGGCGGTGGCTACTCCCGTCCGGGAGGGGGCTACTATCCAGGCGGCGGCGGTGGGTTTTTCCCTTTCCTCTACTTCCCGTTCTTCGGTGGTGGCGGCAGCCTGTTTACTCTGTTTATCTTTATCTCGATCGCGGGCTTTCTGTTGCAAAGCTTCCAACGGGCAACTGCTGGGAGTGAGCTAGATTACGATAGCAATCCGTCGGTCTCGGTTGCAAAGGTGCAAGTGGGCTTGCTTGCTCAAGCGCGGAGTTTGCAAACTGATCTCGATCGCATCGCTCAACGCGCAGACACCGATTCTTCTGAAGGCTTGGCGCAAGTGCTGCAAGAGACAACACTATCCCTGCTTCGTCATCCTGAGTATTGGGTTTATGCTGCATCAGAGTCGCGTCAGGCTCGGCTGCAAGCGGCGGGTGCAGAGTTTAACCGTCTAGCCTTGTCTGAGCGCAGCAAGTTTACCGCAGAGACGCTCTCGAATGTGAACGATCAGCTAAAGCAGGGTTCTAAAGATTCGGGCGCGTTGACTGTTGCCGAGAAAGGCGGCGAATTGGCTGAAGCACCGGGAGAATATATTTTGGTTACGCTGCTAGTTGGCACTCAGAGCAAGCTCCAACTTCCTGCGATCAATAGCTCAGATGATGTGAAGCGTGCCTTGAGCCAGTTGGGTAGCATCTCTAGCGACCAGCTATTGGCGCTCGAAGTGCTGTGGACTCCTCAAGCTGAGGGGGATGTGCTGACCCGTGACGATGTGTTAGCCGAATACCCAAGCTTGAAGCTAGTCTAGGTCTTCGTAGCCTATTGAGTTCTGAGTCTAACTTTGTCAAGGTTCAGGTCTCTTGATTAAGATCTTCTAAAATCTCCGGCTGCTTCATTTAGAGAGCCGGAGATTTTTTTGAGAAGATTTTTTGAATTACTTACAGCGATTTTCAGATGAATAAACCACAGTGGATGGGGAGATGGATGGTTTAAGCAAGGGAGAACGGCTGTAGGATTAGGCAACTTGTAGGATTAGGCAACTCCTACCAATCTTCATGGGAGCCGAAAAAGAACCGTCCGTCAGCAGCAAAACCGGGAGATTTCCATACGGTTGCTTCCTTGTCGGGGCAGGTTTCCACCCCTTCATCAATGCCATAAGGATGCATTCCGCAGACCAGCAACGTGTCGCCGTAAATTTGCCCGTGAAAATGGCGACAGCCGACGCAGCCTAAATGCTGTTTGAGTAATGGATCAACGGTTTGAAACACTGGCTGAGCCGCTTCCTCAACCAGGCTTTCAATGCCAAAGTAAGCCTCTAAAACCGGGCTGACTAACCCTGTGATATATTGCTCAACTTCATCTACAAAAATGCCATTAAGTTGTGTTGAGACTTGTTCAGAAACCTCAACATAGGTCTGCACAACTTCAGATAGATTGTGGGCAAATTCAGTGAGAAAATCTTCGACTTGTCCAACCATTGTTTCTAGCGTTTCAGAAAATTCTTTTTGCCATTCATTCATAGCGACTTGCCGGGTTTGTAACTTGATTAAAACCAATGTTTCGCCGCTTGGGTAAAGCGTGAACGACTTGCAATCTCTACGTTGAGAGAGTTTACGATGCATTGATTTCTGCCATCATACCCTGGATCACTGGGAATCACCGTAACGGAATATTTCTTCAGCCGGTCGGTAAAATATTGCTCTCGTTAGAGGTGAATTTGAAGACGTTTTTCTAAAGTAGATATACATCTTTATGTGGAGTTGGTTTTTATGAACAATACGATCGCATCTCTTCTTCTAATCGTTCTACTTTGTACCCTGATATTTTCTCCCTTTGCAGCGTTATCATTGCTCATGCTTTTCGTGTTTGCTGCTGCCATGATTAGCTTAGTATCTGCTATTACTCGTGCTGTTTTAACTCCCACCTCGGACGCCGCTCAACGCGATCGCGAATAGGTTTTGTGCTGGGGAGGAGAGTTGATTTGAGATCAACCGAGCTTACCGTAGTAAAGTAACCTAGAGTCGGGTACTTGGGTTCTCGATTTTGGCTAAAAACCAGAGCTAGTCCGTTGCCTGACCTACGCTTATGCACCTTTAAAAGTCGGTACAATATAGAGCTTTTCTCTTTCTCCTGAGCATGAGTGAACCTTATGAAGTCTTACCTCGCTGCCGCCATTCAAATGAACAGTCTGCCCGATTTGAAAAAAAATCTTGTGCAGGCAGAAGACCTGATCGATCTTGCTGTGCGCCAGGGAGCAGAGCTAGTGACTCTGCCAGAAAATTTTTCGTTTTTAGGGGATGAAGCGGCGAAAGTCGCGCAAGCCGATGCGATCGCGCAAGCTAGCGAAAAATTTCTCAAAACCATGGCGCAACGCTTTCAAGTTACCATCTTGGGCGGCGGCTTCCCGGTTCCGGTGGGCAACGGCAAAGTCTACAATATTGCCCTGCTGGTTGACCCCGCCGGTCACGAACTCGTCCGGTATGAAAAGGTGCATTTGTTTGATGTGAATGTGCCCGATGGCAACACCTATCGCGAATCTGAGACCGTGTTAGCCGGGATGCGAGTTGCGCCGATTTATCCATCGAAAGAACTGGGCAATTTGGGGCTATCTGTCTGTTATGACGTGCGGTTTCCGGAACTGTATCGCCAGATGTCGCAGCTAGGGGCGGAGGTGCTGTTTGTGCCGGCGGCGTTTACTGCCTATACCGGGAAAGATCACTGGCAGGTCTTGCTGCAAGCTAGGGCGATCGAAAATACCTGCTATGTGATTGCCCCGGCTCAGACGGGTCGCCATAATGCCTTGAGACAGTCCCATGGGCACGCGATGATTGTAGACCCGTGGGGCGTGATTTTGGCAGATGCCGGAGACGACATTGGCGTTGCGATCGCAGAGATCAATCCCACTCGCCTAGAGCAGGTTCGTCGGCAAATGCCCTCCTTGCAGCATAGAGTTTTTGTCTAGTTACGATTACTTTTTCGAGAATAGAGGAATGTTACAAACTCTGTAACATAGGAAAGAACGAAAGTGCCGTCACTAAAAGTCTTAACCGATGCATAGTTCTTTCCCTTCCATACCCTCTGTTCTGTTAAATCTCCAGGTCTCTTTGCCGCCGCTTTTGGCAGATGCTGCCCCTGAGAGCGGCTCGCTGGTCTTAGCAGGCGTGTTGTTGAGCTTGGTCGTTGTTTATTTTGCCAGTAAAATTGGCGGCGAAATTTGCGTTCGCATTGAGCTACCGGCGGTTTTAGGAGAACTGCTGGCTGGTGTTATCGTGGGTGTCTCGGCACTGCATTTGCTCGTGTTTCCCAGCGTTGATCTAGACGCGAGCCAGTCAATGGTGATGCAGCTATTGCAGATGGCAATGCAGGTTGACCTGCCGACGCTAACGACGACTTTCGAGGTTCAGAGCGAAGTGCTCTCGACCCTGGCAGAACTGGGCGTCATCATTTTGCTGTTTGAAATTGGTCTAGAGTCTGACCTCAAGGAACTGATCCGGGTAGGGCCCCAAGCCGCGATCGTAGCGGTGGTCGGGGTGACAGTTCCGTTTGCCTTAGGCACAGCAGGTCTGATGCTCATTTTTAACGTTCCGTCTATTCCTGCAATCTTTGCGGGGGCGGCACTCACGGCAACGAGCATCGGCATTACGGCAAGAGTTTTAGCCGAGATCCAGCGTCTCAACTCTAAAGAGGGACAAATCATCATCGGTGCCGCCGTCTTAGATGATGTGCTAGGCATTATTGTGCTTGCCGTGGTTGCTAGCCTCGCCAAAACCGGACAGGTCGAAATCGGCAACGTTATTTATCTCGTTGTCAGTGCTGGAGTTTTTTTGGTGGGCAGTCTGTGGCTAGGTCTGCTGCTCAACCCGTTTCTAGTTTCTTTGGTGAACGAACTGAAAACGCGGGGGCAGCTTTTGATCACCGCCTTGATTCTGACGTTTGTATTGGCTGATATTGCGGTTGTGATTCAGCTAGAAGCGATTTTGGGCGCATTTGCGGCAGGGTTGATTTTGGCAGAAACCGAGAAGCGCACCGAGCTTCAAGAGCAGATCGCCCCGATTTCAGATATGTTTGTGCCGGTTTTCTTTGTGGTAGTTGGTGCCCGAACCGATCTGAGTGTGCTCAACCCGTTTGTGCCCAGCAACCGGGAAGGGCTGATTATGGCGTCCTTCTTGGTTTTAGTGGCGATCGTGGGCAAAGTCGTAACCGGATTTACCGTTTTTGGACAGCCGCAACTTAACCGCCTCGCGATCGGGGTGGGGATGATTCCCAGGGGCGAGGTGGGGTTGGTGTTTGCCTCGTTTGGCGCTACAACCGGAGTGTTGCCCGAATCGCTGCAAGCGGCTGTGATTGTGATGGTGATTCTGACGACCTTTTTAGCGCCTCCCCTGCTGAGAATCGTCTTTTCTAAGAGTGATGAGGTATCGCAACTGGTTTCTGAACCGGCAGGGATGGCAGCAGCTTCTGATGGGATGGGGGCTGCTGAAATTTTAGACTCAAGTGTGATTCAACACGACGATTAGGGCGCGATCGCGCCAAGCTCTCCAGCGCCAAACCCTCCCTTACACGTTATTCAATCAGTGAATCCCATCCTCGGTTGTGCGGCGGTAAAGCGATCGCACAACCGATTTTTTGTGGACAAATTCTAAAAAAATATTTTGACCCTTAAGCATCTATATTAAAATGCTGTAGCCAAATTCCTCATTGCACGATGCTGCTCTGACTTCTATAAAACAGCCCTGGCAAAACCAAACCGCGAAGGGCGTGCCAAGCCAAACCCTGAGGTAATCCCTAATGCTGCCCGCCTGTTTTTATTCTCTCGACAACCTCAATCTGCACGCCTATGTTTGCTCCAGTCAAGATTTAGAATCTAGCTTCTAAGTTCAGCAATATATCCAGAAAAAGGTGCAATCTTGGCGAATGTTAGGACAGTGATTAACTCGGCAGCCCTTGAGTTTGCTGCTACCCTCATCTTTTGATCTCCTACCGTTTATTCCAGCAAAATCGTAAAACAGGAGCTACATAGATAGGGCTGAGACGATTCATCAACAGGACATAGCTATCTACCAATCGTGTGTGTGAGAAGGCTAAACAGGGGAAATTCACCACTCTAATTGAGTCGAAGATTGAGTCGAAAACTCGTGATTTCTCCTGTTATTTCTGCATAGAACCCTGCATAAACCAATAGTGATCTAAAAATTCAGCGTTAGTTTTTGCAGCTTCAATCCACAGCGACGCGATGCACACAAGGAGAACGACATTGAAACGCGATCAGGTTAATGCTAAAGAAAACCAAATAGGAGGAACGCTGAATTCTTACTTACATTCTTTACTTCTACCTTTTTTTCTGTTTCTCTTAGCCGCTCCCGCTCAGGCAGCAAGGCTGCAATCGTGGCGGTTTGATGCGGCTCAAAATCGTCTCGACTTTACGACCGATGATGGCGTGCAGCCCAAAGCGCAATTGATTGAAAATCCGACTCGGCTGGTGATCGATTTGCCCGGAACGACTTTAGGGCGTCCTGCGGTTAGTCAGTCCTACAATGGTGCAATTCGCTCGGTACGGGTCGGGCAGTTTGAGAAAGGCACAACTCGGATTGTCATGGAACTGGCTCCGGGATACACGCTCGACCCGTCGCAAGTCAGGTTTCGGGGGGCAACGGCTCAGCAGTGGTCCGTGCAGGTGCCAACGCCGCAACTCACAGGTAGCAATGCTGGAGCGGTGCTTGCGGCTCCTCCCCTAGGCAGCCCACCCTCGGTTAGCGCTCTACCGTTGCCGAACACTCTACCAACGGTGAGTAGCAGTGGAACGGCTGGGACGCTGATCCAAAGCATTCAGGCCACTCAGGATGGCTTCTTTTTGCGAACCAATGCGGGTCAGCCGCAGATCCGATCTGTCAGAAGCGGCGATCGTCGCCAAATGTATATCGATGTTTACGGTGCAACGCTGTCTCCTAGCGCCTTTCCTCGCGATCTCCCAGGTCGCCAAAACGGAGTCAGCCGCTTTCAGGTTTCTCAGTTTCAGGCATCGCCGCCGGTTGTGCGGTTGACGTTAGCGCTATCCCCCGACAGCCCCAATTGGCAAGCATCAGTAAGCGGCACAGGCAGCACGGGCGGTATTGTTGTTTTGCCTCAGAAGGCGGGTTCAGCTACGGTGCCGACGGTCGAATCGCCGCGTAATTCTGGATCTCAAACGCCATCGGAGGGTGCAAAAATTCAATCTGTTGACTACGATGCTGCGAATAATCAGATTCTGATTCGCGCCGATCAGCCGATTATCTACACCTCCGGCTGGGATCGCCCAACGGGAGCCTATCGAATTACGGTGCCATCGGCAAAGCTAGACAGCAACATTCGAGGTCCGCAACTTCCGACCAATAGTCCGCTGTTGCAAGTCCGGATTCGCCAAGAAGGGACGAACGTTGCCGTGTTGATGACGCCTGCCTCTGGGGTGCAAGTTGGAACTGCCAATCAGCCGAGCCGTCAACTGGTTTCCTTGCCGTTTAATCGTGCCTCTGCGTCTTTTCCGCCCAATCCTACTCCTGGAAACACGATTCCGGTTCCGCCGCCGACCAATCCATCTCCGGTGCAGCCGCGCCCTCGGACGCCCAATGGGCGCTTAGTCGTCGTGATCGATCCAGGGCATGGCGGGCCTGATCCGGGTGCCGTTGGTATTGGCAATCTTTACGAAAAAAATGTTGTGTTGGATATTAGTCGGCAAGTGGCAGCGTTGCTAGAGCAGCAGGGGATTCAGGCGATTTTGACGCGCCCTGACGATCGCGACTTGGATCTTGAACCCCGAGTTGCGATCGCAGAGCGTGCCAACGCGACGGTGTTTGTTAGCATTCATGCCAATGCCATCAGCATGAGTCGCCCTGATATCAACGGCTTAGAGACCTACTACTTTTCCTCTGGCTTGGGTCTGGCGCAATCGATTCACCGCAGCGTTTTGCAAGGCACCGGCACCCGCGATCGCCGCGTTCGTCAAGCTCGGTTTTATGTGATTCGCAGAACCTCAATGCCGTCTGTGTTGGTTGAAGTTGGCTTTGTCACGGGTGCAGAAGATGCCCCCAAACTAGCGACGGCAAGCTATCGTCAACAGCTTGCTCAATCGATCGCACGGGGCATTGTTAACTACCTCCGCTAGAGAGAAAAGACTTGAGCGGCTAGGCAATTGCGCCTAGACTTAAATCATGTGTGGTGTGGAGTCAAAACTTAACCTATGAAGAATCAGGCATCCGGTGCGGCTAGACGAGCAGAGTCATTGCTCCAAGCTTCGCCGCAAAGTTCCGATGTGATTGGGGTGTTTGATAGTGGAGTGGGCGGCTTAACGGTGTTGCGTGAACTGTATCGCCAACTGCCGAACGAGTCAATTCTCTATTTTGGAGATACAGCACGGTTGCCTTACGGCGCGCGATCGCAGCTAGAAATCGAACAATTTGTGCGCGAGATTTTGGCGTGGATGGAGAGCCACCACGTCAAAATGGTGATTATGGCGTGCAATACTAGCTCTGCGTTGGCCATTGAAACCATTCGTCAAGAGTTTCCCAGATTGCCCATCTTAGGCGTGATCTTACCAGGGGCGCGGGCTGCCGTTCAAACAGGCAAACGCATCGGGGTCATTTCCACGTTGGCAACGGCTCAAAGCGATGCCTATCGCCAAGCGATTTTAGAGGTTGATGGGGCGGCGCAAGTCTGGCAAGTTGGCTGCCCTGAGTTTGTGCCGCTGATTGAGCAAGGTCGAATTCATGATCCTTACACTTACCGGGTTGCAGAAAAATATTTGCAGCCTTTATTAAATCAGCACATCGATACGTTAGTGTATGGCTGCACACACTACCCGCATTTGGCTCCGGTGATTCGCTCGATCGTGCCTAGGTCTGTCCGACTGATTGATCCGGCGTCGCATGTGGTTTTAGCCGCCGCGCAAGAGTTGGATGTTTTGGGCTTGCGTCACACTCGCCCACCCAAGCCGACTCGGTTTTATGTAAGTGGCGATCCGCATCCCTTTGTGCAAATTTCTCGCCAGTGGTTGGGGTGTACGCCGCTCGTGGAACAAGTGCGGTTGCCAGAGGTGGCAGAGCAGGTAGCCAGTTAGAGAGCCTTTCTCGCAACCAACATTGATGACGCTGTTGCTTGATCAGGACAACCCCTGATCAACGGCAGCCCTGCTGAGTTAAATACCAAGGCGATGAAGTTGACGCGCCTGAAACTTAGCTTACAGCGATTTTTAGACGAATAAACCACGGGAGTGTGTGCATGTCACCGTAGCTATGGGATGAAGTCCCTTTATCGCATAACCCCACAATCTAATGGTAATGTCTGATAAGTATTATGTGGCGACGAGAAACTTCATGAAGAGGCTAACTTCTAGTTGACTCCTAAAGTGTCTCGTTGTCTCATACCAAATTAATCTGTAAATGCTACAGACCTGCGACCCCCCCCAACCTCTTCTTAGTCAGGAGGGGAGCCGGAAAGTTCCTCCTGACCAAGGGAGAATGCCGTAGGTAGGGGGTCGAGGATCTGTCGCAGTAGAAAAATCAATTTGGTATCAAACCAATGGCTTCATAGCGGCAAATCAGACGTGGACATGAAAAGTAAAAGCTGGGTGACCGTATTCTTCTCTGCAACTGCTGCTGTGGTTGTGTCTATCTCTTCAGTCTTTGCAGAAACAGTAGAGGTGACAGTTAACAACCTCAATGTGCGAACAGGTCCGGGTACAAATTACCCTGTTTTGACCGTGTTTGATAAAGGCGTTCGCGTTAACAGGATTAAGCAAAGTGGCAACTGGGCTTACATTGTGGCTGGGCGGGTCGAAGGTTGGGTTTATTCACCCTATGTCGTAGCTGTCGGTTCTGGCGACCAGGGTACAGGCAACGGCACGATTACTCCAGGGCCGGGACCGGCTCCTTCGCGCTATGAATCATTTGGCAGCATCACCAATGCGCGGTTTCGTGGAACTGGCGCAGGAGATGTGCAACTGGTTGGCTCAAATCGTGTGGTTGTGACTGCAACAGCCCGTGGCGAAAACATTCAACCCTTCTCTGTCACTTACTACGCTGCCATTACGAACCGATCTCCAGGGCAGATTGTGGCAAATGTGACGGCGTTTGCCTCTTCTCCGACGGGCAATCAGACCCGACCGATTGAGGGAGAGTGCCAAATTGGGGTGAGCAGTGACAGCAGTTTCCTGCGCTCCTTTACCTGTCAGGCGTATGGAGGAGTTGACCACGGCAGAACTGTCTTTACTGGGCGCTAGACAATGACAATTCACGATCGCTCAATTACAGAAAAAGCGACTGCATTCTCGCGATCGTATGCTGCGATCGTCGGTACGATCGGTTGGTTGGTCTTGGGATTACAGTTGTATCTGACTACGACCCTCGCGATCAAAAATGGTCTCACATTGTGGGTGGGCATTGCCCGATATTTTGGCTTTTTCACAGTTCTAACCAATATTTTGGTGGCGCTGGTGCTGACACTTCCGCTGCTCCGACCGAGGAGCCGATGGGCACAGTTTTGTGTTCAGCCCAGCGTTAGAACGGCAACGGCGGTGTATATTGTCATCGTGGGTGCCGCCTACTTCTTGCTACTGCGGCAATTGTGGAACCCAGAGGGGTGGCAGCTTTTAGCGGATAGAGGGCTGCATTACTTTATTCCCATTGCCTATGTTGGGTTCTGGGTTGCGTTTGTGCCCAAAGCGGCGTTGCGATCGCGAGACTTGCTGGGTTGGCTGATCTATCCGCTGGTCTATTCGATCGTTGCCTTAAGTCGGGGGGCAATCTTTAACTGGTATCCCTACCCGTTTCTCGATGCTGCTAAACTCGGCTATCCGCAGGTGCTCGTCAACGTGGCTCTACTGTTTGTGGCGTTTTGTGTCGTAGGCTTGCTGTTGATCGCTATCGGACGCCTGCTCAGTCGTGCTGTCCGCAAGGGCACTCACGCTGGCTAAGCTTGCTGAGTAGACAGACTTGATGAGATGCAAAATGTCTGAGTGACCTGCCTAGATTGCCCCCGTACGACAAGGGTAGTCTGGGCGGCGTCTAGCTGACGGTTGGTTAAAATTTTTCGCCAATGCCAATTTGGAGCCGCCCTTCCCCGCGATCGTTGATGCCATATCCCGCTCGAATGATACCAAAGGGCGACTTTAGCCGCACTCCAAGCCCAATTCCAAACCCCGTTCCCGATCGATCTCGTTCGATGCCCGGTTGACCTAAAACCGAACGACTCGAACCCAAATCCGAAGCAAAATCGGCAAAAACAGCACCCCCAATAATCCGGTAGATCGGGAACCGATATTCAGCAGAGGCAAGGATAAAACTGCGGCTGATGGCAACGGTGCCTGCATCATAGCCCCGGACGGAGTTGGGACCGCCCAGGCTAAAGGCATTGTAAGGAGGAAGATCGCCGAGTGTGGTTCCTGCCTGGAGATTGAATGCAAACACCTCTGGTTGCCCTTGGGATTGTTCTAAATTGAAAAGGTTGACCGGCATGTATTGCGAATAGTTTGCCTGCAAGCGATTGGACAAAATGCTGCCCCGTCCGATCGGAATCGATTGATCGGTGGTCAGCGTGAGCAGGGAACCGTCGGATGGATCGATGAAATTGTTGCGAGTATCGCGGGTTGCCGTAAAGTTGATGGTGGTTAAGTCATCAATGCCGGTGCCGCTAAACGAAAGGGGATTGCCTCGGGCATCGGTGCGAACCACATCGCCGTCGCTGTCGCGCAGGCTAATCCGCTCGTAGTTCAATCCCAGGGAGCCGTTCCAGCCTTCCCCGATCGGGCGGTTGACCGCCACCCCAACGCCAAATCTCCCTTCTCGGACGCGATCGCCATTGTCCAAGCGAATGTCATCATCAAACACCCGCGACGAGCCGCGCCGCCGAAAGCCACTGATGGTGTAGCCCAGTTTATCGGGTTCGGTCTCTCGGTAGGGGCTGACAAAGCGCCCATCAAACTGCACATCTCGGGTGCCGATCAGCAGGTTGCCACCGATTTGCTGCCCGATGCCGTTGAAGTTGCGATCGCTATAGCCCAGATTTCCAAACAGCCCCAAATCGTCGTTATATCCGCCGCTCACATTCACCGCCCGGGAGCGAGTTTCGGTCAAAACATAAACCACTCGGGTTTGCCGCGCATCGCCTTCTAGGGCAATTTGCCCATTGTTAAACAAGCCTGTTTGAAATAAACGCTGCAAATCTTGCCGTGCCAGGTCTTCTTTAAACACCTGCCCTGGCATGAGTTGAATTTGTTGTCTCAGAAAGCTTTCTCGCGTTCTGCCGCGAATCGGTTCGCCTGTGTCGCTGACAGGGCTGCCGTTCTCGTCGGTAAAGCGAATTTGAATATCGCTGACGATGCCTTCTGCAACTTCAAGCGTCAAGATGCCCTCACGGCTTGGGGTGACCGCCACAACCCGCGCCAGATTGTACTGATTTGCGGCATACCATTGGTTGATCTGGCGGATGCTTTGATTGATCGCTGTAGGACTGACGATCGCCCCGATTTGAGTCTTGAAATAGCTGTTTGCGATCGCGGGAGTCAGTGCCCTGGCATTCACTAATCGAACCGACTGCACGACAACAGGCTGCACCTGAAACGTGACGTTCAACCCGTTTGGGGTGGTCTGCGTGCTGACGCTAGCATTGCTAAACAGCCCGGTGCCTAAAATAGATGCCACATCTGCCTGAAGTTGCGGAGTGCTGACCTGCCCGCCAGGTTGGGTGCGAATGTTGGAGCGGACAAACTGCTGAAGCTCTGCATCGACTCCTAAAATCTGAACGTCGGTGGCGGTGACGACCAAGTTAGGAGGGAGCGGTGTTGGACGCGGAGAACCGGGGATGCTGGGAGCCGGGGGAGGAACAGCCTGGGCACTCGATGGAGGCGTGTTGGCGGGAATGAGCCAAGTGGGTTGCTCTAAGGGGGTGGGCGGTTCTAACCTGGGTTGCTCTGGGCTTAGCAGATTGGGGGCAGACATTGGAGCAGAATTTCCAGATTCTACACCGGGCTGCAAGGCTGGATCAGTTTGAGCCAATCGACGCGGTGGGTCTGCGATCGCTTGCTGAGCCGTGAGGGTTGCAGATTGAGGGCGTTGGGAGACCGGTGCATTATCTTTCTGTACAAGATCTTTCCGTACGAGACTTTTTAGTTCACTATCGTTTGGCTGCTCAAAACTTGTACCTTGGCGTGAGAATTCTGGAGATGCGGTAGACTCTGGAGATGCAATCAACCTCACGGGGTTGACTGTTGTTTGATCGACCGCAATTACCACGTCTTGAGGAGAGGTTTGGGTTAGCTCTGGTGGAGCCGCTGTTGCATTTTGAGCGGCATTGAAGGCAGACCAAGCGGCAAGCGTACAGAGGGTGAGAGGAGAAAGACGCATAGAGCAACCAAACGATAAACGTAAATGATTTGGCGTGAGTTATTTATAGCCGAAAATGCCAACATTGCGGTAATTTATAACTCATAATTTATGCTTTGTAGTTGAGCAACAGAAGAGAGAGATAGTTTTGCAAGTTTCTAAGGATCGCGCTAAGCAACCTTTAATTGTGCGGGGTAGATTTCTGGCTAAAGCCTACCACTAATTGTGAATTTAAGTGATGGTCAAAATAGCATCGATCGCGCAATTTGTAGTAATAAATG
Source organism: Myxacorys almedinensis A (assembly GCF_010091945.1). Taxonomy (GTDB): domain Bacteria; phylum Cyanobacteriota; class Cyanobacteriia; order Leptolyngbyales; family Leptolyngbyaceae; genus Myxacorys; species Myxacorys almedinensis. The sequence continues at coordinate 20,609 of NZ_WVIE01000021.1, forward strand.
AAGTGCGATCGCGCTAAAGAGTTCCCATCAAGATAATTTGGTAAACCTCTATCTGCTTGCATAGGCTGCCCTCGCCCTAGGCTGCTCTGGCAAACGAGGGAATATGAGTTAACCTAGCTCCCCTTTTTTAGAAGAGAAGGGTTGAAGATGAGGCGATTTCCCCTCAGTTAATAATAAATTCTTTAGTTCAGCAAAAAATCTCCTACGCTGTAGCTATGAGCCAACCCAAAACCGTTTTAGGCGTTCCACCCAATGCTTGGTTTGTTGATGAAACAACAGCAGATTTGTCGCGCCCACCTCTAGAGCCAACGCTCGTTTCAATTAAAACAGACACGAAATGTGTACGGCTTGACCTTAAAAAGTCTGCCCTGCTAGTGATTGACATGCAAAATGATTTTTGCCATCCGGATGGGTGGTTGGCTCATATTGGTGTAGATGTGAGCCTGGCTAGAGATGCGATCGCGCCTTTGCAAAAATTTCTGCCGATTATGCGTCAAAACGGAGTACCGATCGTTTGGGTTAATTGGGGAAATCGCCCGGATTTGTTCAATATTAGTCCGGCAATTCGCCATGTTTATAACCCGTCAGGAATGGGAGTTGGTTTGGGCGACCTGCTCCCCAAAAATCAGGCTCCTGTTTTAATCAAAGATAGTTGGGCGTCTGCTGTTGTCGATGAGTTGGAAAAGCATCCCGAAGATATTAGTGTGGATAAGTATCGGATGAGCGGTTTTTGGGACACGCCCCTCGATAGTATTTTGCGAAATTTAGGGAAGACGACGCTCTTTTTTGCCGGTGTTAATGTTGACCAATGTGTGATGGCAACATTACAAGATGCCAATTTTTTGGGCTATGACTGCATTTTGATCCACGACTGCACGGCAACTACCTCCCCCGATTATTGCGTACAAGCAACGTTGTATAACGTGAGACAATGCTTTGGATTTGTAACTGATTCTACAGAGATTTGTACAGCACTAAAGGTTTGAATTAAACGTTACATTCCTCTCGAAAACGCTGGCTTTAGCGTGGCTTGCTGAATCGGGTAGTGAGTCTGCCAATATGTCAGTCTTGTAATCCTTTACGGAAGCACTATATTGCGTGATTTTAAGTAGAAAAATAAGGAATGCTTTTTTCTTTCTTAACTCTGAATTGTCAACTTTAAATTACGACTTATTCTGTATTGGATGGGGTTAATGATTTGATCAGAAAACGCTGAAATCGACCGTGTACTAAGAACTTTTAAGGATAAGGCGATGAATGATGAACGCTGCGTGATTCCGGTGATCAAGTCGCCTCGTGACTATCAGGCTTATCGCATCAGTTCCCACGATACCAACCGGCTCGCGATCGTGTTTGATCCTGCGATCGCGAATTTCTCCCTTACCTTTTGTGTCGAAATTTTTGATGTTGGCGGCAAGACGCCTCCCAACCGGCATCAGCTTGCGATCGAGATGTTTTTTGTGCTGAAAGGGGAAGGCGTTGCCAACTGCGATGGCAAAGAAGTCCCAATTTGCGCCGGAGATAGCTTGCTCGTTCCGGCAACCGGAATTCACGAACTTCGCAACACAGGCTCGGATCGGCTGTATATGCTGTGCATCATGATTCCCAACGAAGATTTTGCAGAACTAATTCGCAGCGGCATCCCCGCCGAACTCGATGCAGAAGATTTGGCAGTTTTGCGCCGCGCCCCTATGCCGCTCTTAGTCTCGTAATTTTCAGTCTCGTGATTTTAGTCCTGTACTGTGGCTCTGAGAACTCGCTTCGATCCATGATGAAAACCGTTTCGATGATGACCCGCGATCGCGTCCGGTTGGATGCCGATGTGTACTACCCAGACGAGCCAGGAGAGTTTCCGGTGCTGTTGATGCGACAGCCCTATGGACGCGCGATCGCATCGACTGTGGTATATGCCCATCCAAGCTGGTACGCGGCTCAGGGTTATATGGTGGTCATTCAAGATGTGCGGGGACGAGGCACATCAGCAGGAGAGTTCAAGCTGTTTGAGCATGAAATCGAGGACGGTTATGATGCCGTCAATTGGGCAGCAACTCTGCCCGGAAGCTCTGGCGTTGTGGGCATGTACGGGTTTTCCTATCAAGGCATGACTCAACTTTATGCGGCGATTAACCGCCCTCCTGCTCTCAAAGCGCTGTGTCCGGCAATGTTGGCAGGCGATTTATATAGCGATTGGGCATATGAAGGGGGCGCATTTTGCCTGTTTGCAAATTTGGCATGGGCGATTCAACTTGGGGCTGAAACCGCTCGTCTGAAAGGGGATGAAGCCGCCTTTCTCAAATTCTCCGACGCGGCTCGCAACCTGCCGCTTTACGATCGGGTTCCAACTCGCCCCCAAATCATGCAGGAGTTAGCTGAATACGATTCGTTCTATCAAACTTGGCTCGACCATCCTGATCCTGAAGATGCTTACTGGAAGCGATTATCGCCGCTCACGTATTTAGAAAACTTTGATTTACCAATGCTGCATATTGGCGGATGGTTTGATACCTACATGCGCGGCACGTTAAATTTCTACAAAGCGATGAATCAGCAAAGTCGTGCGGTGCAGCAGTTGATCGTGGGTGCGTGGGCGCATTTGCCGTGGGGTCGCAGGCTAGGCGCGATCGATTATGGGGCAGCGGCGGTGAGTGGGTGCGATCGCGCTCAAGTGCGATGGTTTGATCAGTTTCTCAAAGGCATCGACACTGGGCTTGTGAACGAACCGCCGATCAAGCTGTTTGAAATGGGCAGCAATCAATGGCGCACCTTTTCGGAATTTCCGTCAAACGCCGCCCCATCGTTCTATCTCAGCAGCACCGGGCTTGCCAGCATTGACGAAACCGACGGTTCTCTCGTTTCCACGCCCCAGAGGCTATCTCCTGCCGATGTGATGGTTCACGATCCGTGGCGACCTGTTCCCGCGTCGGGTGGTCACGCTTGTTATCCCTGTGGTTCCTTCGATCGCGCCTCGCTCGATGGTCGTAGCGATATTCTCACCTACACGTCTGAGCCATTTACTGAAGCATTGCCTTTGGCTGGAGAAATTGTTGTTGAGTTGGAGTGCAGCGCCGATCAGCCGAGTTTTGATATCTGCGCGGTTTTGTCGGAAGTGAAGCTGAATGGCAGTGTTTACAATTTTTCGCAAGGGTATCGTCGGAGCGATCGCGGTGAAGCGGTTCAGTCCTTGCGAGTTAGTCTTCAACCGACTTGCATTCAGATCCCGATTGGGAGTGCCATTCGACTGAGCCTGAGCGGGGCTTGTTTTCCGGCGTATCCTGTCAATTCGGGAACGGGAGAGATCAGCACCATGGTGGCTCAGATTATGACGATCGCAGTTCATGGAGGACGGGTGATTAGCCTCAAGTGCAACTCCGAGGAACCGTCGGGTAGGCAATAGATGAATCAGATGGATTGCAAAAAACGCTTGGCTGGAATTGTATTTATTTTCGACAGCTTAAAGTTTTGGCTCCCGAAAGAATTTCTAACGTTCAATAAACTACGCTGAAACGGGTTTCCGCCCATTCGAGATTCGCTTGCTCATTAAGATAGACTCCCATCTGAATGCTTCTAGGACAGAGCCTTCAGCAACCAATGAAAGGCTAGGATGATAGGTTTCAAAGGCAAAGATGATTTGATCGTGATAGCCTTGAGTATTTTCCATGTCCAAACTGTTTGAAGTTTTTTGCCAACCCAAGCGCGACCCCACTCAGGCGCATGTTCTTTCGGTCAGGATGATTTCGTTGGGTTCAGTCATTCTTTAGCGACAGCAGTTCTGTCCATTTTATAGGATGCACTCCTTCAGGTGAGCGCATGTAGCAGATAAGCGGAGGGTTAGATTGCGGTTAAAATTTGCATCTGCGATCGCACACTCCCATCCCCAGCAGATCCAGTAGTATTTTTGAAAGTTGCTGATCACCCGTAATTTTATGTCTGATGTATCCGTTGAACTCGCGCCGTTTTCCCACGATCCTTCGGAGTTTGGCAGAGCCAATCGCGACTCAATTTTTCTGATCCGAACCTGTGTTTTTCACCACGAACAAGGCATCGATCCGGCCTTAGAATTTGATGGAAAAGACCACCAGGCAATGCATCTCCTAGCCTACGTTGAGGCTCAGCCCGTCGGAACCGTGCGGATGCGCGAGATTGCGCCCCAGGTTGCTAAACTAGAGCGCCTTGCCGTTTTGTCAGAGTTTCGCAATCAAGGAATAGGGAGAAAATTAACAGAATCGGCTTTAGAATGCTTGATAAGCAAAAAGTTCGCTCAAGTTCGACTCCACGCACAGGTCGCGGTGAGAGAGTTTTATACAAAACTCGGCTTTATCGCAGAAGGGGACATCTTTGACGAGGCGGGAATCCCGCACATCAAGATGGTCAAGCAGATTAGTTCGTAGTTCATCGTTTGTCTGGCGTAGTTTGGTCGTGTTCTCAACTACGAATGATGACCGATGGCTCACGAATGGCAACAATGGGGTGAGTGCGTGATTGCGAAAGAACGAGCCTGGGTTGACGGATTACCCATTTTGGGAAGCATTTGGCTAATCGGCGCGATCGCAGACCGACTCTGGTTTGCGATCGATCAGTCTGTGCCCGCGTGGGATCAGGCAGATTATTTGACGGGGGCACTGAACTATTGGAAAGCCTTGCAAGCTCCGCAGTGGTTTTCTGGCGAGTGGTGGACGAGCTTTTGGATGCTGTCGTCTAAAATTCCGCCGTTTGTCTACATTTCTACCACTCCATTTATTGGATTGTTTGGCGCAGGGGCAGATCAGGCAACGCTGGTCAATTTACTGTATGGCGCAGTTTTGCTTGCCTCGGTCTATGGGTTAGGAATCCGGCTGTTTAGCGTTCAGGTGGGCTTGTGGGCTGCCGGGTTATGCCTGCTGCTGCCTGGGCTTTATGCGATTCGATTGGATTTTTTGATTGATTTTCCGTTGGTGGCTTTGGTAACGCTCAGCTTTTGGTGTCTGACGATGTGGTGGCTAGCCAGCGATGAAACCTGGAAGGTCGCAGACCGGTGGCAACCGCAGGCAACCCCGCAACCGCTCACAGACATTGCTCAAGCGAGTGCCATTTTGCGGTTCCAGAGTTTTGGTGGGGCGATGCCGATGCGGGTGATGCCGTGGTTGTGGGCGGCGGCGTTTGGGGTAGCGTTGGGCTTGGCATTGCTCACGAAACAAACGACGCTGTTTTTTTTGCTAACGCCGATCGTCTGGCTGGGCGCTGTTTCGATTGGCAAACGGCGCTGGATCAAGCTGATTCAGCTAGTGTTTGGGCTAGCGATCGCACTTTACCTGTGTTTTCCGTGGTATCGCACCAATTGGCTGTTGATTTTGACCTCTGGCAAACGGGCGACGATCGATGCTGCGATCGCAGAAGGCGATCCGCCCCTGACTAGCCTCGCGGCTTGGACGTTTTATCTCACAGAACTGCCCCGATCGGTCTCGTTGCCGATCTTGATCATTGCCCTCGTCGGACTTGTGCTGTACTGGAAGCGTGCCGTTGTGAGTCGTGAATTTGCCATCGTCAAGGGGCGGTTGGTCACCTCTGTAGATTATGGCGGGTTACGCCATCGCGGCTATCGCCAAGATGTGTACGCCGCGTGGTGGCAGTCGGTTCGGTGGCTGCTGATATTTTTGGTTGGGGCCTATTTTCTGTGTTCGCTCAATGTCAACAAAGACGATCGCTATATCGCGCCGTTACTGCCTGTGTTGGCGATTTTGTTGGCGCAGGGGTTAGTGCTATTTCCCGATCGCCTGCGGCTGTTTCGGTGGTGGGCAGTGGGCTTGGCGGCGCTGCTGATGGGGTTGGGGTTGGTGCCGTCGGGCATGGTGCCCCCGCTTTCAGATACTTATCAGCATCGCGCCGTGCTGGCAGACAATTGGCATCATGCTGATGTGGTTAACGACATCATTCAAACCGAACCGTATTTGACGAGCACCGTCGGCGTTCTCCCGTCTGTTCCAGAGTTCAATCAACACAATCTCAATTATTTTGGGGCGCTGAGAAATTTTCAGGTGTATGGGCGGCAGGTCGGAACCAACGTGCGGCAGGTCGAGCAAGATGCGCGATCGCTCTCTTGGTTTGTGACAAAAGATGGCGATCAAGGGTCAATTCGCCGTCCCGAAGCGCAATCGATCCTCACCGCCGCCATTGCTGAAAGTCCTGAGTTTCAGTTGCAAAACTCGTGGGCATTGCCCGATCGCAGCCAGCTACATCTCTATCATCGGACTGTGCCAACGGTGCAGGTGAAACCTGGTACAGGAGAGTCAGCCAAGGTGCGATTAGAGCAAGTTCGGGTTCCTAACCAAGTTGCCCCAGGTCAGCCGATGCCCATCACCTATCGCTGGTCGGGGTCTTGGCAGGAGTTGCGATCGGGCTTAGTGTTGCTGACTTGGCACCGGGACAACGAGCGCTGGTTTCATGATCATGCGATCGCGCTGGGCAATCTGCAACCCTCTGCCAATGATGATACTGCTCAATTCCAAGTGGTGGAACGGCTAGCCGCCCTGCCTCCCAAAACTGCCCAAGGCACCTACACCCTGAAAGCGACCTATCTCAATCGCGAGACCCAAGAAACTTATGAGATTGCCGTTCCTGACCTCCGCTTGAACCTTGCTGCCAATGCTCCTGCCCCTGCCCCTCAAGAGCCTGATTTTGTGACGCAACTGCGATCGCTGGCAACCAAAATGCCCACCGGCATGAAGGAACTGAGTGTCATCTTTGAAGAAATCAACCGATTAAATCAATACGATCCGGTGCAAGATTATGTGGCGCAAGCCCGCCAAATTTTAGACTACCGCCTCCAGCAAGAACCGCAAAATCGAGAGTTTGCTTATGGTTTGGCGCTGACCAATGTGCTGGGGCGGCGGGTTGAACCTGCGATCGCGGCGCTAGAAACGGTGGTGAAGCTTGATCCAACAAATCCGAATGCCTATGCCTATCTTGCGTTTGTCAATCTGTATGATTTTCGTCCAAAAGCGGCTCAAGCGGCGATCAATGCTGCCTTGGCGCTCAACCCAAATCTGCCAGAGTTGCACACACTCAATGCGGTGTCCGGGCTGATGCAAGGCAATCTCGTTCAGGCTTGGCAAGAATTTCGGAGAAATAATTAACGCGGCTATGCCTCAAGTTTCGTTTGATGCCCTCGTCTCGGCTCTTTTGGAAGGTACGCACCTTGCTAGTTTCCCGACCGATACCGTTCCCGCTTTAGCCGCCAGACCCGATCGCGCCGATCTGATCTTCCAAGCCAAACAGCGCAGCGCTGAGAAACCCCTGATTTTGATGGCAGGCGCGATCGCCGATCTCTGGCAATATGTTACTGGCAGCGAAGCGGAACTCAAAATCTGGCAGCAAATGGCAGAAACCTATCTGCCAGGGGCGTTGACGTTGGTGTTACCTGCCAGCGATCGCGTCCCCGTGACGATGCATCCAAGCGACCCAACCACCATTGGTGTGCGCGTTCCCAACGGTGCGATCGCTCAAGCAATTTTGGCTCAAACTGGAGCCTTAGCCACCACCAGCGCCAACCGCTCTGGGCAGCCTGCCCTGCTTACCATGTCTGGCATCCAAGCTCAGTTCCCCAACGTTCTTACCTTATCTTCCGACGAGTTTCCAGACTTGGATGCAGCCGTTTCGGGGACTCCTTCTACAGTGGTGAAGTGGAGCAACCCTAACTGGCACATCTTGCGTCAAGGTGCGGTTCAGATCACTCTGCCCTAGCAGAAGCGGTGTCTCGATCCGTCGGGTTCGGAGACAGTATTATCAAGTGTTATGATTTGGTGTCTGCTTGCCATAACTCATCACGTCATTTTGCCGTAAATTATCTGGTGGGCAATGCAAACGATCTGGCAACGGAAGCGAGGGTGCAGGCTCTGGGCAGCACAGATGGAACAGAGACTAACGTGAATGACTAACGTGAATGACCAACGTGAATGACCAACGTGAATGACCAACGATTGGATAAACAGCTTGTGACGGTAGAATCAACCCTTGACTCAACGGCTTTAAAGCGACTCGCCCTCGCCCATCACATGGCGACAGAATTGGCTCAGTTTAAAGCGGGATTTCTAGCACGGACATCTCACGAACTGCGATCGCCCCTCAATGGGCTGATTGGCTCTCACCAACTCATCCTCTCTGATCTGTGCGACAGCCCCGATGAAGAACGAGAATTCGTTGCCCAAGCCCACGAGGCTGCCCTTAAACTGGTGCGGTTGCTCGATGAAATTATTCATGTCTCAAAAGCGGAGTATGGCAGCAGCGCCCTGGAAATTCAGCCGTTATCCCTAAAGACGGTGTTGGAAGAGGTCTACGGCTTGACTCATTTGCTGGCAGAAAATCGCAACCTCAAATTTCAGATTGCCTACCCCGATCAGTCGCTTTATGTGCTTGCCGATCCAAACTGGTTGCGATATGTGCTGGTGAGCCTGGTGAGCAACGCGGTTTCTCTCATGCAAGCAGGCGCGATCGCGCTTACGGTTATGGAACATCCGCCGTTTGCGGCGATTGTGATCGAAGACGAACGCCCCGCTCAGAGTGGCAACGATGCTTCTCATGCAGGCTTGGCAGAACCCATCGACCTCCTGCACTCTCCACCCGATGCCCCCCCGTTACTCTCAAAAATCCTAGAAGCAAGCTATGCGCCGGGGTTTTCCCTGCTCTTGACTCAAACGGCGATGACCTTGATGAACGGTCGGCTAGATCTCCTCTCTGTGCCGTCTCATCCGTCAGAAACTGTCACTCGGATGCGGTGTTCGATTCCGTTGGCGGTGCACGATGACTAAAATAGAAGCCTGATGATGGGCGATCCGTTAAACGATGGTGGCGCGATTTTGAGTTGAGGGGTAAAGGGGTGCATGAGTCGATGGTTCCGATTACTAGACTCCCCATCTCCCCATCTCCCCATCTCCCCATCGACTCCTAATCCCTCATTTCAAACTTGACAGACCACCAGGGTTACTCTCAGTTCCTCATTCCTTGTAGATGATGAATTCGCTGATTGGCAAGTCCTTACAAAACGGCAAATATATCTTGACTGAGGAAATCGGTCGAGGCGGGTTTGGCATTACGTTTAAGGCAACCCATGAGTATCTTAATCAAGTGGTTGTGATCAAAACCCTACATGAGACCTTGCAAAACGGTGTCTCGGGTGTTCCCCGCAGCGCCAATCGTAACGCTGCCGACTTTCAACGAAAATTTCGTGATGAAGCCCGCCGCTTAGCCATGTGCGTTCATCCCAATATTGTGCGGGTGAGCGACTTTTTTATTGAAGATAACGTGTCTTACATGGTGATGGACTACATCGCTGGGCAAACCCTCGAAGACCTGGTATTTCCCGATGATCCCCTGCCCGAAGCTACGGCAATTCACTACATCCGCCAAATTGGGGCAGCCCTGCGAGTAGTGCATCAGAACGGCTTGCTGCATCGCGATGTGAAGCCGCAAAATATCATTCTGCGAGACGGCACTCAAGAGGTTGTGCTGATCGATTTTGGGATTGCACGAGAATTTACGCCTGGCTCGACCCAAACCCACACGAATATGATTTCGGCAGGCTATGCGCCCGTTGAGCAGTATCTAACTCAGGGCAAACGCAGCCCCGCCACCGACGTGTATGGTCTTGCCGCCACCCTTTATGCGCTGGTTACCGCAGAAGTGCCTGTGGCTTCTGTTTTGCAGCAACACCAACCCCTCCCCGAACCGCGCCAGTTGCAACGGCGCTTAAGTGCTTCCACTAATCAGGCGATTCTACGGGGCATGGCGCTAGATGCTCAACATCGTCCGGCGACCGTAGATGAGTGGCTGGCGCTGCTGTTTAGCGATGCCTTGACGAGTGAGGAGATCTCAACGGGTGCCCCAACGGTGCCTGTGGCGGCTGAGCGCTCTGCGTCCTATAGTTCGCAAACGCAACCTCCTTCGGCATTTCCGGCAACCGTTGCCATGGCGACCCCTGCGATCGCACGCACCCTTGATCCTGGCTCGGTTACCCACAAGCCTGGACTGCGGGCGGTGTGGATGCTGGTGGCAGTGTCAGGGCTGACGCTGATGGGCGTGACGATCGCGGCATTTTGGTGGCGATCGCAGCCGCCAGACCCAGTCGTGGCAGACAGCCCATCTCCCACCATTAGCCCCTCTATTCCCCCTGTCACCCCCACTCCAACTCCTGAAGCGTCTCCGGAACCCGTCTCCCCTAGCCCCAGCCCTTCGCCAGTGCCCTCTCCAGATGTTCAATCCCCACCGCCCGTCGAGGCAGAAAGCGCCGTTGAGCAACTTCTGACACGCCCGCCAGAAAATCGCGATTCTAAAAAAAAACCATCTCGCATCCCCGGTTTCCCCATCGGAACCTCCGTGCAAGAGGTGCAAAGCGCGCTCGGTCAGCCCGTTCAGACTAAACGCGGCTATTGGGGCGATACCCAAAGCGCCTTGTATGAACCTGTTCCTGACCAAATTTCGCTGGCGTACCTGTTCGATCGCGGCTCTGGTCAAGTTCGCCAAACGGAAGCCTCGTTTGCCAACTCTGTAGATCCGCTGATCATGCAAGTCACCCTCAACGGCATGATGGGGAGCCAAGCGCCGCTGAAGGTGCTTTCTGCCCTGAAGCAGGTTGCCGCTCGCCAGACCAATCAGTACTCGTTTGAGCAGGGCAACCTAAAGGGCGTAATCGAGCGCAATAGTAGCGATCGCATCTACATCGGCGTTTGGGATGCCGATTTGCATTAAAAAATCCGTAATTGGGAGAGATCAATTACGGATGAGGATAGACAAGTTGAGGGAGTTGTTAGTAGCGATCGCGCGTCGTGCCAACCGCATTCGGATCACGGTATGCTGTGCCGCCTACTTCGTCGCGGCTGCTGCTTTTGCGCCCCATCAAACCAAACAAACCCAGCAAACCAAGCAAACCCCAATAACCGTTGCGCCCTTCTCTGCCATACTCAACCGCTTCTTGCAGTGTGGTGGTGGTGCCAGGGGCGGTAGTCGTCCCCGGAGCAGTTTGGCTCAAAGCAGGCATCGCAGGAGCGATCGCTAGAGCAGTCATCAAAGCAACATTTGCAGCAAAAAATTTAGACATGTTTTGAACCCCATTAAAGACAGGATGTAATTGAGTTCAGAATAGAAATTGGCTCTGGAAAATTAATCATTCTTAGGGGTCAAAGCTTAAAGACGGAAGGAAGAGAAATGACTGAATTTCCGTTCGTTCATTTATTGCAAAACTGTTACAAACCCCGGTAGAACGGCGAAAGCAGCGACTCACGATGATAGTCTAAGGAGTGGAGAAAACAAAAGATTTTATTCACGTAGAGAGGCTGAAATGACGGGTTCTTCTCAAATTCCACTTTTGTTACGAGCAGCGCGCGGCGAAGTCCTCGACCGCCCCCCCGTCTGGATGATGCGGCAGGCAGGGCGCTACATGAAAGCCTATCGAGATCTGCGGGAGAAGTACCCTTCGTTTCGAGAGCGCTCCGAAATTCCGGAGGTGGCGATCAAGATTTCGTTACAGCCCTGGAGGGCGTTTCAGCCTGATGGTGTGATTCTGTTTTCCGATATCGTCACCCCGTTGCCCGGCTTGGGGATCGAGATGGACATTGCTGAAGGAAAAGGTCCGATTATTGCAGACCCGATTCGATCGCAGGCTCAAATCGATGCGTTGCGGGCATTGGAGCCAGAAGAGTCGCTGCCGTTTATCAAACCGATTCTGAACGCCCTGCGAGCAGAAGTCGGCAATCAATCGACCGTACTAGGATTTGTGGGCGCACCCTGGACGCTCGCTGCCTATGCCGTTGAAGGTAAAGGATCGAAAACCTATTCTGTGATTAAGAATATGGCGTTCTCGACGCCCGCCATGCTGCACAGCTTGCTCGAAAAGTTGGCAGACGCGATCGCGGTCTATACCCGCTACCAAATCGACTGCGGCGCTCAGGTGGTGCAAATGTTCGATTCGTGGGCAGGGCAAGTCAGCCCGCAAGACTACGACACGTTCATTTTGCCGTATCAGCAGCGCGTCTTCCGTCAAGTCAAGCAAACCCACCCCGATACGCCGCTGATTCTGCTCGTCAGTGGCAGCGGTGGACTTCTAGAGCGGATGGCAAAGTCAGGGGCAGACATCATCAGCGTTGACTGGACGGTAGACATGGCAGATGCGCGCTCACGCCTGGGCAAAGAGATGAATGTGCAAGGCAATATCGACCCCGGCGTGCTATTTGGGTCGAAGGAATTCATCCGCGATCGCATTCTCGATACGATTCGTAAAGCGGGTCATCGGGGTCATATTTTAAACCTGGGTCACGGCATTCTACCTAAAACCCCTGAGGAAAACGCGGCGTTTTTCTTTGAAACGGCGAAGCAAGTCGATCAGCTACTTGCCACACCAACTCACTAAAAATTGGGGTTTTCAAGTCAGGATTGGAGAGAATCGCGGTGTAAGTTGGGGGTTTTGAGTTTATTCTGTTAATTCATAGCTCCTACGGATGATATATGGCTCATCGCGCTCCTCCACTCCCTTCCCTCTAACTTCTAACCCCCTTTCTCATGACCTCAAAGCGAATTTTCGTGACGGGTGCAAGTGGATGCATTGGTCACTACATTGTTGAATCGTTAATCCAGAACACGACCCATGAACTGTTTTTGCTCGTCAGACAGGCTGACAAGCTGAAAATTGACGTTTATGCTCGCCCTGGTGTGACGGTTTTGCAAGCAGACGTGCGAGACGTTGAGCAGTATCGAGACCTCCTGCAAACGATCGACTGTGCGGTGGTGGCGCACACCGATTGGGGTGGAGAACACGTTGACGAGATCAATGTGGTGAGCACGAGCACGCTGATCAATCTGCTTGACCCCGATCGCTGTGAGCAAGTGATCTATTTTTCAACGGCAAGTATTTTAAGCCGAGAAAATCAAGTCCTTCAAGAAGCTGAGGAGATTGGCAGCCCGTACATTCGCTCGAAATATCGGTGTCATGAGAAGCTGTCTAAACTTGCGATCGCGCCCAAACTAACAACGCTTTACCCAACGCTGGTTCTCGGTGGCGGAGAGCGCTATCCCTACTCACATCTCTCGTCTGGCATTGCCGACGTAATGCAGTGGATCAAGCTGATTCGGTTTTTGAGTGCCGATGGCAGCTTCCACTTTATTCACGGGTATGACATTGCTCAGGTGGTAGGCTATCTGATCGAGCATCCGGCAACCGAGCGTCGCGATCTGGTCTTAGGCAACGAAGCGCTGACCGTCAATCAAACGATTGAAGCAGCCTCAAATTATTTCAACCAACGAATGTATTTTCGGATTCCGCTGTCGCTGCGGTTAGCCGATTTTCTAATTTTCTTATTTCGCATCCAGATGGGCGAGTGGGAATACTTTTCGCTGCACTACCGCTATTTCACGTATCAAAATGTGGTTTGTCCGGCTTCATTCGGCATGACGACGTACTGCTCAACGTTATATGACGTGTTCAAACTGAGCGGTCTTCCGAACGGGCGTTTACAAAAGAAGCGTAGTTCGTAACTTAGACCTTGCTACGAACTACGAACCATGAGTTAGATCAGCTTGATGGCACGGAAGGCAGTATACAGTCCGAATGCCAGTGCGATCGCGCCACCGACCAAAGCCAAATACGTAATAACAGCCATACGGGTTTCTCCAAACGTCCTATCAGCACTATACAAAAGTTTGGAGGACTATAGTTATACCAAATTAATCTGTAACTGCTATCGATGTGCGACCTCCCCCAACCCCTCCTGAGCCAGCAGGGAGCCGAAAAGTCCCTCCTCACCAAGGGGGAGAGCCGTAGGCAGGGGGGGCGAGGATCTGTCGCAGTGAACAATCAATTGGGTATTACAGGAGTTTGGGTTACAGGAGTTGGGCGATCTGGTGTGGTCACTCATCTGGTGTGGTCACTCAATAGATGGTCAACATTGAGTTGAGGAGGAGATGGATTCGATTACTAACCAACCCATCCACTTTCACCGCCCTAATCTTCAGCAAAGATGTATTTGTAAAGCTCACTGGGGTCGGGTTCAGGGCTATCGATCGCAAACTGCACCGCATCCTCCACCACCGATTGAATGGTCTTCTCAATCGCTTTGAGTTCTGGCTGATCTGCCAGATTTTGCTCGGTCAGGTAAGCAGAGAATTTTTTGATCGGATCGCGAGCCAACCAGGCTTCTTTTTCAGCCTTCGATCGCAGTTCGTCAGGGTCGGCTAACGAGTGACCCCGGAAGCGATAGGTCAAACACTCAATCAGGGTTGGGCCCTCTCCTGCGCGGGCACGAGCCACAGCTTCTTGAGCAATGCCCCGCACTGCCAGCACATCCATGCCGTCTACCTCGTATCCCGGCATGCCAAACACACTCGCCTTTTTATAAATTTCGGGCTGAGACGTTGCGCGATCGTGGGCCATGCCAATCGCCCACTTATTATTTTCAACCACAAATAAAATGGGCAACTTCCACAGCGCTGCCATGTTCAGGCACTCGAAAAACTGACCGTTATTTGTGGTGCCATCGCCAAAAAACGCGGCAGTCACCTGATCTGCATTCTCATCACCCATCACTTCTCGGCGATATTTGCTCTGAAACGCTGCCCCCGTCGCCACCGGAATGCCCTCTCCAATAAAAGCAAAGCCGCCCAGCAAGCGGTGCGGCTCGGAAAACAAGTGCATTGACCCGCCGCGACCTTTGCTGCATCCCGTTGCTTTGCCAAAAAGTTCTGCCATCACTTCGCGCGCTGGCACACCACAACTCAAGGCGTGGACGTGATCGCGGTAGGTGCTGCACACGTAGTCTTCTCCTGGGCGCATCGCTCGAATCACGCCCGTAGAAACGGCTTCTTGCCCGTTGTAGAGGTGGACAAAGCCAAACATTTTGCCCCGGTAGTACATCTCGGCGCACTTATCTTCAAAAAAGCGCCCCAACACCATGTCTTGGTAAAGCATTAGCCCCTCTGCCCGCGTGACTTGGGCAGGAGCAGTTTGAAATGTGGGAAAAGCTCTTTCCTGAACCATAAGAGTGACAACCTCGCTGCAATACCCAGAAGACAGACCTGACCCCAAAAAAGCGTCAGCCTTCATAATCTAATCTAAAATAGCTTTCTGATGTGTCAAAGATCAAACAGTTGAAGGCGAATCGTGGCGCTTCGCAAGGGGAGAACGGCAAAACTTGCCTGTCTATGCAAAATTTCACTTTCAATTAAGGTCTGATCCCTTTTATCGCTCTCTAGAAAATTCTATTGTTAGAGATCTATCTGTTAAAAATTCATTGATTGGATAGCCTGGCTTCATGCGGGTCTAAGGGTCGATTAAAAGTCAACAAAAATTAGTCGATCGCTACGCTTTTTTAGGGTAAACTGCCGTTTCTCCCGAGACGGGGTATGATGTCTCTCATTCATTCGTCACGTTCATTGATCACTTTTGTCTACTGGTGGGGAAGCTAACCGTGCGTATACCGCTCGATTATTATCGGATTCTTGGTCTGCCCAATCAGGCAACGTCTGAGCAGGTGCGGCAGGCTCATCGCGATCGCACCCTCCAGCTTCCGCGCCGAGAGTATTCTGAAGCCGCGATCGCAACACGCAAAAGCTTGCTGGATGAGGCATACCGGGTGCTGTCTAACCCTGAGAAACGCCAAGAGTATGATGAGACGTTTCTGGCATCAACCTACGAGGAGCTAAACTCTGGTTTGACGGACGGTTTGACCGGGGCAAATGGCGCACGGCATCCCTCAGAAAGTCTTGGCGATGCAGCCGGGGATGCCCATACGCCGACTGTTGAAATCGACGATCGCCACCTCATCGGTGCACTTCTGGTTTTGCAAGAACTGGGCGAATATGAACTTGTGCTGACTCTGGGGCGTCCTTATCTCAGCAGTGGCACAGCCAGTTTGCGAGACGGGCGCTTCGGCGATCCAAAGCTGGTATTGCCCGACATTGTGCTTACCCTGGCATTGGCATGTCTAGAACTAGGACGCGAACAGTGGCATCAAGGACAGTACGAAAATGCCGCAGAAGCCCTTGAAACAGGGCAAGAACTCCTACTGCGAGAAGGACTATTTGCCAGCGTCCGCAGCGAAATTCAGTCGGATCTATTCAAGCTGCGTCCCTACCGAATCTTAGAGCTACTCGCTCTACCAATTGAAAACCAAGCCGATCGCCAGCAAGGGATTCGCCTGTTGCAAGATATGCTGCACGAACGAGGCGGTATCGATGGCACAGGAAACGATCAGTCTGGGTTGAGCATCGATGACTTTCTGCGGTTTATTCAGCAATTGCGGAGCTACCTGACAGCCGAAGAGCAGCAGGCATTGTTTGAAGAAGAATCCCGTCGCCCGTCGGCAGTGGCAACTTATCTGGCAGTTTATGCCCTGCTCGGTCGCGGTTTTGCCCAGCAGCAGCCAGCCTCAATTCGGCGAGCCAAGGCAATGTTGGCGCGGTTAGGAAGCCGTCAAGATGTTCATTTAGAACAAGCCGTTTGCGCCTTGCTTTTGGGGCAAACCGAAGAAGCCAGTCGAGTTTTAGAACTCAGTCAAGAATACGAACAAATTGCGTTTATCCGCGAACACTCTCAAGGTGCTCCTGATCTGTTGCCTGGTCTCTGTTTATATGCCGAACAATGGCTGCAAGATGAAGTCTTCCCCCATTTTCGCGATTTAGCCAAGCGGCAAGCCTTGCTGAAAGACTATTTTTCTGATGAGCAAGTGCAGGCGTATCTCGAAGAACTGCCCACCGAAGCCGAAAACCGTCACGATTGGTCTCTTTCCCAGAGTTGGAGCCGTCGAGTGCCGGATGAAACAGCGTACGACGGCAGAATGGCGGCACGCAACGGGCGATCTACAGGGGCAGTTTCGGTTCATCCCTTGGGGGATCGGGGGGCAACGGCAACGCTCGCCTCCACCGAAGCAGCGGGTATTGCAACCTTGCCTGCGGCAGAGCGCTATGCCAGTCGATCGCCTGAAGGCGGTTTGCAGGAGACAACGGGTTCTTCTGGGCGACCTCAAGCGCCTCGTCGGTCTTCCCGGAGCGGCGATGCGTCGGGATCGGGGAACCCCCGCAACGGCAATGGGGCGGCAGTAGAGACGACCCGGCGAGGAGATGGAGCCACCGCGACCTCGCGGAAGCAGGTTCGCTTGCCGCTCTTGTTACTGGGGGTGGCAGCGGCAGGTTTGATCGGGTTTGGTTTGATCAAAGCTGTGCGATCGCTGGTGGGGGGCGGCGCTAGTCCTGCATCGGAGCCACTGCTTGTCCAACTCGATCAGCCGGTTGTCCCTCTACCCGACGCTTCTGAACCAGTTGCAATTTCGGGAGAGATGGATCAAGCCACGGCTCAGGCGATGTTAGACGCTTGGTATAGCGCTAAGCAAGAAGCCATGGGGCAGACCCATTCTACTGAAAACCTCGCTCAGGTGTTAGTAGAACCCAAACTGTCTGAATGGCAACGCAACGCAGAAGAAGCCAAGCGAGACAGGTTATCCATTGCCTACGAACATGCTGTGAAAATCGACGGAGTAGCGGTGAGCCAGAGCGATCCCAACCAGGCAACCGTAAACGCAACGGTGACAGAGATTAGAAAATATGCTCAGGGAGGTCAGCCTGCTGATACCCAAAATGATCGGGATATGCGAGTTCAATATACGATGGTGCGTCAAGATAATCAGTGGCGCATCAAAGACTGGCAGTAGAGCCGAGCGATCGGGCTGGAAAATGGTGCCATCCGCAGAATGCTTAAGATAATGCGTCTCTGATTCGCTAAGATTGTCAGGCAGTGTCCCCCGGTGCAGCGGGCATGATCGAGGTTCTTTTCCATGCGTATACTCCTCTAATTTTGTGGACAGGGCTAGGTGCGATCGCGCTTCGGTTTCTCCCCCAAACCTTTCCTCGATTTCTAGGTCGTAGTCTCTACTGGGTGGGCGTCCCGTGGCAAATTTTTGGTTTGGCACGACAGACCCATTTTGACCCCGCCCTGAGTTTGGCTCCGGTAATCACGATCGCCACCCTCGGTACTGGAATTGTGTTGTCGTGGCTGGCGCTGCGGGTCTTAGTTGCCCTAAAGGTGTCTGGCGCAGGGTTTTGGCGGTCTCTGATTCCGCCCCTCGATAGCTCTCACCAAGGTACGTTTGTCATCGCTTCGATGCTGGGTAACACAGGCTTTGTTGGGTTGGGCATCATTCCAGGGTTGCTTCGAGAGGGGAATATGAGTTGGGCGGTGCTGTTTAGCGTGACGCAAAATCTCGTTGGCACCTACGGCATTGGCGTTCTGCTCGCAAGTTATTACGGGCGATCCGAGCAACCCAATCATTGGTGGATCTTGCTACGAGATATTCTGACCGTGCCAACCCTGTGGGCCTTTGCCGCTAGCTATTTCACCCAATCTGTCGAGTTTGCTGCATGGGGCGATGCGATCGTCAATTCCTCGCTGCTGTTTGTGATTCCTGCCTCCTTTGTGTTGATGGGAATGCGCTTGGGTCAACTTCAGGGCTTGAGTAGCCTAAAAGTAGCGATCGTTCCGGTCTTGCTCAAGGTGCTGATTTTGCCGGCTCTCGTAAGCGTGGGGACAACTCTGTTAGGATTGTCGGGAGACGTGAGGCTGTCGCTGATTTTAATGGCAGGCACGCCCAGCGCCTTTGCAAGCTTGATTTTGGCAGAAGAATATAACCTCGATCGCGACCTTGCCGCGAGTTGCATTGCCCTCAGCACCGTGGGCATTCTGCTCATGATTCCGGTGTGGCTGCTGCTATTTTAGGGACATCAGCGAAACCCACCCAAAGAAACGGTATCAATCCATACTGCAATTCTGATCAATGGTAGAATTGCCCAAACACAGCTATTTTAATCGTTTCATTAACGTCCTGGATCGTTATGCCATCCATTCTCCTGACAGAAGCTACGACCGCTCCGTTCAAGTCTACGCTCGGACGTATTTTGATTGTCGAAGATGAAGATTTGATTCGAGATACGATCGCGTTTACCTTGGCTGAAGAAGGGTACGAAGTCCTTACCGCCTCCGATGGTCGCCGGGGTTTAGATATGCTGCAAGCCTCCCTGGGAAACCCATCTAGCGCCACCCAAGGAGCCGTAACCCCCATCGATCTCATCATCCTCGATCTGATGTTGCCCTACGTCAACGGCTTAGATCTCTGTCGCCTCATGCGTCGCGAAGGCAACAGCGTCCCCATTTTAATTTTGAGTGCCAAGGGCAGTGAAACCGATCGGGTCGTCGGTTTAGAAGTGGGGGCAGATGACTACCTCACAAAGCCATTTGGTATGCGTGAACTGGTGGCTCGGTGTCGGGCATTGCTGCGGCGGCATCAGCAGTTTCAGGCTGCGCCCAAAGCAGCAATGTTGCACTATCAAGACATTACCCTTTATCCAGAAGAATGTCGCGTGATCGTTCGAGGGGTTCTCGTCAACTTCTCGCCAAAAGAATTTAAGTTGCTAGAACTATTTATGACGCATCCCAAGCGGGTTTGGTCTCGTGATCAGCTTCTAGAGCGCATTTGGGGTCCAGATTTTATTGGCGAAAGCAAGACGGTGGATGTTCATATTCGATGGCTGCGAGAAAAATTAGAGCGCGATCCCAGCACTCCTGAATATCTAGTCACCGTCCGCGGATTTGGGTACCGATTTGGCTGATTTTCCGGCAGTAGGTAATCCCGGTAGGAAGGGCTATCTTGTGAGATCTTTTCTCTTCTGGCGATCGCACAATTCATCCCGTAGGGTTGTAAACGGTGTTTCTAGTGACTACCATTGCTAGTGCAAATCAGTTTCCAACTGGCACCGCCCTTTTTACCTCCAAATTCTGCCGTGAGCGTTTTGTGGTTTCTGCTCGGACTTGCGATCGGTAGTGCTGCATTACTGATCTATCGCCTCAGGTTGAGTTCTCGACTAAAGCAGCTAACCCATGCTCTTAAGGCAGATCAGGCCGGGGTTGGGTTTTCGCTGACCTCGCAACTGACCCTCGCGATCGCGCACCATCAGGAACTTAACCACGAGTTAGAGCAGCGCCTAGAAACCTGGAAACAGATCGTCAACGCTGCCCCCATCGGCTTTTTACAGGTCGATGAAGAAAATCAACTTCTCTGGCACAACCCTGAAGCCTATAAGCTGCTAAACTTTCCCCCCGGCGTGCATCATCCCCCACGCCTGCTGCTAGAACTTGTGCGATCGTACGAACTCGATTCGCTGATCGAAAAAACTCGCAACTCTCAGCAACCCCGGCAACGCGACTGGATCTTTTATCCGGCGGCGGTTGACACCGAAAATGTGTCTGATCCCCGACCGATGCCCCTCCGAGGCACGGCATTTCCCCTGGCAGAAGGAAACGTGGGCGTGTTTCTGGAAAATCGACAAGAAGCCCTTACTCTGACTCAGCAGCGCGATCGCTGGGCATCTGATGTTGCCCACGAACTGAGGACACCACTAACCTCGATTCGCCTGGTGGCGGAAACCTTGCAGTCTCGGCTAGAGCTACCCCTGCGAGACTGGGTAGACCGACTGCTGCATGAAACTATTCGGCTGAGTATGCTGGTACAAGAATTGCTGGATCTCGGTCAGCTTGAGATGAATCCGAGCCAGCGACTCCGGCTCAAGGAGGTAGACCTTATTCCGATTATCTATGCCGCGTGGAACAGCCTTGACCCCCTTGCCACGGAAAAGCAGGTATACTTGAGCCACACGGGGCTAGAATCAGCCATCGTAAAGGTAGACGAGGCACGATTTCACCGAGTCTTTCTCAACCTTTTTGATAATAGTATTAAGTACAGCCCCATTGGGCAACCTGTGCAGGTTCAGATTGACCTGCATGAATCTGGGTCAACCCCTTGCCTGAAAATTGAGGTGATTGATCAGGGAGAAGGGTTTCCTGAACAAGCCCTAACTCATGTATTTGAGCGGTTTTACCGGGCTGATCCCTCGCGATCGCGCCCAGATCGATCTTGCGAAGGCGGAGTGACGACGGCTCCGGTGCAGTATAGCAGTGGCAGTGGTTTAGGACTGGCGATCGTGCGTCAGATTATAGAAGCCCATCAGGGTTCGGTTCGTGCCAAAAATCACCCAAAAACTGGCGGTGCTTGCGTACAAATCGTGATTCCTTTCAGTAACTCCTCGTTATTAAAATGACATAGAAGATTTGAATTTGAAATCTAAGATTTTTTCGCCGTTGAATCTAGATTTCTCGCTGTAGGCTGAGACAGCCTTCTCTCTGCCTCGTTGCCCAACTTGCTGGTAGGCGTAGGAGATTTGCGCCATTTGACGGAATCCACTATCGTGTAGTATTTGTACATATTAGTATTTATACAGATGTTGCTTCTGTAATTCGTTCTAGGTGTTGTTCTAAGTTCCGCAGTTTTGAGGGTTTCGTCATCGAATTTGTCATGCAAGAACGGGTGCAAAAATTGTTGTCTCGGTGGGGGATCGCCTCTCGCCGCCAAGCGGAAGAGTTGATCGGGGCTGGGCGCGTGCGGCTCAACGGCGCGATCGCACACAGGGGACAGAAAGCCGATCCTGCTCATGATGTGGTTGAAGTCGATGGGAAGCGAGTATTGCAGGCTGCGCGCCCCCCCCATCTGTACCTATTGCTACACAAACCTGCTGGTGTAGTTTCTACCTGCGCCGATCCCCAGCATCGTGCTACTGTTTTAGACTTACTGCCGCCAAAATTTCGGTATAACCAAGGACTTCACCTGGTGGGGCGTTTGGATATAGAATCGACCGGAGCGTTGATTTTAACGAATGATGGTGAGCTAACCCATTACCTGACCCATCCTCGCCATTATGTTTCTAAAACCTACGAGGTTTGGGTAGAGGGGTCGCCATCGGAGGCAACTCTTCAACACTGGCGAGCAGGAGTCTGGTTAGACGATCGGCTGACCCTGCCTGCCAACGTCAAGGTGATGCGCCGCCTAGAGGCTGAGACGCAGTTGCAAATCGTGATTCGAGAAGGCAGAAACCGGCAGATTCGCCGCGTTGCCGAGCAATTGGGGCATCCTGTCCGGCGGCTTCATCGCAGCGCGATCGGCGCTATTCATCTCCAGCAAGGCAGCACTCTGCTTGCGTTAGGGCACTATCGCCCCTTAACGCCCTCTGAAATTTCGTCGTTGAAGTCCCTTTTAAACTCTCATAGTGATCCGGTAAGTTGTGATATTGTCAGCGCAGGTGAAGGAGTGTAGCGTATGAAGAAGCAGGTTCTCCAGCACAATCGAGAGCAGTCAGAATGCCTGACAGAGCTAGGGATGCGGCTCCGTGACCTACGCCAGCAGCAAGAGATTCCTCTAGAAGAGATCGCCGGGAAGACTCGCATTCAGCCCCGGTTGTTGCGGGCGATCGAGCAGGGCAACCTTGAGGAATTGCCCGAAGCGGTCTATATTCATAGCTTTTTGCGTCAGTATGCCAATGCGATCGGGCTAAATGGCGTTCAGTTTGCGAGCGAGTTTCCGACCATTCCAGGGCTGCCCGCCGCCCGTCGGAGGCACTCGTCGTGGCGGAGTTTGCCCGGAGCGCAGTTGCGACCGATGCACTTGTATCTGCTCTATATGGTGCTCATTGTGGCGGCTGTCAATGGGCTGTCGTTTTTGATGAATCGCTCTCAGTCTCCGGTGGCAACGATTGAGCCGCAAAATCTTCAGCCCATTCCGGCAGTAACGTTGGGCCCTGTCAATCCTGCTCAGGCGGGGGCAGGCAACACCGCCGTCAGTAGCCAACCGAGCGCGATCGCGCAAAAGTCGGTGCGGATCGGGGTAACGACGACGGATCAGTCGTGGGTGCGGATCGTGGCAGATGGCAAAACTGAGTTTGAAGGTGTTTTGCCAGAGGGGACGCAAAACACCTGGACGGCAACCAAGCAAGTGGTGATCCGGGCTGGAAATGCAGGCGGAGTTTTGGTTACGTTTAACGAAGGGCAAGCCGATGTGTTGGGTCAACCAGGGGTGCCCGCAGAAAAAACCTTTCCACCCGCTGATCAGTTTGCCAATTTGCCCAGCTTGGGAGCGGCGGCTGATGCTGCTTCAGTTTCGCCTTAATGTAAGTGAGGCTTCCCTACCCTTATTAGCCTGTAAGGAATAAAAGAGGCTAAGGATTCAGGCGACGTGCTGAATGCAGTCTGGGGCATCATAAGTTGCGCTGTTGACCGCCCGATCGACGGGATAGATTGTCAGATTGTGTGAGTAGGGATCAAGGAGCGATCGCAGGTCATCAATGGCATCGGCATCAAGATTGAGCCAGCGATCGTACTCATCTGGGTCAAGAATCACAGGCATTCGGTTATGTACTGTTGCGGCGCTGTCATTGGCATCTGTCGTAATGATCGTGCAGGTTTCTAGCATCTCACCCTGTGCCGCACCTCGGCGTTCCCACAAGCCCGCAAAAGCAAAAGGCGAGCCATCTTTTAGCCGAATGTAAAATGGCTGTTTTTGACCAGACTGCGTTTTCCACTCGTAGAAACCGTCTGCCAAAATCAGACAGCGCCGCCGCCGAAACGCATCGCGAAACGAGGGTTTTTCGGCAACCGTCTCGGCTCTAGCGTTGATGAGTTTTGACCCGATCGACACATCTTTTGCCCACGAAGGCACCAACCCCCAGCGAAATTTTTTGAACTCTCGATGCTGGGCAGACTGTACGATCGCTGGAATCGATTGCGTGGGGGCAATGTTGTAGCGCGGCTGCCAATCGGGAATCGTTTGCAGGTGAAATAGTTTTGCAATGCTCTCAGCAGAATGGGTTTGGGAAAATCGACCGCACATAGCAATTTGCAAAGTAAAAGATTACGAAAAACTTGGCAATTCAGTCTAAAGAATCGCCAAGTTTCATTGAATTCTTTCGGTTCGTCCTGTCCGCCTTTCGTAACAGAATGGCAGGCGCTTTAACGGCTATTTTTTGAAGTCAATCTCTTGAGTTTTGGCGTGAAATGCAACATTTTCTGCCACATTATAGGCGTGAGAAGGCGGCTCGGTGCGAGAGTCGGAAATACCTTCGGTGGGGGCTGCGATCGCTTTCCAAGCGTCTAGTCCACCTTTGATTTCTGCCACGCTCTGAAAGCCTGCTTGCCGCAGTTTAGTTGCTGCTTCAGCCGTTTCTGCGTCGTTTGCACCATACACATAAATGTCTCGCTGAGTTTCAAAGTTATTTTTCGATAGCTCTACGAGTTCATCCATTGGAAAGTCCATCGCGCCTAAAATATGGCTATTGTTGAACGCCTCGCGAGGGCGAGTATCAAGAATAGTGAGGGCAGGTTCGCCCCACTCTAACCGAGATTTTAAATCGTGGACTGAAGATTCTTTTTTAAGATCGGGAGGCGTTGGCGTCACATTGGGCAGCGCATCCTTAGCTTTCTTAATTAGATCTTGTGGATTTTCCATAAAAAGTAAGTTCCCAGTAAAGATAATCTACAACTCATACCCTCACTTAAAGCAAAGAATGAGTAGAAAAGGGTGAATTTCCTAAAACGGTTTTTCACCTACTGAAAACTTTAGTAGGAAGTTACAACGGGACAATCTTTCTGAGGTAGGAAGGCATGGATTGTCTAAAGATATAGATATTAAATGTAGAGCATTGGTGTGATGTAGAGCATTGGTGTGAGCGAAGATCGCTAAACTGCGGCGGAGTGTGCTCTCTTCTGTTAACCCACCCTCCAATTTCGGGCAGGTCTAAAGCCAAGTGAGAAAGCGGGGTTCGAGCGAGCCTTGGTCGATCACCGCTATCGCTTATTCCACCTGTGTTGTTCGCCAAGGGGTCGGATCAACCGATTGCCCATGAACATATAAACCCCAGTGCAGATGAGGACCTGTTGATGCCCCAGTATTGCCCAATGCTCCGATCGTTTGCCCCGCCTGAACGAGATCGCCTTCTTTCACACTAATTTTGCTCAGGTGCAAGAAAATGCTTTCTACGCCTTGCCCATGGTCAATGCCGATGCAGTTTCCGTGAATTTTGAAGCCTTGCGATTCTCGACCGATGAGCATGACTCGCCCTGCCGCCGGCGCAAGAATCGCTGATCCATAACTGCCTGCATAATCAACGCCTCGGTGATAATAATCGTTGGCAAAGACGCCATTATAGTAACGTCGCAAGCCATATCCCGTGGTTACTTCACCATTGTTAGGACGGATAAACTTGCCCCTCCACAACTTCTGCGGACTGACGATCGCTTTAAACGCATCGACTTGATCAAACTCTAGATCGGTTCCGTCACCATCTTTTCCTGGGGGAAGCCAAATGCGCTGAGTCGGAAAGGAGCGATTTCGCAAGGTGACATTCAGCGTTTGCATGTCGCTGTCTGCATTCACTTTGAGGGCAATATTCCCCGGACGATCTAAGGGTGTGGTAGGCAGCAGAGCGCGATATCGATTGTTGCCCATATCAAACATAGGATAAGTCTTTGCGCCCATTGTGACAGTTGGCGCTGTGCTTTGGGCCGGCAAGACGACCGACAGCGTATCGCCTAGCTGAGGACGGGTAGGGCTGACGCTAGCCTGCATTGCTTGAGAGGGCGCTGCGATCGCAGCAAGGGCGATCGCAATACAGCCTGCCATCACGATATTCCAACCAACCGATTTTTTGAGTAACGAAAGAATAGATCTGACCCGGTGAGAAACAGGCATGGATTCACAAAACTCCTAGCTGAATGCGATCGCTAAACAGTTTACAGGGAATTTGAGAACTGAGGCACAACGACGATCGGGTAGAGGGAAAACGTGGTGCCTCAACAGATGAAATGCGGAGAACTCAGCAGCACCTGCGAACTTTTGTGAAAAAGCGCCGCCTAAACAGACGCCTCCCAGGTTTTGACCCAGTGCTGAGCCTCGATCGTGCCTTCCGATGGAAATTGCTCTAAAAATTCTTTGTCCGCCGTCTGATCGTAAGGTCCTTCTTTGATCTCCAGCATCACCGTATCGGGTTCCAGGGCAATTAACGTGTGATAGGTTCCTTCGGCTAACTCAACCCCGCGAGTTTCGCCGTGGGCGACGATCCGTTCTATTTGGAGAACCTCGCCTTGTTCGTTTAAAATCAGCAGCGCGATCGCGCCTTGCAGCACTAAAAAAAACTCAAAACCGTTCACCTCTGAGTCGCGGCGATGGCGATGCGGACGCACATAGGTGCCGGGTTGCAAAACGTTGAGAAATCGCTGAACCCGGTCATCAAGGTCATGAAAGTTGTAGTTTTGGCGCTGACGGGGGCTTGCGCGAGCCTGTGCCGCGATCGTCTCTAGCAAGCCTTGGGTCAAGCGCTTGATGGGTAACTTCACAGGCAATCCGTTAGAGATACTTCTTCAACAGTAAATTCAGCTTCTCTTTAGCAGCATCAGGAATTTTATCCAACGGAGTTAAGATTGCATATTTCAACGCCGAATGGGCTTCAGAAGGGGGTGGATTTTGCGTCAGTCGCCGCACCGTTTCTTGAATCACTTTTTGAGCATTTACGGCATTGCGCTGAAGATTGGCAATCACCATGTCAACAGTAACGCTATCGTGATCAGAATGCCAACAGTCGTAGTCTGTCACCAGCGCCAGGGTGGCGTAGGCAATTTCCGCTTCGCGAGCCAGTTTCGCTTCGGGAACATTCGTCATGCCGATCACCGTTGCGCCCCAACTCCGATGCAGATTCGATTCTGCTTTGGTCGAAAAGGCAGGTCCTTCCATGCAGACATAAGTTCCACCTCGATGCAAGGTAACATCGGTTAAGTTTAAACTTGCGATCGCATCCCCTATTATCCTCGCCAACGCCAGACACACCGGATCGCCAAAGCCCACATGCGCCACGACGCCTTCGCCAAAAAACGTCGAAATGCGATGGCAGGTTCGATCGATAAATTGGTCAGGAATCACCATATCGAGCGGCTTCGCTTCTGTTTTCAGCGATCCCACCGCCGACGCTGAAATCAGGTATTCAACCCCCAAACTCTTCATCGCATAGATGTTGGCTCGAAATGGTAGCTCAGTTGGTAGCAAATGATGATGTCGCCCATGGCGCGCTAAAAAGGCAACCCGCGTTCCGTTCAGCGTCCCCAAAATCACCGCATCCGATGGGTCACCAAACGGCGTTTCGACACGCACTTCTTCTACCTCAGTCAGCGCCTCCATTTTATAGAGACCGCTCCCGCCAATGATGCCGATTTTCGCGTGAGACATAAGCACAATCAGGGTTAGAGACTAGGACTCATTCTACTGCGTTTGCAGGGTCTAGACGTTGCAACAACCAAAATCCGGTGTACGTCATTCCAGAATCGTCGGGTTGAATGAGTAGAAAATGAAGTCCTTGGCTGGCATGTTTGCGCTGTTCATACTGTTGGGCAGCCCTTCGCACCTCTGGGTCATCAAACGTGTTGATAATCCAGCGATCGCGCACCCCCGCTTCTAAAATCAATCCGTCTGGTGCGCCTGCACTGTAGTTGAGCGAGATGGGATCAACCTCTTGCAGCCATTGAGCCAGTTGCCGCGATCGCCGCCCACCATCAATGACAACGCCAGGAATGGGCAACGTAGACGCTAACCCAAACTGGAACGGCTGTAACTCATCTGGCAACTTGAAAAAAGGAATCGGGCGATCGCGGAAGGCATCTACCAGATCGCCCGCAGGCAACGAGGCAAACCGCCAGCGCGCCGCTTCGCTAAACCGTGACGTGATGCCCATCAACGCATCAGGAATGGGCTGAGGAGGGTTTCTCATGATTCGGCATTTGCCCCTTGGTTCTCCCCAGTATCGAACGCAGCGCCAGCCCTGAGCCGATGATGAGGATGGTCAACGTACGAACCCCTAGGAGTTTGTCAAAGTTGAAATGAGGGACTAGGAGTGGAGGGGTTAGAGAGTTAATGGGTGGATGGGTCGCTCAGTAATCCAGCCCATCTACCCCTCCACTCATCTACCCCTCTACTCATTCACCCATCGACTTAACCTTGACCATCTACTAGAGGCTGTTTTGCTGAGGAACTTTGGCTAACGTTACGGCTAACGAGGTTTGCGTTCCCGGTGCATACACTTGTGCCACATAATCTGCGATCATGCGGTGCGTGTTAAACGCTGGACAGTTGGTTTTTAGGGAACCTTTCATCATCCGAATCCAGCCGTGGGGAATGCCATCTGCATCGCGATCGTAGTAAAGGGGCACAATGTCCTCTTCGAGCAAGCGATATAGCGACTCAGAATCGATCCGATCTTGCAACGCTTGGTCGCTAGTGTTGGCGTCTTCGCCGATTGCCCAACCGTTTAGCGCCTTGCCATTGGCATCTTCCTGATAGCCTTCGCACCACCAGCCATCCAACACGCTGCAATTCAGCCCCCCGTTAAAGCAGACCTTCTGACCACTAGTGCCCGACGCTTCGAGGGGGCGACGGGGATTGTTAAGCCACACATCTACACCCTGCACCAACTTCCGCGCGGTGTGCATATCGTAATCTTCGATAAATGCCACCCGATCGTTGACGCTGCCATGATTGCGACACCACTCGATCACCCGCTGAATGATGCGCTTGCCCTCCTCGTCTCTAGGGTGCGCTTTACCCGAAAAAATAATCTGCACTGGGCGCTCTTGGTTGCTAAAAATCTTTAGCGCACGTTCGGCATCCCGAAGCAGTAGATCCCCCCGCTTGTAGGGGCTAAAGCGACGGGCAAACCCAATCGTCAAACTGGTGGGGTCAAGCAGACGTTCGGTTGCCTCGATCGTGCTGCCGTCTTCGCCGCGCTGCTGCCGTGCCTGACGAATTTTGTAGCGAGTATGCGCGATCAGCCGTTGCTTGAGAATTTGGTGGCGCTTCCACAATTCTTCATCGGGGATATGGTCGACGTTTGCCCAGGTTGCCGGATCAACCGCCTGAGTTGCCCAATCGTCACCCAAATACTGGCTATATAAATCCTGCATTAACGGAGCCGCCCAGGTTGCCGCATGAACGCCGTTGGTAATGTAGCCGATGGGAACCGCATCTTCCGACTTGTCAGGGTACATGACCGTCCACATCTTGCGCGATACCTTGCCGTGCAACTCGCTCACGCCATTGGCAGAGCGACACAGCCGCAATGCCAAAACAGTCATACCAAATGGCTCCCACGGATCGCCCAGTCGCCGCGCCCCCAGCGCCAAAAACTGTTCGCGGGATAACCCAAGCTGATCCCAGTAGTTTGCGAAGAACGAATCCATCAGATCGGCGGAAAACACATCATGCCCGGCCGGAACGGGTGTATGAGTGGTGAAGACGCAGCGATCGCGCACCGCTTTTTCAACGTCGTAAAACGATTTGCCCGTTTTCTCAATGTCTAACCGGCACACTTCTAGCAGGCAGAACGCCGCGTGACCTTCATTGAGGTGATAAACCGATGGCTCAAGACCAAGGGTTTGCAATGCCCGAACGCCGCCAACGCCCAACACAATTTCTTGGGCAATGCGCGTTTCCTGGTTGCCGCCATACAGGTGCCCAGTGAGCCAGCGATCGATGGGATCGTTGTCCTCGCGATCGGTATCGAGCAGATAGAGGTTGACTCGCCCTACCTGCGCTTTCCAGATCTGGATCGTGACCGACCGGTGGCGGACGTGCAACTCAAACGTGAGTGGGCGACCGGCTTCGTCGGTTTGAAGCTCAAGCGGCATTCGCTCGAACGGATTGTCGGTGTAATAGTCTTCTTGCCACCCACTGCGGTTGAGGCGCTGGTGAAAATACCCTTGCCGATAGAGCAACCCGACCCCAATCAAGGGCACGCCCAAATCAGAAGCAGACTTGAGGTGATCCCCCGCCAAAATGCCCAACCCGCCGGAGTAGATCGGTAAGGATTCATGAATGCCAAATTCCGCGCAAAAATATGCGATCGGATGCTCAGACGTAATCTGGGGGGCGACCCGGCTTGACCAAGTGCTATCGGATGTGGTGTAACGATCAAACTGGTCTGCCAGCACTTCTAACCGCCCAGTATACTGGGGATCGCAGGTCAGTTGCGTCAGCCGCTCGTAGCTCACCGTTTCGAGCAAAGCGACAGGGTTGTGTCCGCACCGCTCCCACTCGTCGGGGCTGATCGTCTGGAAGAGCGAAATCATGTCTGGCGTCCAACACCACCAGTAGTTGAGCGCAATATCTGCCAACCGACTCAGTGAAGACGGTAATTTTGCACTCAGTCTGTTGGCAGAAGTAGCAGTCATAGTATGAGTCATAGGGAAAATTAATCTCTGTGCGTTTGCAAGCGGAGTTTGAATCGTCGGAGAAGCTTAACGAGCAAGTAACGAATGGGTCTGGCTAGACGATTTTTCCTTTTCGAGGGTCAAACCCGCAAAAATACGGCGCGGACAATTGCCTCGATCGCATCTCGTAATGGGCATTAGCAAGGTTCTAGACCTACTCGTTAACGTCACTCGTTGCGGTCAAGGGCTTTCTTGATAGGATCGTAACGTGTGAACTAACAGAAAAAATCTGTTGATTCTTCAAACACTTTGAAGATTTTCCAACTGCTTCACGAAAAATACTTGACGGCAGCCTGTCGGTGGGCAAGCTTAGAGCAACGATTCTCGACCCAAAGATCTGCCCTGTTTCTAGATGGAGCAACCGAACCTGCCCTCTCCCGCAGGATGGGCAGCAACAGCGTCAGATCCGCTTTGACCCGCTATGCCAGGGGATAATCTGAGTCTCTTCTAAAAGTAGATGAGCCAGGCTGCCTCCTTTCTGCCCATTTACAGTCTTTCTTGATCTCTATCGCCTTCTTGGACATGGCGTTCTAAATAGAGGTCTACAAACTGTTCGGCGGCGATACCGTCGAGTTCACGCAAGGCTTTGATAATCTCAGTGACGGCTTCAGCCAGAGGGTCGCTAATCTCGTTCACCCATTGATGAACAGTCGATCGGTTGATGCCCATCGTGACCGCCAAGCGATTTTGGCTGATGCCATGACTGGATAGTACTTGTTTAAGCGCTTTTCCTGCTTTTCCCATGATGTCGATCGTTGCAGAGCTAACCCTGTTAGTAAATGCTTGTAAGTCTCAACATTCGATTATTACGTAGCACAAAAAGGAACAATGGATACTCTAGAGGATGCTCACTATCGGATGTCAAAATGGTGCGGATCAGAGATGCAGCCTAAGCAAAATGCTGGCGCGATCGCAGTTGTTCCTAAGTTAGAAAGTTTCTCCAAATTATGTCGGCAATCTTTATCTTTGAACTTAAAACTGTGCTTTTTGAGCCAAAACAATGATGTCGAGTGATATTGAGTTGCCCCAGAGCTTCCTTCAAACGTTTTTGTGAATCACCGTGTGTTCAATTATATATAGTTATATACCGCTCCTTTCTACCTTAATCTGGATAAATTGTTCCAGGCTCTGCTCAATTTTTTATTTTCTTTCGCTTCAATTGGGTCAGTTCTATTTTCTTGACCTACAGTAGTGCAAATCTTATTGATTTTCATCTGTGCGATCGCAGTGGCAAAAAGTGTTGTTAAAATGGGCAACCGTTAAACTTCACAACCATAGAAATTTTGAATCGATCAATTGCATCGCATCTATAAAGCTCAATTTGGCAAGTTTAATCCGGAAAGTCTAGTCCAGAAAAAGTCCAATCTGGAAGTTACTAGATTCACGTTTGCTAGTTTAATCACTCCAAGGATACCTTTCTCAGGGCTTGACTCACGCCCAACCCTTTTAAATCAGGCTAGCGCAACAGTTTCTTATGCCAATGTCTGAGTTTTACAAACCTGAGTTTGGCAGCCCCAGCCGCTCATCTTTGGGCAGTGCCCAACTGACGTTAAATTAAGATACGAGAGCAGAAGACTACAATTTCTGCACGCGTTCCTGTCATTTCTAAAAGGTCAAACGTTGTATGTCTTCTACCAGTCTAAGTTCGATTTCGGCTGATTTGTCGCGGATTCGCTTAGAGATCCGATCGCTGCAACCCCAGGTCGTGCTCTGGCGCAGAAGCCTACACCAGCATCCAGAACTCGGTTTTAGAGAAGAAATGACCGCTCGTTTTATCGCCCAAAAGCTTCAGGAATGGGGCATCCCTCACCAAACCGAAGTTGCTCAGACGGGAGTGGTGGCAACCCTTGAAGGCAACCGTCCTGGACGAGTGCTGGCAATTCGAGCCGACATGGACGCTTTGCCCATTCACGAGGAAAACGATGTGCCCTACAAGTCTCAACACGACGGCAAAATGCACGCTTGTGGGCACGATGGGCATGTTGCGATCGCGCTTGGCACTGCCTTTTATTTAGCGCAACATCGCGACTTTGCTGGAACCGTCAAACTCATTTTTCAGCCTGCGGAAGAAGGGCCAGGCGGAGCAAAGCCGATGATCGAGGCAGGCGTGTTAAAAAATCCTGACGTTGATGCGATCGTTGGGCTTCATCTCTGGAATAACTTACCGTTGGGGACGGTGGGCGTTAGAACCGGGGCGCTGATGGCAGCCGTTGAGACCTTCCACTGCACGATTTTTGGCAAAGGCGGACATGGGGCAATTCCGCAGCAGACCATCGATTCGATCGTCGTTGCAGCGCAGGTGGTCAATGCTTTGCAAACGATCGTCGCCCGAAACCTCGACCCGATCGAGTCA
This sequence comes from Myxacorys almedinensis A, assembly GCF_010091945.1. Lineage (GTDB taxonomy): Bacteria > Cyanobacteriota > Cyanobacteriia > Leptolyngbyales > Leptolyngbyaceae > Myxacorys > Myxacorys almedinensis. The sequence goes on from NZ_WVIE01000021.1 coordinate 53,092, forward strand.
GCCGTGGTCACAGTCGGCACGTTCCAGGCTGGAACAGCGTGCAATGTGATTGCAGATACGGCGCACCTGAGTGGCACAGTGCGCTACTTTAACTCAAACTATGCGGGGTACTTTGGGCGACGCATCGAGCAGATCATTGCAGGAGTTTGCCAGAGCCACGGCGCACACTATGAGTTGACCTATCAGTCGCTCTATCCGCCGGTGATTAATGATGGCGCGATCGCAGATCTGGTGCGCTCTGTTGCCGAAACCGTGATCGAATCGCCGCTCGGTGTGGTGCCCAACTGCCAAACCATGGGCGGCGAAGATATGTCGTTTTTCTTGCAAGAAATTCCTGGGTGCTATTTCTTTTTAGGCTCTGCCAACGCCGAGAAAGGACTCGACTTTCCCCATCACCACCCCCGATTTAATTTCGATGAAACCGCTCTGGGAATGGGCGTTGAGATGTTTGTGCGCTGCGTCGAGCAATTTTGTCGATAAAGATTTTTGGTAAAGAAATCTTGTTCTTTCATCAAGTTTTCATGAAGAAAGGCGTTCCCTATCGGAAGGAAGATTAATTTATCCTGAAATCCACGGAGAGCCGTGTACTAGCTGGATGTCCCTCCCTCGGTAGGAGTACGATGTTAGAGCTAGTACCCTCAATCTTGGCGATGCAATCTGTTGAAAATGCCCAAATCGCCAACAGCAATCCTGTTGAACCGATCCCCCTGGCTCAACAAGCAACCCAACTTCCTTCTCCGTCTGTAGATCCAGCGCCAGCTATCTCAATTCCGGAAACGATCGCAGTTCCGTTGGTTTCTGTAAGCCCTGCGCCGCTTCAAACACCTGCGCCGCTTCAAACAACAGTGGTGATTGCGACTCCCCAACGTGTGCTCCCGGTTGCTACACCCTCAGCTAGTGACCCGTTTAGCGCTCCGGCTGCCGCGCCAAAATCTAGCGTTCAAAGAACCGAGGCTGCGCCCACCAAAGCTGAACCGGCTAACCCTGCTGTTTCAGTCTCAGTGAAGCAAGTTGCGTCTGGTCAAACGGTGGCAACGTCTAAGTTAAAGCCCCTTGTCAAAGCGACCAATGCGATCGCAGCCAAGCCTCAAGCTCGGAAAGCAGAGAGTGCTACGCAAGCGGCAAATTCCAATGCAGCACGGCTGTTAGCTCAGAAAAATGAGGCATCTTCTACCCCCAAAAAGGTTGCCTCTGCAAATCGTTCAGCCCAGAAAAAAGATCAGAAAAAAGAATTACCTTCTACCCAAGAAGTCGTTGTTTTTACCAAAACTGTTCCTCTCGTGACTGAAGCACCAACGGCTCAAGTTACGCCGATCGCCGTGATTCAATCAACCGAAGCTCTACCAGATCTGAAAAAGCTTACCGTGACTGACTCGGAAAAGCCTGCTGCCCAGAAAACAACAGCCGCAACGTCTGAGGTCAACCCACCCAATCTTCCGCAAGCGCAGACCGGGCGATCGCAAACCAACCCCGCGATCGCACAGCAACAAAAGCGGTTAGAACACCTCTTAGCCGAAATTGTGGCGAAAGATAACCAAGCTAAACAGGCAAAGCAACAAGAACCGGTGATTGTGCGTGCTTCCCAACCCGCCGCCCAACAGCGTCAGCCGGAAAAACGGCTACCCAATCCGGCAATTTCAGATCCAGCGATTCCATCTATCGCTACCGCTCCAGCACTCTTCAAGCCATCGCAACCTAAACCAGCCACCGCTCAACCTCGCCAGAGGCAACCCCTTCAAGCGTCTGTTGCCCCTGAGATGCCAGTTCCCATTGAGGCAAGCGATCGCGTGGAGATCGTCATTCAGTCTCGCACTCAGCCTCAGCCCTCAGCCCTGCCTCAACCTACGGTAAAAGCCAAGCAAGGTCTCTTCAGAAACCCGCCTAAACCCTCGCCGCCAGCGCAACAGGCTACTCCACGGAAAACGGCTCCGCCAAGCTCTGGGCAAGCAAGCGAGGATCGGTTTGGCGGTGTCACCCCGCCCTCAGCCGACTTGGCATATAACCCCAATATTGCCAAACCCGGTCAACTTGGCAACCCCGAAACCGACATTGCCTATCCTCTGCCAGCGCCGGTTCCCGTCACGTCTGGTTACGGTTGGCGAACCCATCCCATCACGCGAGTCAAGCGCTTTCATGCTGGGATCGATCTCGGTGCAGCGCACGGCACACCGATCTTAGCTGCCCGTGGCGGAAAAATTACCGTTGCCGATAGCTTGGGCGGTTACGGACTCTCGATCGTGGTCGAACACCAAAACGGCAAACAAGACACGCTATACGCCCATCTTTCTCAGGTTCTGGTGCGCCCTGGGGAAAAGGTAGAACCCGGCGCTATTATTGGGCGAGTCGGCAGCACCGGCGCTTCGACTGGGCCTCACCTCCACTATGAAGCCCGACAGCGAAACGGTTCTGAGTGGGTAACGGTTGATCCTGGGGCGCAGTTAGAGCTAGCAAAGGCGCGATTAATGCAAGCCAATTCCCAAGGGATGTAAATTCAATCCCATCTGGATAGAGCGTCAATGGTGAGTGAAGGGGTGGAAGGGTGGCGGGAGATGTTACCCGTCCACCCATCTACCCATCGACAGTCTGGAGCAGGAGACCCGAAGCAATCGATCAAGTTAGTCTTTGTAGGAGCCGCCAGCGATCGCGCCGCAAAATTATTGACCGTTGAATCAAAAGTGCCTCACGATTTGATGATTGATTTTGATTATGAATAAATAGCAAATAGGGAGCATTTTTCTCAAAAATAGAATTATATTTCTGAGTCTAATGCCCAACACAGTTTTCAATGGAACAAAGACTGGTCAAACGGTACCGTAGTTGACGCTACCGAAGACTTAATATCATCAAAACATAACCTTGTGTAAAAGACAGTCACATATAAGGCTGAACTCTAATTTCGGCGTTATTTTCCCTGCACCAGGTGAGACTGCCAATGCTACATTTCCTACTCTAGCTAGAGATGGCTTATTCTTTTGGAGGGTTACCATAAATAGCTAAGGCTTAGCGTGTCTTGTGCTCTTTTAGTGGGTTGTACAGAATAATTGGGTTAACTTCCCGTCCTCACTAGATGTTCTGTTGTTTCCGATGAAAATGCACATGGAGTTGCAGTCAAACGTTAAAATCTTGCTCGTTGATGATCAGCCAGAAAACTTGCTTGCCCTAGAGGCTCTCTTGGGAGGTTTAGATGCAAAATTGGTTCGAGCCACTTCGGGAGAAGAAGCCCTGCGATCGCTCCTCTATCAAGAATTTGCAGTGATCTTGATGGACGTGCAAATGCCGAATATGGATGGGTTTGAAGCCGCCGAATTAATTCGCCACCGCCCTAAATCTCGTCAGACGCCAATTATTTTTCTAACCGCCCTCAACAGCGATCAGAAGATGTTTCAGGGCTACGCTTGTGGAGCCGTCGATTATCTTCAAAAGCCGGTTGATTCAGCGATTTTGTTGTCTAAAGTAGCCGTTTTTGTTGAGCTTTTCAAGAAGACCGAAGCCCTAAAGCACCAGGCTGCTCAACTGATCGCCGTCAATGCAGAACTGCGGAAAAGTGAAGAACGATTTCGATCGCTGAGTACCTGTTCTCCGATCGGAATTTTTGTCACCGATTCAGAAGGGCACTGCACTTACACCAATCCTCGATGTCAGGCGATCTGTCAGCTATCGATCGGCGATCGCATCGACGAGTCGTGGCTTCAGTCGGTTTACCCGATTGATCGCGATCGCGCGATCGCCAACTGGCGCAGCCATCTGCATGAAGGGGGCGAGTACTCCGATGAGTTTCGGGTAGAGCTAGCCTACGGCACGATCGGCTGGGTGCATGTTAGTTCTGCGCCCATGCTATCGGCAGACGAAGATCTGCTGGGCTACGTCGGCACGTTAGAAGATGTGACCGCCCGTAAACAAGCCGAACTTGATCGGGTGCAGATGGTGCAAGAGCAGCTAGCGCGCCAAGAAGCAGAATCGTCTAACCGCTTGAAAGACGAGTTTTTGGCGATTCTCTCCCATGAACTGCGGACGCCGCTCAATGCGGTCTTGGGATGGGCACGCCTGCTGCGATCGCGCTCCTTTGATGCCGCTGCCCGCGATCGCGCCCTCGAAACCATCGAACGCAATGCCGCCGCCCAAGCCAGCATGGTGGAAGAGATTTTAGATATTTCCAAGATTATTCAGGGCAAGCTCAGCCTCAAGTTTGGCATGGTGAATTTAGAAGCGATCGTGAGTAATGCGCTGCAATCGGTTCGCCCGGCAGCAGATGCCAAAGGCATTGAGCTAACGGCAGTGTTAGATGCCCCAGGGGGTAACGTGTGGGGCGATCCGGCGCGATTGCAGCAAGTGGTTGGCAATTTGCTCTCAAATGCGGTCAAGTTTACGCCCCAGTCCGGCAACGTTGAGGTGCGCGTCGAACGTCGCTGCGGCTCCGATTCGTTCAACCTCCAAAAGCTAGCTTATCCACCGTCGCTCCTGCCGCAACTGTCTGAACATGTTCAGATTCAGGTTGTAGATACCGGGATTGGCATTTCTGCTGACGTGTTGCCGATTGTGTTTGACCAATTTCGTCAGGCAGATAGCAGCATGACTCGCCCCTTTGGGGGGTTGGGATTAGGGCTTGCGATCGTGCGTCATCTCGTTGAACTGAATGGTGGTCAGGTTGAGGCAACAAGTGCGGGTGAAGGGCTAGGGGCAACGTTCACTGTCAAACTTCCGCTCTGGCAAGATGCAAAACTTGTAGCCCCTGACGCTCACCAAGCCAACGCTCAACGATCTAATCAGGGTTCGCACCATGTAAACTATGTCAGTCAAGGCTTTTGACTTAATACTTTTGACTTAATCCTTAATTAAGGTAAAGCCGTTAGTATTTGCGCTCTTGGGGTTCAAATTGATTGATGACGACGGGCATATAGTCTAGATCAATACCTGCGGCAGAATAATACGCCAACGTGTGTTTGAGGAAAGTTGTATCGTCTCGTTGTTTGTAATCTTCGCGGCAGTGCGAGCCTCGGCTTTCTTTGCGGTTGAGTGCAGAGGTGAGAATCATTTCTCCGACCACGAAGAGCGATCGCAGTTCCATCGCCTCGATGAGTTCGGTATTCCAGATTTTGCCTTTGTCATCGACGCGAATTTGAGCGTATTTTTTCTGAAGATGACGCAGTTGAGTTAACCCGTCTTGCATGACTGCTTCGGTGCGGAACACGCCACAGTGCTCGGTCATGCAATCTTGATAGGCTTGGCGGATCTGGTGAATCCGGTAGTCTCCAGGCTGATCGAGCAGAGATTGAAGTTGTTCTTGAGCGTCGTTGACGTAGCGATCGGCGTTGAGGGTGGGGAGTTTGCGATGGGTGACATAGTGTGCGATCGCGGCTCCAGTCCGCCGACCATAGACCACGCATTCCAAGAGGGAATTGCTGCCCAACCGATTTGCGCCATGCACCGAGACGCACGCCGTTTCCCCGGCTGCAAAAAAGCCTTCGACCAATTCATCTGTGCCGCTTCTAACTTGTCCATTGGTATTCACCGGAATGCCACCCATGGAATAGTGCACCGTCGGGCGAACGGGCATTGGCTGATGCACCGCATCTACCCCGACTAACCGATGAGCTTCTTCCCAGCAAAAGGGAACGCGACTCATGATCTTTTCTTTGCCCATGTGTCGCAAGTCAAGATAGACAAACACGCCCCCTGCTGAGCCATCGGGTTTGACGCCCCGTCCCGCCCGGATTTCGTAGGTGATGGCACGGGAGGTAATGTCGCGGGGGGCAAGCTCCATGCGGCTTGGGGCATAGGTTGCCATAAAGCGATCGCCGTTACTGTTGATCAAATAGGCCCCTTCACCGCGCACTGCTTCTGAAATTAGGACGCCCACGGGATATAAGCCAGTGGGATGGAACTGCACAAACTCCATATCCTCAAGCGGCAAGCCTGCCATTGCCGTCATCGCCAGACCGTCTCCCGTGGAGGCATAATCGTTGGAGGTGGTGTTGTAGACGCGCCCATAGCCTCCGGTGGCAAACATCACGGCTTTGGCGCGCACCACTTCGATCTGACCATCTAGCAAGCGATAGAGCACGACGCCTTTTGCCTGCCCGTCCTCTAAAATCAGGCGCATGACGTACCATTCTTCGTAAACCGTGACGCCGTATTTCATCAAGTTGCAGAGCAATTCGTGCAAAATGGCGTGTCCGGTTTTGTCGGCGGCATAGCAGGTGCGGTTGTGAGAATGTCCGCCAAAGGCGCGCTGGGCAATGCGTCCATCTGGCAAGCGCGAAAATAAGACACCCATATGTTCAAGGTCGATCACCACATCGGCGGCTTCTTGGGTCAAGATGGCGACCGCATCTTGATCTGCCAGATAGTCTGAACCCTTGACTGTATCAAACGCATGGGCTTCCCACGAATCGGCTTCATCGACATTTTTGAGCGTGGCCGCCATCCCCCCCTGAGCCGCGACAGAGTGCGATCGGATGGGGTGAGTTTTCGCGACGATCGCAACGCTTAACCTGGGATTGGTGCGGGCAATTTCTAGCGCCGCCCGAGAACCCGCTAAGCCACCGCCAACAATAATTACGTCATGATCAATCATGAATACCTTACCGGACTAGATCCGTTCTATCTTGCCTTGATGTTGGAAATTCGCTGGGTTTTTCTACTTTCTTTTTATAAACCAGAACACGCCGACCAAGAGTAGCGCGATCGCGGCTCCAGAAACCCCCCAGGATGCTAGCAAATTTGGTTCAGGAGAGCGTGGTGGCTCAGCCGCACCCCCAACCGATGGGCTAGCAAATTGAGCCGCCGTTCCAGCTTGAACGGTGACATCATAGGTCAGGGTAAAAGCGTTAAAACGGTCTCTAGCGTTGGGCGTGCCGCTTAGCTCTAAGGTATAAATTCCGGCATGTGGAAACACCAGGTCTGCCCCTGGGATGCCTTGATACTGTTCTGCGGAGATAGGTTGAAGCGAGGGTTGTAGAACAAGATTGCGCTGGCGATCGTAAACCTTGAGCGTGCAGTTGCAGTGATCTAACGGCAGAATTTCCCCGCCTTGCTTTGTCAGGGCAAACCAGGCTTGTGAGGGTTTTCCAGCTTTGGGATTGTGGTTTGGCTCAATGTGAAATATAGCAGCAACGTTACCTGCTGTTTTGACGTTGTGCGCCACGATCGCATCTGAATTGATGTTATTTTCTTGCTGCGACATATAAACGTTCCAATGAAAAGAGCGACCATACCCAGCGCGATCGCATTAACAAAACAACTAAGACTGCGAGTCCCAAGCCCAAAGCTTTCCCCCTCTGAGCCACCCCTCCAACGGTATTGAGATAGCTAGAACCTACTAGCACCGCATGAGCCGCTGCCAAGAGCAACGCTGGAATGCTGAGCAGATGAATTTTTCGCCAAGTTTTGCCGAGCTTGATCGCGATCGCATCAAAACTAGTCAAGGCGGCAGGCGTCATTAGCCCCAGTGCCAAAAGCCCTGCCCCCATCCCGATTTGCTGACTAAACGGCAAGAAAGAGAGGGCTTGAAGGTTCCAATTAAACGTGTGATCGACTCCGTGAGCCACATGGGCCCACGCCAAGACAAACGCCCCAACCCCAATCACCCGGCGGTATTTAAGCGGAGCACTCCACACTTGGCTAACCGGACGGGCAATCAGCGCCACCATAAGACCCAAGAGGGCGGCATGTCCGGTGTAATCGACCATATCACCACTTCTTAACAGCAGCAAAAGACCGATGGTCAAAGTTACCCAGCCCCCAAGGCGAAAGAGTTGGCTTCTGCGATCGCGGCTCAAAAATGCAGTTGAGACACCGACTCCCAACATCATCGGCATGGTTCCGATGCCAAATGCCAGCATCGTTGCCGCCCCTAAATAAGGGTTGCCTGTCTCAGCCGCTCTAATTTGTGCAGCATACAGAAAGCCGCAAGGCATCAGTCCCCAAATTGCGCCAAGCAGGGCAGGAGTCCACCATTGATCGGACTGGGAAAACCGCATCATCCAACGATTGAGCCGCTCGTGCAGTTGACCTTGGGTAAACGGATGCAGGAGCGGAATATGGGGCAAAAGCTGCGGACTAATCTGAGCTAGCCCAAACCAAACCAGCAGTAACCCGGTAAAAATGGTGATTCCCTGACGCAAGGCGCTGTCGATTCCGGCAAGTTGCCCCCCTGCAATCAGTACCGAACCCAACGCTCCGATCGCGGCTCCAACCAGGGCATAACTCAGCACTCGCCCTAGATTGAGCAGCAGGTTAAACGCGAGATGAGAGGTGATCGAAGGGGTACTCTGCGCGAACTGCTGCTGGGTTTGAGAGTTCTGCGAGTTTGGCGGCAGCGATCGTCGCGATAGCGAAAAGGCTGCCGTTAAAGGACCGCACATTCCTAAGCAGTGTCCAAAACTGCCTAGAAACCCCAAAGATGTGATGAGCAAGAGATCAACCATTCTCCCATCATCGATCACGATTTCCCTTCTTTTCAACCCAGTTCTCAGTTCACCTGTCTAAACCAGTGGGCGTTGCTAAATGCAAGTATGATTTCCCTCCTCGCGAAGCGGGTCGAAGACCTCCCCAGCCCTTCTCCCCAAGGAAAAGAGAATCTGGTTCCCTCTCCCACGGGGAGAGGGTTAGGGTGAGGGCGGTTTGGAATTTATATCTCCGTTCACCTGTCTAAGCCCGTGCAGCCCCCATCCAATCAGGCTCACCCGTTAGCTATGGCACTCTGCTCAAGGCTATCGCGTTTCATAGGTGGGTGGGCGATTTGTTCTCCCTTGCTCTGATAGGTCACGGCGACGCGGTTGAGAATCGGTTCGACGTTGAGGACGAGTCCGATACGACCCGCGACTCGATGTATCCGAATCATCCGATGAATCACTGATTGGATCGGGGCGCGATGCAGTCAGCATAAACACTCGTCGCCCATCGTTAATGCGGTAAAGATCTTCGGCAGTACACACTAATCCGGTGGCTTGCAGTTCTTCGATCCGTTCATCTCGCTTCGCGCGCGCCACATCCGGATTGTCCCAATCAAGCTCTGTGAACACTTCTTCAATCGGTGTCATTGCGTTTACTTGTCTTACATGGCTGATCTCTAGGGTAGCGTGCTTTCGTAGAGGATTTTGGTTAGAGATTAGACTTCAAGTACAGGTTTAAACCGGAGCGGCATTGGGAGATGAACGTAAAAATTGATACAAGCTTAGTTGCTACCTTGCTCACGGCACTGTTGGCAATCTTTCTCTCAGGTTGCACAAAACAAGAGGCTTCCCCTTGGGTGACAAACAGCCAGCCAGCAACACTAACGGTTTCAGCCGCGATCAGTTTACGAGAACCTCTGCAAGAAATTGGGCAGCTTTATGAGCGCGATCGCGCTGTAAACGTGACGTATAACTTTGGTTCATCAGGGTCGTTACAGCAGCAGATCGAACAGGGCGCACCTGTGGATGTCTATCTTTCTGCTGGCTCAAAGCAAATGGATGCGTTGCAAAACCAACATCTCCTTCAACCCAATACTCGAAAAGCGTTGCTGACCAATCGGCTGGTTGTGATTATTCCAAAGCCTGATCGGACGAGTTCCATTTCTGCGATCGCGGATCTCACTCGCCCAGAGATTACACGAATTGCCTTAGGCGAACCTGGAAGCGTTCCTGCCGGACAGTATGCAGCAGAGGTGCTTCAGCATTACAACATTGCCCGCCAACTCCTGCCGAAACTGATTTACGCTAAAGATGTTCGTCAAGTGTTGACCTATGTTGAAACGGGAAATGTCGATGCAGGTCTTGTTTATTTAACCGATGCCACTTCATCTCAGCAGGTCACCATTGTGGCGATCGCTCCCACTGAGTCTCACTCTAAAATTGTTTACCCGATCGCCTTATTGAAGCAAAGCAAAAACGCCGCCGCACCCAATTTTCAAGCCTTTGTGTTTAGTGAGCCTGCGAAACGTATCTTTAGCAAATATGGCTTCACGACCCTTGGTTTCTCAACGAGTAAATAATACGGGTGAGTAATAACGGGTGAATGATGGATGTACGTTGATTTTTCTCCCTTGTGGATTTCTCTAAAAACCTCTGCGATCGCAACAGCTATCACCTTTTTTTTGGGAATTGCTGCCGCCCGCTGGATGCTCAATTCTCGTTATTGGTTTAAAGGTCTGATCGATGGTGTATTCATTTCTCCGTTAGTATTGCCCCCAACGGTTGTTGGTTTTCTATTGCTGCTGGTATTTGGTCGAAATAGTCCTGTTGGTAAACTTCTTGATCGATTTAGCATTACTATTTTGTTCACCTGGTATGCAGCAATTTTGACAGCCATAGTGGTTGCATTTCCAATCATGTATCGCACATCGCTGGCAGCTTTTGAACAAATCGATCCTAATTTGCTTCGAGCAGGGCGCACCTTGGGAGCCTCGGAATGGCGCGTATTTTGGCAGATTATGTTGCCGCTTTCCTACCGAGGGATTGTGGCTGCTACGATTTTGTCGTTTGCTCGCGCCTTGGGAGAATTTGGGGCAACGCTAATGCTAGCGGGTAATATTCCTGGTCAAACGCAGACGCTGCCAATTGCAATCTTTTTTGCCGCAGAAGCAGGAGAGTTTGAGCAGGCATTAATGTGGGTGATGATCATGCTAGCCATTTCCCTAACGGTGATTTGGCTTGCCAACGCCTGGGCAGATCAGACACGGCATCCTTCATCGCAGGCAGTCACGGCATTTGGTCGCCCAAGACAATGGAGTCGCCCAAGACAATGGAGTCGCCCAAGACCACGGGATTTAACGTCTTTGCCTGCTGATGCACCAGAGACAGAACTCTGTATAAATATTTACAAGCAACTCGCAAACTTTCCCTTAGATCTCTCGTTTTCGTTGCAGCAAGATGCTTTAGGTGTTCTTGGGGCATCTGGATCGGGAAAAACCATGCTTTTGCGCTGTATCGCAGGACTAGAAACCCCCGATCGCGGTGTGATTCGGCTAAACGGCAAAACCCTGTTTGATGCCACTCAAGGAATTAACGTGCCAAGCTGCGATCGCAAGGTTGGCATCGTGTTTCAGAATTATGCGCTGTTTCCGCACCTCACCGTTGCTCAAAATATTGCGTTTGGCATGAACAATTTGCCCAAACCGGAGCGCGATCGCCGCGTTCACGCGCAGATTGCCCAGATGCAGTTGCAAGGGTTAGAGCATCGCCATCCGCATCACCTCTCTGGCGGGCAGCAGCAACGAGTCGCGGTTGCCAGAGCGCTAGCCAGCCAGCCCGAAGCGCTGTTATTGGATGAACCCTTTTCAGCGCTTGATAGCCATTTACGCAGCCAATTAGAACAGCAGATGGTTGCGCGTCTTGCAGATTATCAGGGGGTGACGCTGTTTGTGACCCACCACCTCGAAGAAGCCTACCGCGTGTGTCCCAAACTGATGGTGATCGATCGCGGACGCGCGATCGCGCAGGGCACAAAACAAGCAATTTTCGAGCGTCCTGCTACTTTTACGGTTGCTCAGTTGACGGGATGCAAAAATTTTTCCCAGGCAGTGACAATTGCCGCCGCGCAAACCACAACTGCCACTCATGCCGTCCGGGCGCTCGATTGGGGAATTTGCCTACATGTGATGGAACCCGTGAGCGATCGCGTTGCCTATGTGGGCATTCGTGCCCATCAAATCATCATCACAACCCACGCCAATCAAGATAATACGTTTCTCTGCTGGCTAGTAGCCACGAGTGAAACGCCCCACCGCATGACGGTGTTTCTAAAGTTCAACGCAGTTCCGACGAGTGCCCAAGATTATCATGTGCAAGCAGAGGTGTTTAAGGAAAAATGGATGATGATCAAAGATCGTCCGTTGCCGTGGCATGTTTGCTTAGATCCCCTCCGTTTGATCGTTATGGAGGCAGAATAAATCTAAATCAATGGGAGTTCGACGATGATTTGCCGGTGTACTGGTGCTCGGCAAAAACATCCACGATGTCGAAAAGTAAACCCATGACGCTAATTGTGTCGCTAATTGTGTAAAGAATTGTTTCTGATCGACTGCGATCGCGGCTCCCCAGTTGTTGCTCTTGGACGAAGAAAACGGGGATCAATCATTTTTCGTGAAAAATATTTACTTTCTAGAGGTAGATCTTTTTGCTTCATAAGAATTTTATAATAAGTTCTGGAAAAACTGTATTCCTCTTTACAATTTTTGTAGCTGCGTCATGTTGATACTTGGACTTGTTTGGGTAGCCTCCTGGTTTGGTGGCATTTCTTCGTTAGGTGGAAAGCTGCTAGAAGCGCCCCGATATCTGTCTATCGCGCTTTCTAGCCACTCATCCCATAGCGCCACGGTTGCACCTCAAGATGTCCCATCTTCTAAATCTTCATTTTCTATTCAGACTGTTCTAGGGTCTGTTTCAAATTCGGTTCGGTTTGGTTTTGCTGCTGCTGAGCGTCCTTCCCGCCAGGCAACGAATTCATCGTTTGCTGAGCCAGAAAGCTGGCTTGAAACGGTCGAGGATCTGTTGCTGAATGCGGCGTTTGAGCCAGAAGTTCGCGCCGTCTCCCCGCCTCGCCCAACACCCTCTGCGGCTTCAACGTCTCCTAAATCGATGGAGGCTGCTCAGAGTCAACCCTCTGACCGCTCGATGGAGGCTTGGTTAGAAATGGCGGAAAGCTTCCTCCTAGGGCTGCCTAGTCTCGCCACTGAGCCAGACGGTGAGCGTTCCTCTGTGTTGGTAGTTGAGGTTGGGAATGACGGTACGGCGTTGAGTCCTCATTCTAAATGGGTAGAAACTCAGGGTTTACTAAAATGCGCCACGTCGTACAATCACCCTTCTAGCAGCCCTTCAGAGCATTCCGCAATGGGGGGCTTTCAAATTTGGGTGCAAGATTGTTGGGTGGCAAGCCTACCCGATCGCCAAACGGCAGATGCGATCGCAGCGGCATTGATTCCCTTAGCCAATGAGACAGGTGTGAATCCTGCTGATCTTCAGCCTGCGCTGATCGAGGGGAGAGCAGTCGGCAAATTTGGCGATCGCACTTTATTTACGATCAGTGCTGAGCTTGCGGCTCGGCTCGGTCGTCCGGCAGAGTTAATTGCCATTGAGTGGATCAACAACCTGCGGATCTCTCTGGGGCATCCCCCTGTGCCGTTAGCCACCGCGCAAGTGCAGATGCACCAACTTGATGCCACCGACACCAGCATTGATGGAAAAGCCTCCTGGTACGGATTTTATTTTCATGGGCGACAAACTGCCACCGGAGAAATTTTTGATCAAAATGCGCTCACAGCGGCGCATCGCTCTCTACCGTTTGGCACCTACCTGAAGGTCACCAATCTACTGAACGGTAAAAGCGTCGTCGTGCGGATCAACGATCGTGGTCCCTATTTCGATGAAGGTGAACGGGTGATCGATCTCTCCAACCGAGCCGCGCGGTGCATCAGCAGCCACGATCGCGGAGTTGTGCCGATCGAAGCGGTCGTTTTGCAGCCTAGCTCTCCGGCAAAGGTTGCTTCTCAGGTAACAACTCAAGTGTCGTCTTTGCCAAAAACCCACATCACAGGCTATTAGCGACGTTCGCGGTATGGACGGTCATCGTTTGGGCGTTCGTGGTATGGACGGTCATCGTTTGATTGTGCAAAATGATCTGGCGGTTTGCTCCCACTGTGATCCAGCCTTCTTGTCGCAGTTGACCCAGCAAGCGGGTGACGGTCACGCGGGTTGTGCCGATCGCGTTGGCAATTTGCTGGTGAGTGAGCCGCACATTGAGCCGCACGCCTTCTGCCCCCGGTTGCCCCACTTCATGCTGAAGCAGCAGCAGGAATTGCTTGAGGCGTTCTTCAACGCGGCGATACCCTGCTAGGGCAAGAAAGGCTTCGGTTTGCTGAAGTCGCCGGGCGAGATGGGGAAAAATGCCTTGGCTCAGAGCAGGAGACTTTTCAATCTCGGTCAAGGTAAAACCCATGAGATCTGCGTCTGTCAGCGCGATCGCATGGTAGGGAGAAATCCCGGTTAACGGCAACCCAAAGGGCATTGATGCGGTGACGACTCCCAGCAATGCCTCGTCTCCAGTTGGGTAGAGCGTGTTGAGTGACACAATGCCTCGGCAGACGATCCACACCTCATCGGCACGCATTTGGATGGGTTGACCACTGCGAAAGGGCTGTAGGCTTCGCTCTCGATAAAGCTGCTCAAGTAATTGACGAAGATCGGCAGGGCTGCTCAGACTGGATGTAAAGGATTGGATCATGGAAAACCTTCCGTAATCGGGTTCCAACCAATACTTTAGAAGCTAGACCTCAAGATAAGGTAATCGACAGGTTAACGTTGGAAGCAATTTTTAAATTTAAGTTTTAGGCTTGGTGGTGACGAGCTACTTTTTCGAGCTTGCCCTTGCGCCGCCGATCGTGCACTCTCTTTGTGCGATTACAATAATTGAAAAGCTGACGAGGAAAGGACTGACGTGACTCAGGATCAGGCAAACTCTGGCAGAAGCGGCAATCGATCGCCCTATCAACAGGTAACGGGTTCTGACTACTACAAACTGTTGGGGTTACATCCTTCGGCATCCGTGCGCGATATTCGGCAAACCTACCGAGAGTTGAGCAAGCTCTATCACCCGGATACAACGGCACTGCCCAGCGCGATCGCCACCGAGAAATTCCAACGGATCAACGAAGCCTACGCAACGCTGAGCAATCTTGAGCGCCGAACGGCTTACGACCAAAAGATCGGCTATTCTCGCACGATCGTCTCTCAGCCCTTGCCTACCCTCAACAAACCTCAGTCTTCGTCATCGGCATATTTAGACCCAACCGATCGCCCGCTTTCTGCCGGAGAACTCTTTGCCCTATTTATTTTGGGTCTAACGTTTCTGGCCTGTCTAGTGCTGGCAGTCACAATCGGCTTGACGAGGGGTGAAGAGGCGTTTAAGCCGATCATTGCCCACGATCCGGTGATTCAAGAAGTGTTAAACGAGATGCAAACTGCTGATGCGATCGCTGTAGAGCGCAATTTGGAAGGAACCGAAGCCCCCCTCCTCGCCCCCGTTTCTCAATCCACCAAGGGGCTAGACAAGGCGCTAGAACCGAGTCCTCACGTCAAATCGTCGGGTGAGACGGTTGACATGGGCGCAGAAAACACTCTACAGGCTACTCCAAAAATCGTACCCCCCGAACCCCAAGCCGTTGCCGAATCTAACGCTGAGCCAAGTGCCATAATTGAAGCTGATAGTTTGTCCCGCCAACCCTAGCGCTTCACCGTTCATGTCTCTTCCTTCCCCAGATACGCCGCTTTACAATCATCCCCTGCCGCAGATTGAGTCTTGGCTCTTCGAGCAAGGCTGTCAGCAAAATTCAGACGAACTCCATTGTTGGATGATCGAACGCCCACGCTGGCAAGCCGAACTGTGTTTAGAAGCCGATCAGTTGACAGTGAGATATTTCAATGTTGAAGGGCGAGATTTGCAGCGATCGTTCAAGTATTCGCTCTCTCGCCAAGATATTGAAGATGCGGTATTTGCCGGACCTTAGACCCTCAAAAGTCTGGTTTCAAACGCTGCTCGCTCTCAACGCTACTGAATTTAAACGTTGCCGACTTTGCCAAAGCGCCGTTCACGGGCTTGGTAAGACGCTAGGGCCTGATGAAACTCGTGTCGATCGAAATCAGGCCACAGGGTGTCGGTGACATACAGTTCGGCGTAGGCAGCTTGCCACAACAGAAAATTGCTGAGGCGCATCTCGCCACTGGTGCGAATCAATAAATCTGGGTCGCAGACTCCGGCAGTGTGAAGATGGCGCTCAAACAGGCTTTCATCAATGTTGTCTGGGTGAAGTAAGCCTTGTTGAACTTGAGAGGCGATCGCGCGGCATGCCCGCACAATTTCTTGCCGTCCCCCATAATTTGTCGCGACTGAAAACGTGATGCCCTGATTGTCTTTCGTTTCCAGCATCGATCGCTCAATCTCTGCCTGCAAGCTGGTGGGCAAGGCATCCAAGTTACCCACAAATCGAATGCGGACATTTTCTTCCTTCATTTCCCGCAACTCTTGGCGCAACACCCGCTCAAACAGCGTCATCAAAAAATCAACTTCTTCGAGGGGTCTGCCCCAATTTTCGGTCGAAAAAGCATAGGCGGTGAGCGCCTGCACTCCCCAATCTCGACAGCAGCGCAGCAGATCTTTGAGGGTATCTACGCCGCGCCGATGCCCCATAATGCGCGGAAGACCCTGCCGCTTTGCCCAGCGCCCGTTGCCATCCATAATGACAGCCACATGTTTGGGTAAGCGATCGCGATGCAAATCGGTCGGCAATTCTTGTAAAATCGAGGGCTTCGCAGTCATGTTCTTCGAGCAACCGAGGGTGAGTAGTCAAGCAACAGGATCGATAATTGAACCTTAGCTTAGACAGAAAGGGGTTTTGCAGAACTTAAGAATCGCCAGGTTTTCGCCCATCATTGAGCTTGCGTTTGGTTTTGTTAAGCTCTGGCGGATGACGTAGAGAGGGTTTTTGAAAGAGGCGTGAGAATAAGGATAATCCTTTGCTGACCAAGCGGCGAATTAACGTCCTCAAATTTGGTGCAACGGGTTCACGATCGCCCGAAAACGAGAATTTCGCTTCTAGTAGCTCTTTTAATTTACTGCTAGTGAGGGGTCGATTTAGCAGCCCCCGTTCTGCTAGTGAAATTGACCCTGTTTCCTCAGACACAACAATACAGATACAGTTTTCCACTCGGTCAGTCATACCCATGGCGGCGCGGTGGCGGGTGCCCAGTTGACGGGAGGCAGTCTTCTCAGACAACGGCAAAATCACGCCTGCCGCCACAATGCGGGAGCCGCGAATCAAGACGGCTCCATCGTGCAGCAGCGTCGTCGTTTGAAAAATGGTTTGCAGCAATTCTTTGGAAAGCTCCGCATTTAACTTGACGCCCGGAACCGAAAAATCGCGCTCATCGATCGGGCTACCTGTTTCCAAAATCAACAGTGCCCCAGTACGGTTTTGGGATAGCTCTTTGATGGCATCCACAATCTGATCCGTTACGCTGTCTGAACCGGGCAAACTGCGCCGCGACGGCTGAAACAATTGGATAATTTCTCCTCGCCCCAACTGTTCTAAAAAACGCCGAAACTCTGATTGCAAGATAAATGCCATCGCAACGGCAGCCCCCACCACCAAGTTGTTGAGGACAAAGCTCAGGAGCACCAGATCGAGACGGCGACTAATTGCCGCCGCTAGCATTAAGACAATAAACCCCCTCACCATCCAGAGGGTGCGACGCTCTCCGATAATGATCAGCATCATGTAGGTCAGTGCTAGCACCAACCCAACATCAAGCAAAAATCGAAGATTTTCCAGGTTAAACAGAAACTGGAGTGGTTCGAGAGTGAGAGCTAACAAGGACTGTATCCTGTCAGGAGCAGTGAGTAAGGATGAAAGATAAGAAGATAAATCCGTAGGGGCTGGGTTTTGCAGACCTACCCGTTGGTCTTCAGTTCATCTTTCATCTTTATTTCAGGTGAGCAGGAAGGCGATCGTAGCGAATCAGATCTTCGTAGGTTTCCCGCTGCAAGATCAGATCTGCGGTGCCGTTGCCCACCAAAATAGCAGCCGGACGAGCCAACCGATTGTAATTAGAAGACATGCTGTAATTGTAAGCTCCGGTTGCCATGACGACGAGAGTATCTCCGGGTTGAGTGGAAGGGAGTTTTGCGTCTTTGATCAAGATGTCGCCCGATTCGCAGTGTTTTCCGGCGATCGTTACGGTTTCGGTCAGTGGGTCAGACATGCGGTTGGCAACGATCGCCCGACAAACCGACTGATACGTAATCGGACGAGGATTATCGGACATGCCGCCATCGACACTGAGATAGGTGCGAATGCCCGGAATCGTCTTCTTGCTACCGACTGTGTAGGCGGTCACGCAAGCAGAGCCGATCAGAGAACGTCCTGGTTCTGCTAGAACTTTAGGCAAAGGAATATTAGCGGCTTGACACGCTTGAAGGAGTCCATCACATACGGTTTTCACCCATTCGTCGATGCTAGGTGGATCGTCGCCTTCGTTATAGCGAATTCCTAAGCCGCCGCCGACGTTAATTTCTGCGATCGCCACTCCATACTGTGCCGCTTTATTAAGCCACTGCACCATCACCCCACCTAAATCCTGATGGGCTTGCAGTTCAAAAATCTGAGAGCCAATATGTGCGTGCAAGCCAACCAGTGACAACGATGGATACTGACTGATGAAGTTGAAGCCATCCTCAACTTGATTGGGGTCGAAGCCAAATTTGCTGTCAATATGTCCAGTCCGAATATATTCGTGAGTGTGGCAGTCCAATCCTGGCGTAATTCGCATCATGATGCGGATCGGCAAATCGGTTTTCAAGCTTGCCAAGGTTTCAATCTCGAAACGGTTATCGACCACAACGGTGCATCCCGCTTCAACGGCTAATTTCAGTTCTGATAGAGACTTATTATTGCCGTGTAAGTAAATTTTGCTGGGATTCGCGCCCGCTTTCAACGCTGTAAACAGTTCGCCACCCGTCGCTACATCAATTCCTAACCCTTCTTGGGTTGCGATCGCGCAAACTGCTAAACAATTCCAAGCTTTCGAGGCATACAGCACCTGAGCTTCACCTGGATAGTAGCGTTTGAAGGCATCGCGATACTGACGACATGCGATTCTTAGCGATTCTTCATCCAAAATATAGAGCGGCGAACCAAACTTGTTTACTAAGTCCGTAACATCGCAACCTCCGACTTCGAGATGGTCGCGATCGCTAACGGTTGCTGTTAAAGGCAGCAATCCCTGATTCGGAGATCGATCTGCGGTTTTCTCTGTCAAGTATTGGCGACCAGTGTTTTGTGCCTCTAAAGCTTGAGTCGATAACATTCTTCTTGGTGTCCTCAATCGCTGGCGGGAGTGCTGACTTAACCTATTTAAGCCCTGTCTACCCAGTGTACAATTGAGGGCTGTCGATGCGGAGTTGAATTTACGTTGCGTGACGACCTCGATTACCCTACAGCCTCTCGATGCCGCTCTGCTCCCTTCTGCCCTTGAGTTAGATCAACTTTGCTTCGGTGGGTTGTGGACGTTAGACGGCTACCAAAAAGAATTAGACAGCCCAAACAGCGATTTACTCGCGATCGTTCTAGCGCCCCCTGCCGATGAGACGGAGCTAACGAATGCAGATGAGAGCCAAGCTACCTCCCCAAAGTCAAATCTTCCATCCATCCACCCATCCGCCCCATCTGTTACCCCATCTGCTGCCACTGCATGCCTAATCGGGCTTGGCTGCTCCTGGGCGATCCTCGACGAAGCCCACATCACAATCTTGGGCGTTCATCCTAGCTACCAGCGACGCGGACTGGGACACCTAATGCTCTGCGCCCTCCTCGATCGCGCCCGACACCGCCAGATGGCACGCGCCACCCTAGAGGTCAGAATTTCTAATCAATCTGCCCTAGCGCTATATCAAAAATTTGAATTTCAAGGGGCGGGGCGACGGAAAGCTTACTACACAGATACGGGCGAAGATGCACTAATTTTGTGGCGCGGCGGGCTGCAAACCCCTCAGTTTTCCGCCCTTCTCGCTGCTCAATGGGCGGAAACCCAGCATCGCCTCGTCTGGCAAGATTGGGCACTCCACCTCCTGTTACCAGTCTCGATAGTACAAACATCTACCTTGACTTGTTCCTAAGCTTCCGCTGACAATCTGCCCTTGGCTAGAGATTTTCCTTCCCTATTGCTTCAGCCGAACGGGAGAGTTCGGTTATCGCTATTCTACCGGTCGCTGCAATCATGACGACCGGACAGTTTGTCTGTGTTAGAATCACCCTACCGGCACGCAGCAGGTAAATGGAAAAACGCCATGTTTGAACGCTTCACAGAAAAAGCCATCAAGGTCATTATGTTAGCCCAAGAGGAAGCACGCCGCTTGGGTCATAACTTTGTAGGTACAGAACAGATCCTCTTGGGTCTAATCGGGGAAGGAACCGGCGTCGCCGCCAAAGTCCTTAAATCGATGGGCGTCAACCTCAAAGACGCTCGGATCGAGGTAGAAAAAATCATCGGTCGAGGGTCGGGCTTTGTGGCTGTGGAAATTCCGTTTACGCCACGGGCAAAGCGCGTCTTAGAACTCTCCCTGGAGGAAGCCCGTCAGTTGGGACACAACTACATCGGCACCGAACACCTGCTTTTGGGGCTAATTCGGGAGGGAGAAGGGGTTGCCGCCAGAGTGCTGGAAAATCTTGGGGTTGACCTGTCGAAGGTGCGGACTCAAGTGATTCGCATGTTGGGCGAAACGGCTGAGGTTACGTCTGGTGGAAGCCAGGGGCGCACCAAGACTCCTACCCTAGATGAGTTTGGCTCGAATTTGACTCAACTTGCTACCGAAGGCAAGCTTGATCCGGTGGTGGGTCGCCAGAAAGAAATTGAACGAGTGATTCAGATCCTCGGTCGTCGGACGAAAAACAACCCAGTGCTGATTGGTGAGCCTGGTGTGGGTAAGACTGCGATCGCAGAAGGTCTGGCTCAGCGCATTGCCAACGACGACATTCCAGACATTTTGGAAGATAAGCGCGTTGTCACCCTCGATATTGGTCTGCTTGTAGCCGGAACCAAATACCGGGGTGAGTTTGAAGAGCGGCTAAAGAAAATCATGGACGAGATCCGCTCTGCCGGGAACGTCATTTTGGTGATCGACGAGGTTCATACCTTGATCGGTGCCGGGGCTGCCGAAGGGGCAATCGATGCGGCAAACATTCTCAAGCCAGCCCTGGCACGGGGTGAGTTGCAGTGTATCGGTGCGACGACCCTAGATGAGTATCGCAAGCACATTGAGCGAGATGCTGCTCTAGAGCGCCGATTCCAGCCTGTGATGGTGGGTGAACCCTCGGTCGATGAGACGATCGAAATTCTGCGGGGGCTGCGAGAGCGTTATGAGCAGCACCATAAATTGAAGATCTCTGACGAAGCCGTGGAAGCCGCCGCTAAGCTGTCCGATCGCTACATTTCCGATCGCTTCTTGCCCGACAAGGCAATCGATTTAATCGACGAAGCGGGGTCTCGCGTTCGGTTGATCAACTCGCAGTTGCCTCCTGCTGCCAAAGAGCTTGACCGCGAATTGCGCCAGGTCTTGAAGGACAAAGACGATGCGGTGCGATCGCAGAACTTCGATAAAGCGGGCGAACTGCGCGATCGCGAAATGGAGATTAAAACCGAAATTCGGTCGATCGCCCAAAGCCGCAAGACCGAATCTACAGGCGAAGACGCACAGCCTGTTGTAACCGAGGAAGACATCGCCCAAATCGTCGCTTCTTGGACAGGCGTTCCGGTGAATAAACTCACCGAATCCGAGTCTGAGAAACTGTTACACATGGAAGACACACTGCACACCCGCCTGATCGGTCAGGATGAAGCGGTGAAAGCGGTGTCTCGTGCCATCCGTCGCGCCCGTGTCGGGTTGAAAAATCCTAACCGCCCGATCGCTAGCTTTATCTTTTCCGGACCAACCGGGGTCGGTAAAACTGAGTTGACGAAGGCATTAGCCGCCTATTTCTTTGGCTCCGAAGAGGCGATGATCCGCCTAGACATGTCCGAGTTTATGGAGCGCCACACCGTTTCTAAACTGATCGGCTCGCCTCCAGGATATGTCGGATATAACGAAGGGGGTCAACTAACGGAAGCGGTTCGTCGGCGTCCTTACACGGTTGTGCTGTTCGATGAAATTGAGAAAGCACACCCCGATGTGTTTAATATGCTGCTGCAAATTTTGGAAGATGGTCGCCTGACCGATGCCAAGGGGCGCACAGTAGATTTCAAGAACACGCTGCTGATCATGACCTCGAACATTGGTTCTAAGGTGATTGAGAAGGGTGGCGGCGGTTTGGGCTTTGAGTTCTCTGGCGAAGGAGAGGTTGACTCTCAATACAACCGTATTCGATCGCTAGTGAACGAGGAATTGAAGAATTACTTCCGTCCTGAGTTTCTCAACCGTCTCGATGAAATCATTGTCTTCCGTCAGCTTAACAAGGAGGAAGTCAAAGAGATTGCTGTCATCATGCTCAATGATGTCTTCAAGCGCTTGCAGGAGCAAGGTATTACGCTCGAAGTCACCGAGAAGTTTAAGGATCGATTGGTGGAAGAGGGCTATAACCCAAGCTATGGAGCGCGTCCTCTACGTCGTGCCATCATGCGGCTGCTTGAAGATTCTTTGGCTGAAGAGATTCTCTCGGCGCGCATCAAAAATGGCGATACGGCTGTTGTAGATGTGGATGAGAGCGGACAGGTGAAAGTGCTGCAAGGTCAGCAGCGAGAGCTATTAC
This sequence comes from Myxacorys almedinensis A, assembly GCF_010091945.1. Classification (GTDB taxonomy): domain Bacteria; phylum Cyanobacteriota; class Cyanobacteriia; order Leptolyngbyales; family Leptolyngbyaceae; genus Myxacorys; species Myxacorys almedinensis. The sequence goes on from NZ_WVIE01000021.1 coordinate 75,362, forward strand.
CGCAAGCCGCCGAGTAGCACTTCAAACAATTTGAACCTCGAAGTGGTAGGGAGTAGTATACTCTCTGCCGCTTTTATTTGTGTTGGCTGACTCATCTGTTGAAAGGATTTGGGTAGAAGAGCAAATAGGCGGTATAGAGTTCACCAATCTTAAGAAAACCAGAACGATTCGCAAAATATAATGCTCGGAAATAGAATAAGGCGTATAGCTGTTTTTAGATAAGTGAAGCATTTTACGTATGTTTAATAACTTATATCTTTGGATATAAGCTGATGCTTATTCTACAGTTTGTGCGTGGTTTATCTACTTGTAAAACGCTGCATTATTGGTTGTTTAGGTGAAAGTTGAGGAAGAGATTGTCTTATGACAAATGGTGGGTTGTGGGCAGACTTTAAAAAGTTTCTGATGCAAGGCAATGTGGTTGATTTAGCCGTTGCTGTTGTCATTGGGGCTGCGTTTGGTCGGATTGTTGAATCTTTAGTGACGGATGTGATTACGCCAGCGATAATTGGTCCTGCGATGCAAGCCGCAGGAGTTGATCGATTGGAGAACTTTATTGTTGGTAACGGGATTAGAATCGGTCTCTTTCTGGCGGCAGTCATCAACTTTATTGTGATTGCCTTTGTTATTTTTATCTTGATCCGAGCGCTTGAAAAAGCGAAGCGGAGATTTTCTCGTAGGGAAGCGATGGACGAGGCGGCAGCACCCGCTAACCCGGTTGTGCTGTCTCAAGAACGACTGACCGGCGCGATCGAACGTCTTACCTCTACGCTAGAAACGCGGTAATTTTGAATTCGCGAGGTTGAATTGCTCTGCATTTTGCCCCTGAGGTAGAACGCAGAGCAATTCTTATTTTTACGGAATTAAATCATAAGCTCGCCGATTAAATTCGCTTTCTGTAATTTCTCTCCGAAATAGCTGCCCCTTAATTTGGCTGAGATCGTCTCTAAATTTTCTTAACGTCTCCAATTCTGAAGGGAGCGGCGTTGGTGTTGGGTTGGGCGACGGGGTTTGAATGCCTCGTGCATCTGCATCTAGCTGACGCCGAACTGCGATCGCAGCAATACCTGTTACGAGAAATCCGCGATTGCGCTGATAGACCTTGATCAGGTTGTAGGTTTCTCGGCGATAGTGACCGGTGAGCGGTAGCGATAGCCCGGTGACGATTTTGAGGTTGTTTTGCAAAATTCTGACCGTTGTTTCGACCCGCGATCGCAGATCTACCCCATCTTGCCCATTAGCTGGCAGACCAGAGTCTTGCTGAAACATTGCGATCGCCGCTTGAGTGTAGGTCTCGACATAGGGCAAGCCTCGGAGCGCTGTTGTCGCACAATTGATATTGCCTAAGACATCGCGATCGCACGCATTAAAGTGATTGCCAAGCCCATCGATACCCCGTGGCCCTAAGTAATATCCTAAACCGTCTAGATTTTCCCTGAGATCTGATAGCGACAATGGCATAGCCTTCAATCCTTTCTCCCTAGTAGATTTCTGCCTAGTAGATATTGTCAGAAATAACGCTAAATCTGAAGGGAATCAACCGATATACCCATCTTGATAGACCTAGCCTGATATCCCCATTGTTAGCCCAAGTTAGCCTAATTTAACCGAACCTGAGTTCGGGTTAAGCCGGAAGCAGCAGATTGAGGTCAAGCGCGATGGAGGGCTGCTTGGGCTGATGGCAGTA
>NZ_WVIE01000022.1 GCF_010091945.1 Myxacorys almedinensis A
TGCCATCAACCGAAGAAGCCTGCGATTGCCATTGACTATAATTTGCTGCCTTCGCGTTAAACCGAACTGACGTTAAGCTAAAATTTTGGAAAAGTAGGAAGAAATAGGTCTTCAGAATTGACACGTATTCCTTCGCTATCTCTCACGAATTGACACACAATTCTTCGCCGCTTCTCACGAATTGATATGTATTTCTCCGCATACCCTACGAATTGACACGCAATTCTTCGCTATCGTGACATTCAATCCTTCGCTACGGACACTTATTTCTTCGCTCTACAGAGGGCTTGAATTGTGTTGAAGGCGGCACCCGGATTCGAACCGGGGGTGGAGGTTTTGCAGACCTCTGCCTTACCACTTGGCGATGCCGCCACTTGCATCAAATTCAGTGTATCACTTCGTGCCAAATAAGCGATCGCCAGCATCACCCAGTCCTGGAATGATATACCCGTAGGCATCTAAGCCCTGATCAATCGCGGCGGCGTAAATCGGAACATCTGGATGGTGATCTTGGAAATGGTTAATACCTTCGGGAGCCGCTAGAATGCACAGAAATTTTATCGACTTGGGATTGGTCTGTTTTAGGCGATGAACGGCGGCGACTGCGGAATTTCCGGTTGCCATCATCGGGTCAACGATGAGCATGTCTCGATCTTCGATGTCGTGCGGCACTTTAAAGTAGTACTCGATGGGAACGAGCGAATTTGGATCACGATAAATGCCGATGTGACCCACTCGTGCGGATGGAATCAGTTGCAAAATGCCATCTAAGATGCCTTGTCCTGCTCGCATGATCGACACCACGACTAGTTTTTTATCAGGTGCCAGGATCGGGGCTTCCATTTCTGCCATGGGAGTTTGGATGGTTTCGTAGCGCAAAGGGAGGTCTCGCGTCACTTCGTATGCCAGCAGCATACTGATTTCGGTCATGAGCGATCGAAACTTGGCGGTGCTGGTTTCTGCTTTTCGCATGAGACTCAGCTTGTGTTGAATTAACGGATGCTCGATAATGGTGATGTTTTCAGCCATAAATAGGGATTTATTTGGGATTAGAAGACGGTTCCGTCACTGATAATTTGAAGGGGAGGCGTGCCGCCGGGTCGTAACTGCGAGGCAATTTTTCGCCCTGCTGCCCAGGTTCCGCCTTGAAGAATTTTGACGAGGGGAAGTTCTGCTGAGGTTAAGTCTAAGCGGTGTCGAAGGGTGTCAGCGATGCGATCGAGCAAACTCACGGTGAGCGATCGCCACTCGACAATCAGTTCAGAACCCGGTGCGTGATGGGCTTGTAAGAGTTGCTCGTCTTTGAGGCGCAGAAGACCCAAATCGAGGCACAGCCCGCCATTGCGATATTCAGGAAGTCCGGTCATTTGGTCAAGATCGGTGATTGTGAGTCCTAATTCTTGCAACGGTTCTAAGAGGGAATAGGTGAGCCACTGAGACAATTTGTGAAAGGGAACCAGATCGGCAAAGGGGTCACCGCTTAAGGCAGAATGCACCCAAACGTCTCCCAAATTGACGCCTGAAATCGCAATCCGTCCTGACCAAATGGTTTCTAATCCTTCTAGGACAGACTGAAACACGGTTGTAGCGGATAGATTGTTATTCTCAGACTGCTCCAACAGGTAATCTACTAAATTACCGATTCGAGGATGAGCGGTTCCGAATAAATTAGGATGGCGGTAGAGCGATTGACCGAGGTTTTGGAGGAGATGCGATCGCGGCTCTAATCCAACTAAAGGATTCCGATCACTGACCTGAAATCCGGCGGCTAATCGCTTGGGTGTCACGGCTTGCAATCCTTTTGCGTCTGCTTGGTAAGGATGGTCAGGATGACTAGAAAACATGCCTTGACAGAAACAATCAAAACTAGCTACTGCCAACCCTTCGGAGCGTTGCCAAACCTGATGGGTTTGTGGCTCAATATATTGCCAATGTGCGCCTGCTCCAGCATCGAGTAAGACACTCGGAACCACTAGATCGAATTTAGTTTTAGCGCGTTCGAGAGCAGATAAGCTAGCTAATTTTTGCTCCAGGTTTTTTAGTCTTACCGATCCGCCGACTTCAAAATGTCGCCATCGACTGTGAAATGGAATATTTAAATCTGGATACTGTTCGCGAATCACAGTGAGTACATAATCAGCAACAGAATTGAGTTGCGTTAGGTCACATCGGAAATACGCAAGACGATCTGCTTGAGCTAATGCAAAAAGCTGTTCGCTGCGATCGCGGATAGATTGGGGAGAACGAAGATAGGCGATGGCTTTGCGAGACGCTGAAGGCATCGCATCAATAGAAGCCTTAGACATAGGAAAAACTATTCTAGTCCTCGTCCTTGGATGGCAGCAAGTTCTTCTTCGGTGAGAACGTCGGCTTTGGTGTAATAGCCTGCGGCTTTCTTCGCTTCGATTTCAACTCGTGCATCTGCTGGAATTAACTCATCAGGAATCGGGACGCGCTCAATGATTTCAATTCCTGAATCGGTAACGGCATCGTGTTTCATATCGCTCATGGAAATAAAACGATCGATGCGAGTGATGCCGAGCCAATGCAACACATCGGGCATCAGTTCTTGAAATCGCATGTCTTGAACTCCGGCAACGCATTCAGTTCGAGCAAAATAGGCATCGGCGCGATCGCCGCCTGCTTGACGTTTGCGAGCGTTATAAACCAAAAATTTTGTGACCTCTCCAAGCGCCCGTCCTTCTTTGCGGAAATAGACGATCACGCCTGCGCCGCCTGCTTGAGCGGTTCTGATGCATTCCTCAATGCCATGCACGAGGTAAGGGCGACAGGTGCAAATATCCGAGCCGAAGACATCGGAGCCGTTGCATTCATCGTGAACTCGGACGGTGAGGGATTTTTGGGGATCTGCGATCGCATCCGGGTCACCCACGATGTAAACCGTCATGCCCCCAATCGGAGGTAGAAAAATCTTCAGATCGGGACGGGTCACGAGTTCGGGAAACATGCCGCCCGTTTGCTCAAATAAGGTTCGACGCAAAATGCTTTCATCGACGCTGAGGCGCTTGGCGAGTCCGGGCAGATACCATACAGGCTCGATCGCGGCTTTTGTGACGACCAAATCGCCGCCTTTTTTCATGATCTGTCCGTCTTCTTGCAGCCGCCCCTTGCTCACAGCGTCTTGCAGTTCGGGCATGTTGATATGGGCTTTTGTAATGGCGATCGTGGGGCGAATATCGTAGCCTTTTTCATAAAACTTGGTGTAGACCTCACCGACGATCGCGCCAAATGGATCGAGGGAGACAATTTTATCCGGGTCAGACCACGCAGGATACGGACCGATGCGAGCGGCAGGGGACGTGTTGGTGAGATCGGCGCGATGGTTGGCATCGAGTTTTCCACTGGCAATGGCTAGAGCGCGATAAACGGCATAAGACCCAGAATGAGTCCCGATCACATTACGATGAGCAGGCGTCGTCACCGTTCCGACGATCGGACCTCGCTTCGTCGGATTGGCAGAACCCCACTCTAAAGCATCGGGTTTCGGACCAAATCGGGTCGGATGCGAGGTGAGAACGATCGGCTGTGATGTTGGACGCTTCGGCTGACTAACCATAGAAAGATACTCCCCATTCACCAAATACGATCTAGCAGTGAGTCCTAGATCGTAGCAAGAGAAATCCCTTTAGGGCAGTGTTCTAGACGGCAGATTTCTGCAATGCTTCAATAATGTGAATATTCGCCTTTGGGAAGGGGTACTGATCTAATTCACGAGCCATCACCCAGCGGATCTCATCACATTCAATCGGCTGCGGATCGCCGCTAAGATGCTGGCAATGATGAACATTGAGCGTGACGCGAAAATGACTGTAGGTATGGTCAACCACCGTTAAGCGATCGCCAACCTCAATTTCAATGCCCAGTTCTTCCTGAATTTCACGTTTGATACACGCTTCGATCGTTTCTCCAGGCTCAACCTTGCCTCCCGGAAATTCCCACAAGCCGCCCAGCAACCCTTCTGGTTTACGGCGATCGATAAGAATTTGGTTGCGATCGTTCCAAATCACAGCAACCCCGATGATCTTATGAAGCAACGGCGCACGAGGTTCTGACATGGGCAGTTCTGATTGAGTTCCTAAATTGTAAGCCCGACAGTGACGCTGCCACGGGCAGAGCAAACAGGCAGGCTTTTTGGGCGTACAGATCGTTGCCCCCAGATCCATAAACGCTTGATTAAACTCGTGCGATCGCGCCGGATCAAGCATCGCCTCAGACCAGTGCCACAATGCTGATAATGCTCGATTCGGTGGCACATCCAACGCCATGAGTCGCGCTAACACCCGCTTTACATTGCCATCTAGAATGGCTAATGGCTGATTAAATGCAGCACTGAGAATGCCACCTGCGGTCGTTCGTCCAATTCCAGGTAGCGCCAAAACCGCATCCAACTCTTGAGGAAAAAGACCGTGGTGCTGTTCAACAATGGTTTGAGCGGCTCGATGCAGATTTCGGGCACGGGCATAATATCCCAACCCTTCCCACGCTTTCAAAACGGCTTGCAAATCAGCTTTTGCCAGGGCATCAACCGTAGGAAAAAGAGTCATCCAGCGCTCGAAATAGGGAATGACCGTCTTCACCTGCGTCTGCTGAAGCATAATCTCTGAGATCCAGATTGCGTAAGGATCACGAGTTCTTCTCCACGGCAAATCTCGCCCCAATTGGGCATACCACGTCAGCAGCGAAGATCGCAGTTCTGAAACCGCAAAATTCGGCAGATGGGGAGCCTCATCTGCCGACAGGGAAAGTCTCATTTTGGACTGCTTTGGGGGCACAGGTTGAATAGGGACAGAGCAGGAAGATGCAGAGGCTATCAAAAATCAACTTCTACATGCGGCGTTGCTGAGGGCTAGGGAGAGGGCAGATCTGCAATTCATACTCAGATTCAGCAACGCCCTACATGCCAGGCTGCTATTCCGTCTCGATCGCTTGCATCGACTTCTCAAACGCCATGCGCTGCTCAACATTGCGGAGGAAATATCCGCTCATAATCGCTGATGCCAGCAACCGACCTAAATTCTCACGGTTTGTAGTAATGGTCACTTCAAAGCCTTCTGGTGATAAGCCGCCCAGTAACCCGATAATATTGCGCTCCATAACCTGCATCACTTCAGGAGACGTGGGTTTTGAAAGTTGAGCGATCGCTTCTGGGCTTAAAGACTGAACGTACTGCCACAACATGCCTGCATCAGCATTGCTACTCAAAAATTCAGGAACTTGGTTGGATGTCTCGTTCACAGTATCTACCTCAATAGGAGGACTTAATCCATTTCGTTAACCTTACTTTAACAAGCGATGGGTATCTCGGAAGTCAGTAGAACCGAACCGAAAAAGTTCGGAATTCGCTGAAGGGATGCTTAGCAGCCTACGGCTAACTTGCCAAATATTCGCCCATCTCTCCCTTGCGTTTTCTCAGCTTGGTGAGTGCCTCCCGCTCAATTTGGCGGACGCGCTCACGACTGATGTTCAGACGATCGCCAATCTTAGCCAGGGTCAAGGCTTTGCCATCTTCTAAACCAAATCGCAACGTCAGCACTTGTTGCTGTTGCGGCGTCAGGTCTGCCATCAAAACATCTAAGTCTTGGCGCAGGGAGGTTTGGGCGGCATATTCTTCGGGGGTAATGCCCTGGTCTTCGAGCAGTTCGCCAAGCTCAGTGTCTTGGTTATCGCCAACCCGCAAATCGAGCGATAGCGGCACCCGTGCCCGTTCAAGATATTCACGCACGAGTTTTGCAGGCAGATCTAGCTCTGACGAAAGTTCGGCGATCGTAGCGGCGCGTCCGTGCTGTTGAGCCAAGCTGCGCTGCGCTTTCTTGATCTTGTTGAGTTTTTCAGTGATGTGAATGGGCAAGCGAATGGTGCGCCCTTTTTCTGCGATCGCACGGGTAATCGCTTGCCGAATCCACCAGTAGGCATAGGTCGAGAAACGGTATCCTTTGGTGGGATCAAACTTTTCAACGCCGCGTTGCATGCCGATGGTGCCTTCCTGAATCAAATCCATCAGATCAACATTGCGCTTGGTATATTTTTTCGCAACCGATACCACAAGGCGCAGATTGGCTTCTACCATGCGACGCTTAGCATTTTCGCCATCCGCGATCGCTTGATGCAACTCTGCAACGGCGAGGTCAGCCGCCTGTGCCCAGGTTTCGGGAATGGGCGATTGTCCGCTCTGAGCGATCAACGTTTCTTTGATCTCATTGAGAACCGTTAACCGCTGAACTTGTTTGCCGTAAAGAATTTCTTGCTCGTGGGTAAGTAAAGGAACCCGCCCAATTTCCCGCAAATAGGCGCGAACTGAATCAGTGGGGGTCTGCACGGTTTTCATAATCGGATGCTCAACACTAACGATGAACTTTAGGGTAGAAATTTGAGGGTAGGGAAGATGGCGGTGGGGTAGACGATGCTTTGGAGGGAACAGAGGAGGGGAGGTTTTAGAGCGCGTGTCAGGTGAATAAATTAGGGTCGTGGGTGGAGGGGTAGGCGTATGGCTGAAGCAAGGGAGAGGGGATGTGCAGAAACTTGGCAACCGATTTGCCTAAAACAACCTCGTGTAGACCATCAACAAATCATCAACAAATACAGGAATGTGGGAGGCAAAGCATTAGACGCGGTTTGGCACGGCTTGGTTCTATTAAGATTATCTATGAAAGGGTTACAAAATGTAAAGTTTCTGAGACCTATTTAGAGCAAATAGATAGTGATTTAGGTAATAACTCATACTCAATTCAGGTTGTGCTTTGCCCTTGTCACTAAATTAGCTAAAAATAGAGTTTGCTAATGCAGCCTTGGAAACAAAACAGGGAATCCAATCTACCGAAGCAACCCGATCACCTAAGAAATAAGGATTTTGTTTTGTTTTGTTAAGTTGACAAACAAGCTATTAGATGAAGGTACTTTAATGAGTGACAAATCACATCCGTCTAGTGAAAGATAGGTGCTTGTGGCGCGCCTTCGCCTCCGGCACTTGTTAGTAAAAGAGCAGAGCCAAAATTGGCTGACATCATCGCTTTGGAACCACCTTGTTTCTAATTCGTGAGCTAAGCATTTGATCCGGATCGGTGCTGCGAGGTTAGATGAATTTGGAGACGGCGATTTTTGGAGACAGGGATTTGGGGGCAATGCCGAGAGAGGAGGAGCCGCCTCTAGCTGAGATATTCTTGCAGCGATCGCACGGTCAACGGTTGAGACTGCAACGACCGAATCGCCGCCGCCGTTGCCTTTGCCCCTGCGATCGTGGTGATCATTGGGATCTTATACGTTAACGCTGTTCGCCGAATCAACCGATCGTCTTCGTGGGCTTCTTGACCAGAAGGCGTGTTGATAATCAGTTGGATGCGCTCGTTTTTGATCGCATCCAACACATGGGGTCTGCCCTCATGCAGCTTCAGGACTAGCTCGACGTCTAAGCCATGTTCCATCAGCGTTTTACGAGTTCCTTCTGTGGCGATGACGCTAAAGCCAAGCTCGATCAAGTCTTTGATCGCAGGCACAACCGCCGCTTTCTCGCGATCGTTCATCGACACAAACACGGTTCCGTTGAGCGGCAAGCGCTGACTCGCGGCAAGCTCAGCTTTGGAGTAGGAGGTGCCAAAGTCGGCATCGATCCCCATCACTTCGCCCGTCGATCGCATTTCGGGTCCCAAAATCGTGTCGGTTCCGGGAAATTTCTCAAACGGCAGCACCGCTTCTTTCACCGAAATATGCTTGGGAATCACTTCTTGGGTAAAGTTGAGTTGCTCTAAGGTTTTGCCAGACATGACGCGCGCCGCCATCTTCGCGAGCGGAACGCCAGTCGCCTTCGAGACAAACGGCACCGTTCGAGAGGCGCGGGGGTTGGCTTCAATAATGTAGACCTCATCATCTTTAATCGCAAACTGAATATTCATCAAACCGATGACATTGAGCGCTTTTGCCAGTTGCACTGTCCAGGTGCGGATGCGATCGCAGACTTCCGGGTTGAGAGTCATGGTAGGAAGAGAGCAAGCCGAATCCCCAGAGTGAATGCCTGCTTGTTCGATATGCTCCATAATGCCGCCGATCACCACGTTGCCCGTGGCATCTGCGATCGCGTCTACATCAACCTCGATCGCGTTCTCTAAAAATCGGTCAATCAAAATCGGATGATCTGGCTCCACCAAAACGGCGTATTTCATATAGCGTTCAAGGTCAGTATCCGAGTAAACGATTTCCATCGCCCGTCCGCCCAAAACGTAACTAGGACGCACCACAACCGGATAGCCAATCTCTCTAGCCACTCGTTTTGCATCCGGAAAACTTCGCGCAATTCCGTTGGCAGGTTGCTTGATCTCTAAGGTTCGCAGAATTTTTTCAAAGCGTTCGCGATCTTCTGCGATGTCGATCGAGTCGGGAGAGGTTCCCCAGATTTTCGTTTCGGTGGCGGTTTCGTTGAGATATTTATCCAACGGAACCGCCAACTTAAGCGGCGTTTGCCCCCCAAACTGAATGATGATGCCTTGAGGGTTCTCGGCTTCAATAATGTTGAGAACATCTTCTTTGGTGAGCGGCTCAAAGTATAAGCGATCGCTGGTGTCATAATCCGTCGAAACGGTCTCTGGGTTAGAGTTCACCATGATCGTTTCGTAGCCATCTTCTCGCAGTGAAAACGAGGCATGACAGCAGCAGTAGTCAAACTCAATGCCCTGACCGATGCGGTTCGGTCCGCCGCCCAAAATCATCACCTTGGGCTTGTCAGAAGGCAGCACTTCGCTTTCTTCTTCGTAGGTAGAATAATAGTACGGGGTCAGGGCTTCAAATTCTGCTGCACAGGTATCCACCGTTTTGTAGACCGGAATTACACCGAGCGACTTGCGGTACGTGCGGACGATATCTTCGGTGGTTTTCGTGGCGTAGGCAATTTGACGATCGCTAAATCCTTTTCGCTTGATGGCATACATTTGATCTTTTGTGATTTTCTCCAGCGCGTTCTGCTTGAGAAATTTCTCAGTTTGCAGCAGGTCTGCTAATTTATCGAGAAACCACGGATCGATGTTGGTGAGTTCAAAAATTTCGTCTACGCCCATGCCCATCTTCATCGCGTGATAGACGGTGAAAATGCGATCGGGGTTGGGAGTCCGCAGCCCAGCCCGAATTTGCTCTAGGCTCGGCAGTTTTTCATCGCGATCGCAGCCCCATCCGGCGCGTCCGGTTTCGAGCGATCGCAGCGCTTTTTGAAACGATTCTTGAAACGTACGCCCGATCGCCATTGCCTCTCCAACCGACTTCATTTGCGTCGTTAGATACGGCTGAGATCCCGGAAACTTCTCAAAGGCAAAGCGAGGAATTTTCGTGACCACGTAATCGATCGTTGGCTCAAAGCTCGCCGGAGTCTTCTTCGTAATGTCATTGGGAATTTCGTCTAGCGAATAACCAACCGCCAGTTTTGCCGCCATCTTTGCGATCGGAAATCCAGTCGCTTTTGAGGCAAGCGCCGAACTTCTCGACACCCGTGGATTCATTTCGATCACAATCACATCACCCGTCACCGGATTGACTGCAAACTGAATATTTGATCCACCCGTCTCCACGCCAATTTCTCGAATGATTTTGATCGACGCATCTCGAAGCCGCTGATATTCTTTATCCGTCAAGGTCTGAGCCGGAGCCACCGTGATCGAATCTCCGGTGTGAATGCCCATCGGATCAAGGTTCTCGATTGAGCAAATGATCACGACGTTATCTGCCAAGTCGCGCATCACTTCAAGTTCATATTCCTTCCAACCCAGCAGAGACTGCTCGATCAAAATTTGAGAAACTGGGCTGGCATCTAGACCCGACTGAGAGATTTCTTCAAATTCCTGCTGGTTGTAAGCGATCCCGCCACCACTTCCGCCCATCGTATATGCAGGACGAATAATTAACGGATACGATCCAATTTCTTGTCCGATCGCTTTGGCTTCCGCCATCGTTTCAGCCAGACCAGAGGGGCAAACGCCCACACCAATCCGCAGCATTGCTTCTTTGAAAAGTTTGCGATCTTCCGCCATCTCGATCGCGGGTAGCTTTGCCCCAATCAGTTCGACCCCATATTTTTCTAATGTGCCATTTTTCGCCAACGTGACGGCAAGATTGAGCGCTGTTTGCCCGCCCATAGTGGGGAGCAGGGCATCAGGGCGCTCTTTGGCAATGATGGTTTCCAAAATCTCTGGGGTGAGCGGCTCGATGTAGGTGCGATCGGCAGTTTCGGGATCGGTCATGATGGTCGCTGGGTTAGAGTTGACCAGCACTACCTCGTAACCTTCATCGCGCAGCGCTTTGCAGGCTTGGGTTCCAGAATAGTCGAATTCGCAGGCTTGACCAATCACAATCGGCCCAGAGCCAATCAACAAAATCTTATGGAGGTCGTTGCGACGAGGCATGATAGGGCTACCGTCTCATTTGTAAAATCCAGTTCATTGTAGAGGGTTTCCCATTCAGATTTGTTACACCTTTATCTATTTTGTAGAATTATCTATTTTGTAGAATCGACCTGGATTGACCCCGCAAATTATCAACGCCTAAAAAAGTGGAGAGGCATTTTGATCTTGGCAGCTAGCTGCGATCGCAAGTTGCCCCCGAAAAGCCCTGCCTTGAGTCATGCTGCAATCTTCCCAAGCTGGGTCTACGGAATAATGTGCAAAACGTTCAGACTAATCGTCACCATGGTTAGGAATAAAATAAAGCCAATCGTATCGAGCATGGTGGTCACAAGCGGGCCACTAATCAACGCTGGATCGATCTTGAGCCGGACAAAGCCAATCGGTAACAACGTTCCTAGGGTCACGGCGACTAAACTATTGGTTGCCATCACCAAGCCTGCCATAACAGATACCCACCGCTCTTCGGGCGTAGTCCAGATCAAAGAAATGATCACCATTGCCAGACCCAGGGCGAGCGCGGTTCCCAACCCAGCGATCAACTCTTTACGCAAAATTTTGAGCGTATCTTGCGGCGTCGCTTCGCCCACACTCAACGATCGAATCGTCACCGTTAATGACTGAATGCCCACCGTTCCCCCCGTATTAGAGAACAACGGCATCACCACAGCAAGCACCGGCACCGCCGCGATCGTAGTTTGAAAGGGCGCGATCGCACTCGATGCCCCAATATAGAGACCCATGATTGCCAACAGCCATGGCAACCGGCTTTTAATCTTCGACAAAGGAGACGAGAGGGATGATTCGCCCCCGTCTGCCACCCCTGCTAGCCGCTGGATGTCTTCTGTGGCTTCTTGTTCAAGAATGTCAACCACATCATCGACGGTAATAATTCCAACCAAGCGATCTTCTCGATCAACGACGGGTAACGCCAGCAAGTCATAGCGCTTCATCAGTTGCGCGACTTCTTCTTGCAGCATTTCGGTGCGGGCTTTGATCACGCGATCGCTAGCAATATCTTCAATTCTGGCATCTGGAATCGAGAATAATAACTGCCGCAGCGATACGACCTGCTTGAGTTTGCGGTTGTTATCGGTAACGTAGGCATAGTAGACCGTTTCTTTATCGCGGTCAGCCAAACGCATTTTGCTGAGGGCTTCGCCCACCGTCAAGCCCTGCCGCAACCGAACGTATTCGGTCGTCATCACCCGCCCTGCGGTGCCTTCGTCATAGCCTAGGATGGTTGCCGTAGCCTGACGTTCTTCGGGGCTAAGCTGCTGGACAAGCCGCTTTACAATCCCAGCGGGTAGTTCATCAAACAACTCGGCTCGGTCATCGGGGCGCATCGACTCGATAATGTGGCACATCTGGACATTGTGCAACGAGCCAACTAGTTCCTCACGCACCTCATGGGGAAGGTATTCAAAAACGTCTGTCGCTTGAGTTTTGTTTAATAACCGGAATGCGATCGCACGCCGCTCTTCGGGCAACCCTCTGATATAGTCACCCACATCGATCGCGGGCATTTCATTTAGCTCAGTTTTGAGCCGATTCAAATCGCCAATTTCAGACAGCGAAGTCCGAATTTCTTGGGTGAGCATATCACAATCTCCTCAATCGTCCCCCGCGCTGGGAGATTGAGCCTGCCAGGCGAAAGGGTCTATCTAGTGTTGGCTAAATGGACGTCGTCCATGAACTTTATAAAAATCAACATCAATATCTGTTGCAGATATCGCTACGACTATGCTAACCCTGATGCAGCAATTCCACAATGTAGTAAAGCGTACCCTAGAAAAAGTCCCTCTTTTGGTCAATGTTGCCCTCTAAACGGTCTGTCTTGGTCAGCATTACTTCTCTTTCCTACAGAAGATGACCAAAACAGGAAGGGTTCCAACCCGCAATCAAAGAAAGTTAGCATTGATGAGTTTTTTCTTCAATCATCACAAAAATGGCAAATCTATCTACTCAATTTTTTGCTCGACATTTTTTTGCTCGACATTTAGGAAACCTTTGGCGTCGTAATCCTGCTCAATCCGCCGCATCCAAGCTTCGAGCGGTATACCTGCTGCTCCTACTGCCGATCTTACTTATGGGGTGTCAATCAACACCTGTCGAAGCCCCACAACCCTCGGTTTCTGCTGATTCTGCCTCTTCAAAAGCGGTCGCTCAGCCTGTGCAAACAAAGGTGCCACCGCCCCCCACCGCCTCTGCCGTTCCAGCCTCAAAAGCGGCGGTTCGGCGCACTCCAACTAAGGCTCCCCAACCTGCCACCTCTATCTCGCCAAAATCTGGCTCCCCAAAATCTGGTTCACCAAAATCTGGCTCCCAAAAATCTGGTTCGCCTAAACCGGTTACCCAACCTGCAAAAAACGCTGCTAAACAGCCGACATCGCCAAAACCGAGCGCTCAGCCTAGGCAAACCAAGGCTCCGCAACCTGCCACCTCTATCTCCCCAAAATCTGGCTCGCCAAAACCGGTTGCCCAACCTGCAAAAAACGCTGCTAAACAGCCGACATCCCCTGACCAAAACACGATTCCCGTGACGCTGTACGAACTGGATAATCAGTGCAATAGGTTTGTCTCCAAGAAAATCAGAGTTTCTAAAGTAAAACCCCTGGAAAAAACGGTCGGGCAGGTGTTAGGAAATCTAAACAGCGATGATTTTAGCGTGTCGGGCTATCGAGTTAGCGTTGCAAAAGGGGTTGCCACCATTGATTTTAGAACACCGACCAATTCTAAACGGCAGTTAAGATCGCTTTCAAACTGTGAGCAGTTGGCGCTGTATGGTGGTTTGAGAAAAACGCTAACGGGAAATAAAGTGTTGAAGATTAAGTCGGTGCAGTTTGCCGATCGCGGGCAAAAGCTCAAGCCATGAAACAGCTTAGAAAAAGGACAAGTCTTGATTTTCTAGTGAAAGAATCTAGCAAAAATCTGCGATTTGCTAAGATATCCGCAAGCTAGGTTTACATTAAGTTAGAAACAGAAAGCTAGAAACATCAGTAAGTTAGAGACATCAGGTAAAAACAGAGACCTATCCTACCGATGGGAAATCCCCCTACCCCTTTATTGAGGAACACGATGATGGATGTCAAACTTGTTTTAGTCGTCTTGACGGCAGTATTTACGATCGCATGTCTATTTTTCGGTACACGCAACGGGTTTTACGATACAGACAATTATCATGGCAATGGGTCGGCTCACTAAAAGGTTCGCTTCAGGCTTCTGTTGCCTAACTGTGACGCTTATATTCACTCGTAGCCCCGCCATTTTAAGAAATGTCCTGGGTTATCCCGTTTTGGGGCTTCAACCCTGGTTGAGGCAGCACGGCATTTCAGAGAACCCGCGCTTTATTCTAAACTAGGGATCATCAGACCCCAATCAGACGGCGGGTGACTACGTGGCTCAACTGGAATTTTTTCCCTTTGGTGTAGGTCATGCAGACGAGGGGGTATCGTTCCTCATCCGGATGGGACCTTACCAGATTTTGCTTGACTGTGGCTTGCGGGATATGGCGCTACTGCCATCAGATTTGCCCCCAGCAGACCTGGTGTTGTGTAGCCATGCCCACGCCGATCATGCAAGGGGGCTGCTCTCCCTTCATCGAGCGTTTCCCCAATTGCCGATTTATGCCACCGAGGTTACGACTCAACTGCTGGCCCTCAATTGGACAACAGAGCGATCGCAAGTTCCGTTGTTTGCTCAGGCGTTGCCGTGGCGATCGCCCGTAGAGTTTCAAGATGGGCTAACGGCAGAACTGTTTCCGGCAGGGCACTTGCCAGGAGCCGCCGTAATTTTGCTCACCTACACGCCACGAGGATCACAGGCTCGCCCGTACACCGTGCTCTATACCGGAGATTTCTTTTTATCCAATTCCCGGTTGGTGGAAGGGCTACGGCTCGAAGAGTTGCGCGGGCTAGAGCCAGATGTGCTGATTGTGGAAGGCAGCTATGGCACGGCGAGATATCCTCACCGTCGGCAGCAAGAAAATCAGGTGGCAGAACGCATTAGTCAGGCGCTGAGCGCTGAGCGCAATTCTGAAGGACAGGTCGGGCATCAATCGGTGCTGCTGCCGTTGCCAACTTTGGGGTTGGGGCAAGAGTTGTTGATGCTGCTGCGGAGCCATCATCTGTTTACCGGACGAGACGTTGATATTTGGGTTGATGGCACGATCGCAGCAGGATGTGATGCCTATTTAGAGTTGTTGCCGCATTTTCCGGCTTCGGTTCAAAATTTTGCGCGGCATCAGTCCTTGTTTTGGGATGAGCGGGTGCGCCCACGGGTGCGGCGACTGCCATCTGACCAGCGTGAAACCGTGGGCAACACTCCTTGCATTGTGCTTACGGATCTAACTTCAGATTGGAATGCTTTCTTTCAGCCAGACACGCCTTGGTTGGTGCTGTTGCCACAACACCTAGCAGACCCATTTTTGCTACCCAATTCTGACCAATTGACGATGGAAACCTACCTTTTGGCGCAGCATTGTGATGGTCCAAGCACGACGCAGTTGATTCATAATTTGCGTCCGCAGCACGTTATTTTTGTGCATGGCAATCCCAACTATCTGGCAGATTTGACGGGGCTAGAGGAGCTACACAATCGCTATCATCTCCATTCTCCCTCGGCGGGAAGCCTAGTCGAGTTGCCCATTGGGGAAACGTTCTTGCAGCCTGCGCCGCCGGAGACGACCTATGAAGGAGAACTCGCAGAGTTGGGAACGGTCGTGACGTTTACCCTGCCTGATGCCATTACGGCTGACTCGCGCTGGCGAGGCTTGGCAGATACAGGGCTGATAGAAGCGCGGTGGCAAGGGCAGGATTTAGTGTTGCGAGGGCTAACCCAGCGAGAACTGCTAAATCAGATCAGCGATCGCATCTCTCTTTCAACAGACGGCACCCTCAAAGACTCGTGTGCTACCTGTCGTCATTGTCGAGGGCAGCGCTGTTGGAACCCAGGGTCGCCCTTGTTCAACTTTAAGGTGCCCCCTGAAGGATACTGTCCTGCTTACGAGCCAACCCCGCCCGATGAGAAACCTGTTCTCGATCACCCATTTCCAGATCAGATAGAGGAAAATTAGCGCTGAGCAATGGAAGCGTTGATTGAGTCGGCTGATCTTAAAAGAGCAAGGGTTCCGCTAAAGTGGTATTCTTTCAATCCAAAACCTGTTGTTCCTGAACCTCTAGATCTTGTGCGTCCTTCAATTTCTCCTCTTTGGTTTGTTGGTCTAATCGCCTTTATTGCACTGCGATTGGTCTTTTGGCTGAAAGCGTTTCCGAACTCAGACGAGGCCTATTACTGGCTTTGGGGGCAACATCTCCAATGGTCTTATTACGATCATCCACCCTTGCAAGCGTGGGTGCAGGGAGCCTTTGCAGCATGGCTTGGACGATCAGAATTTGTGTTGAGACTTCCTAATTTATTCACTAATATTATTTTCTTTTATACCTATTACTGCATTGCAGCCTATCTCTATCCCAAACAAACCCCGAAACGGTTTTGGTTGAGTGTTTTGCTGGTTTTGGCGTCACCATTGTATTTTGTGTTTCTGGGATTAGCTTGGCATGATCATTTACTGATTACGTTCTCGTTGGTGTCTGCATATCAATTTACTCGATTTGCGGATGGCGTCATTGCAAATGGTCGAGGAGAAACGGGGCACTTGTATTTTGCCGCAGGTGCGATCGCGCTTGCCGGTTTATCCAAATACAACGCGATCTTCGTCGTTTTTGGGTTTTTTGCCACAATTGTTGTTGTGCCAGGGTTGCGGCGTTTGTTGGTAGATCGGCGTCTCTATATTGCAGCTATTATTGCAATGAGTGCTCTCATTCCGATTGTAGTATGGAATTACTCTAATGATTTTCAGTCGTTGCAATATTATGTTAATCGCAGCGTGAATCCAGTAGCAGGTGGCATTAAGATTGGCGCGTGTCTTGGGTTTCTCGGAGCATCCTATTTTCTTGTTTCTCCCTTTTATTGGAATGGATTTTTTCGAGTTTTACGAAATAGAACCCGGCTGAAAGAAATAACCTCTGTCTATCCGATCGTTGCTTTTTGGATCTTTCTCATTTCTTCTGTGATTCTCACGATCGTTTCATTGATTTCCGCAGCGTTATATTATTGGAACATCACAGCATATATTTTACTGTTTCCTTTGCTGCCATTCGTCTTTTCCAAGCGCCCGCCACTATCTGCGCTGCTCTACGGCTTGCTGATTTCATCTCTTGTGGTGATTCACTACACAGTGCTTCCCCTGTCTGCCTTTTTAGACCAATCGGTTGATCCCGATTCGCGCATGTTATTTGGATGGCGCGAGGTTGCTAGTGAAGTCACAAAGCAGGCAAAAAACCTGGGAGAGCCGCCCTTATTGATCACGACAGATTATCGCTCGGCATCAGCTTTGGCTTACGAGTTAAACAACAAAGATGTGATTGCTGTGAGCGATCGCATCGACCAATTTGATTTTTGGCACCCTGATCGCGAGAAACTACAGGGAAAAAATGCGGTCATTGTTTGGGATGATTGGCATCCGGCAACTGGGAAACTCTTGCCAAAATTTGATCGGGTATCTGAACCAATCACTGTTCCTGTCACACGATTCGGAATTTTGCTCAAAAACTACTATATACAAAAAGGATATTGGTATAAGCCGTGATGGATTGCATTCAGTTGACAAATATTCGAGGCTATGGATACACAGGCGCACTGCCAGAAGAACAAGTGCTTGGGCAATGGTTTGAAGTCGATCTGATCGTGTGGGTTGCATTAGAAAAAGCAGGACAGAGCGATCGCTTGGAAGACACGCTCGACTACCGCGAGATTATTGCCCAGGTGCAGCAGTTGGTTGAAACCTCGCGATTTGCCCTGCTAGAAAGATTGGCAAGCGCGATCGCAGAGTCTGTATTAGCGTTTGAACGGATCACCCAAGTGCAAGTTAAACTCACTAAACCTGCCGCCCCGATCCCTAACTTTGGTGGCAAAATCACGATTGATATTACTCGCCAACGCACGTCAAATCAGGCTAGCCGCGCCCAGTAAAAAGCCCCGCCAATCGCTGAACGGGGCACTAGACGCAGTTAGGAGGTGTCTATGGGTTTAATTTATCCAAGAAAACCAAAAGGTAGAGCGGACTTAAGCATTTCTTTATTCGGCTGATAAGAATTTAAGTTCCTTCATACGACCCGTTCTCTGCCTACAGTAGGCTCTAATCAGCCTTTACCCTGACGCCAATTTATGAGCATGGCGCGTTGTTTCCGGTAAACGATATTTTGTCGTGCAACCCATAACGTACGCAACGGCAGTTTCTAAACTGATGCGATGCCCCGACGAAATGTAGAGCGGTTTGGTTTGAGGACGAGTTCGCAGCACTGCCCCGATCGTATCTCCTTTGTGCTGCAAAGAAACCCATGCTCCGCGCTGATCGGGAACCTCACCGTGCTTGCCCACCAGTAGCGATTTTGCCACCCCGATCGCAGGCATATTGGTCAACAATCCCACATGGCAGGCAATCCCAAAACGGCGCGGATGGGCTAACCCTTGCCCATCACAAAGCAATAGATCCGGCGTTGTTTTAACGGTTTCAAGGGCATCTAGCACCGCAGGCACTTCCCGAAACGAGAGAAAGCCTGGAATGTAGGGAAACGTAGTCGGGCGACGCGCGATCGCATGATCACAAAGCTGCAAGGTTGGATAGGTTAACACCGCCACGGCTGCCCGCGTAATGGTTCCCTCCTCTTCAAACCCCACATCGATCCCCGCTACATAATTGACAACCCCAAAGCGATCCTGCGTCACTATTTCTTGACGCAACTCTTGCTGAATGGCAATGGCGGCATCGGTGGTTAACGCCCATTCATGGCGGTGCTGAATTTGCATAGGTGCTTGCGTTGATTGTGACTATCACTTTACTTGGTGGTGCGGTTCCCCTGAATCGACCTAAAATGCCATATATCACTGTAGATGGGTGCAATGCTAGGACGACTGCTAGATGGACGGTATCAAATTGTGAGAGTACTGGGCGCGGGCGGCTTTGGGCATACCTACATTGCTCAAGACACCAAACGACCGGGAAAGCCGATTTGTGTGCTCAAGCATTTGAGTTTTGCCACTCCTGACCCGGCAATCCTCAAACAAGCAAGGCGGATGTTTGTTGCCGAAGCAGAAACCTTAGAAAAATTGGGAAGGCACGATCAGATTCCGCAGTTGCTTGCTTATTTTGAAGAAGATCACGAATTTTATTTAGTGCAAGAGTTTATAGAAGGACATCCCCTCAGTGACGAGTTGAGCGGCGGTCAAACGCGATCGCAAGACTGGGTGATTGACTACTTGGAAGATGTCTTGAAAACTCTAGAATTTGTTCACACTCACGGGGTGATTCACCGAGACCTAAAGCCAGAAAATTTGATTCGCCGCGATCGCGATCAAAAACTGGTTCTGATCGATTTTGGAGCCGTTAAAAGCATTGAAACCTCGATAACTGACCCTCACGCTGACACGACGATCAGCGTTCCGGTATACACCTCTGGCTATGCGTCTAGCGAACAGTGTCTAGGAAAACCTCGCGTTACAAGCGATCTATATTCTCTGGGAATGATTGCCATTCAGGCTCTGACGGGCATTCGCCCAACTCAGTTGCCCCAAGATCCCCATACCTGTGAACTCCGATGGCGCAACCACGCCACGGTGCGCGAAGAGTTGGCAATCGTGCTTGACCTGTTGACGAAATTTCATTTTGCCCAGCGCTATCAGTCGGCAACTCAGGCGTTAGAAGCCCTCCACCAAATCCAGGAAGAGTCGCTGTTTACCCAGGCACCGCTTTCTCTGTTAGACACAAGCCGACCGCTAGGCTCAGTAGAGCGCCATTCTCCTGCGTCTACCCTGCAAGACTCACTCCCAAAACAACCCCGTCTCCCGCATCTAAAAATCGCCGCGATCGCAGTTGGCGCGATCGCAATGCTAGGCACATCGATGTGGGCCCTAACCCGACTGCCCAAGTCTGCCATTCCCGTGCCGGTTCTGGGTCAAACCATCGTTGAGATCAGTCCAGATTCAGACTTGGACAAGATCAGTTTTGGCGAACGAGTGTTGGGTCTCGGAGCCAACGTTCCGCTCAAGCAGGAAGCCGCCGATCAATTTGGGGCAGGCAAGTTTGAGCAAGCGATCGCATCGTTGGAAAAAGCCCGCCAGGCGGATGGCACTGATCCAGAAACGCTGATTTATCTAAACAATGCTCGCATTGCCCACGAAAAAACGTACACGATCGCTGCCGTTGTGCCGATTAGTACGCAGCCTCGCCCTGCCGCCGAACTGTTGCGGGGAGTGGCGCAGGCGCAAGAGCGGCTGAATAACGCAGGCGGTATTGATGGCATTAAATTGAGAGTTGCGATCGCCACAGATGACAACAATTCAGACACGGCGCAGCGCATTGCCAAATCGTTGGTGAACGCTCCAGATGTGCTAGGGGTGATTGGGCATGGCACCAGCGATACGACCTTGGCAGGCGGAGAAATTTATCAAGCGAGCGGACTCGTTGCGATCGCTCCAATTAGTTCTTCAACCGATCTGGCGACACTAAGCCAATCCGTGTTTCGGGCAATGCCAAGTGACAAGCGCCCAGCCAAACGCCTGGCAGATTACACTGTGAATCAGCTTAAGAAACGCAAAGTTGCCATTTTTTACAACTCTACGAGCAAGTACAGCACATCGCTGAAAAACGCCTTTAAAGATGCGCTATTTTTTGGCAGCAAAGGCAGTGTTGACGAGATTGATTTTAATACTCCGGACTTTGAGCAGACCGCAACCGTTGAAGCCGCTATTCGGAGAGGGGCAGAAGTGCTGATGCTGGCTCCGGATGACAAGTTTATCGATCGCGCCTTGCTGGTCGTGGCTGCCAATCGGCGGCGGTTGCCCATGCTGGCAGGCGATGTTATGTTTTCACCCCGAATTTTAAATAATGGTGATGCGATCGCAGGCTTAACGATCGCCGTTCCTCACTACCAGTTGGAAATCGAAAAATCTCTGTTTCAACGGCAGTCAACCGATCTTTGGGGCATCTCCGTTAACTGGAGAACCGTGCTTGCCTACGATGCAACTCAAGCGCTGATCACCGCGCTCCAACAGTCTCCAACCCGCAACGGCATTCGCACCATTTTAGCCCGACCCGATTTTGTTGCACCCGGCGGCATCCGCCCCTTTAGTTTTTCAACCGAGGGCGATCGCGAAACAAAAATCGCGCTGATGAAAGTGACACCAACGCGATCAAAGACCAAAACTCAAGCAAAGCAGTACGAATTTCAGCCCATCAAGTAATGTAAGGGTTAGTTTTGCGGAGACGCAGGCACTGCTGCCGGAACGCTCTGAGGCTGCTGAAAGCGCAGACGCTGCTGTTCTCTAAAAGAGCGAGCCGCAGAATCTAAATTTTCGCGCTGTTGAGCCTGAAAGGCAGCCGGATCAAGCGGACCTTGCGACAACTGCTGGATCAATTGCATTAGCCCGGTGGTGTTTGCATCGCCACGGTTGTTAAACAAGTCGTTCAATGTATTGCTAGATTGAGGATCTCGAAGCAGATCCGCACTGTTTGGCGTTTGGGCAACGGCTTGAGATGCGATCGCAACCCCTAACCCCACTCCCACAAATAAACTTAAAGCAAACGTCTTTGCCATAACCCTTGGCTCCCGCTAGGTAATCTTGAACGTTTTTAGTAATACTGCAATTCTACTCAAGACGGAGATTTCTGAAAATTGTTTCCCAAAAGAGTATTTCTCAAGCGAGGCGACGCCGGAGCAACGGCTGGATGCTCGATAAAGCAACGACGCAAAAGCCAACCAAGATCAGTAGCGCACCGCCTAGCGAAACAGTTCCCCAAGGAGCCTGCATAATGGTGCTGCTAAAACTCCAATCGCTATGGAGATACACATAGCGAATCGGTTCGATCGCATAGCTCAATGGGTTTAGTGTCGCCACAACTTGCAACCACCTGGGCATAAACGACAACGGGACGAGTGCCGTACTTGCAAACAAGAGTGGTAAATTTGTCACAAAGATAACGGCAATCAGTTCGATATGACCGGGCAATGCAAAGGCTAATCCTAAGCTTAACCCCGTCACGGCTAGCACAAGTAATAGAACGATGAATGCAACGAGGGCAAGCCCAAACACACTAGGTAACCCCGCTCCCAGAACGGCACTCATCCCGACGATCGCGGCGGTTTGGATCAAACTTAGAGTAGTGATGAAAATTGCCGACGCCATCACAATCGAGAATCTTGAAGCGAGGGGCGCAACCAGTAGACGATTTAAAAAGCCAAACTCGCGATCGAACATGATCGGAAGTCCCGCATTTAGCGCCCCCCCAAACGCCGTAAACACGATCACACCTGCGCCTAAAAATTGCCCATAGCTGACGCGATCGCCAAACAACCCTTGAGGCGCATTTTGAAATAAGGCTCCGAATAAGACCAGCCACATTAACGGTTGGATGATGCCTGCCGCTAACGTAGAGGGGCGGCGCTGAAGCTGAATAAATAAGCGACGAGTCAGTGCCAAGGTTTCTTGCACCACGTCTGCCACCAGGTTGGACTGAGGCAGATCTAAGCGGCGTGGTTCAGCAAGGTCAGTCTTGGCAGGGGTAATGGTGCGGCTCATACAATAGTTTCCTTAGGGATACGACAGTGATACAACAGATGCATCAGCGCATGTTTTGTTTTTTCTCAGTCTTTAAATCTCGATTGCCAGCAGCAGCAAGGTCGGCATCTAGCAGGGTGCGACCCGTCGCTGTGAGGTATACATCATCTAAGCTGGGGCGCGCCTGAGCAATGCCGAACGTAGGCAATCCAGCAGTTTGTAAGGCTTGCTGAACGCCAACCAACGCATCACTGTTGGGCGCAACGACTAAATTCAGAGAATTTCCCTGAGCCGCGTTGATAATTACTTCTTGAACAGTTGGCAGGGATTCTAGAAGAGACTTCGCGTGTTCGGCTTCGTCCATTGGAGAGAATTCTCGAATCCGCAGGGTGATGCGATCGCCGCCGACTTGATCTTTCAGGTCAGAAGGGGTGCCAGAGGCAATTACCGTGCCGCGATCGATAATAGCGACCCGATCGGCAAGCACATCAATTTCCTCTAAATAATGGCTGGTGATGAGAACGCTCGTTCCGGCTTCGCGCAGTTGCCGCAAGAAATTCCATACCGTGCTGCGGCTTTCGATATCGAGTCCGACGGTGGGTTCATCTAAAACCAAAACATCCGGCTGATGAAGCAATCCGGCGGCGAGGTCAAGCCGTTTTTTTAGACCCCCAGAATAGGTGCCGGTGCGCTTGTCTGCCCAGTCTTCTAGCCCTAGCAACGCGATCGTATCGGCGATCCGTTGTTTGGCGGCAGCGTTGGGGAGGTGATAGAGCGCTGCCTGCAACTCTAGAAGCTCTCGTCCGGTTAAGACTTTATCAAGCGCTACTTCTTGAGCAATGTATCCTAGCCGTTGCCGCGCCTGCCGTGGATTGTTAACGACAGAGATACCAGAAACTTCGATTGTGCCAGCATCGGGTGCTGCTAAGGTACACAAGCACCGGAGCGTCGTTGTTTTCCCGGCTCCGTTGGGTCCTAGCAGTCCAAAAATTTCGCCCGCTTCGACCTTCAGGGAGACATCTTTAACGGCTTCTACCGAGCCATAACGCTTCTGGAGTTTTTCGATTAAGACCGCAGGCATCATCGGCACTCCTCTATACAATTCTTAATACGCAGGTTTCCCTATATTGTAGTGCTTTCGGTCATCAAGGTGACGGGGAATCAGGGTGTGGAGCAGCGACCCTAAAACCGAAGATGACTCACTTCTAGTTGGCGATCAAAGGGTGCAAATTGCCCTCTCCCGCAGGAGAGGGAGCCAAAAATTGGGCGGCTCTGCAAGAGAGCAGAGTTTTGCCAGAGTGCCAGATGAGCTACCACAATCTAGTGATTTGAGTTGCGATCGCGCCTACAAGGTGGCGAGTCACGGGCAAGCTATCAATCCCCATGCCTGCACACAGCAGCATCATGTAGAAAATTGAGTACTTGAACGCTGACCGAGCAACTTGCAGATCCGACGACGCCTGCATTAGGTTCCAGGCTTTCTGAACAAAAATGCCATTGAGCACCAGCGCGATCGCGGCGTATACCACGCCCATCACATGTAATGGGTACACCAGCAGCAATGTAGCCGGAATCAACGACAGCGTATAGTAGAAAATCTGGCGACTGGTAGACTCGTTGCCGACAACCACAGGCATCATCGGCACTCCGACCTTGGCATAATCGTCGCGGATGAGGATCGCCAACGCCCAAAAGTGCGGCGGCGTCCACAAGCAAATGATCGCAAACAAAGCCCACGCTGCCCAGCTTAGCTCGCCCGTAACGGCTGCCCAGCCCACCAGCGGAGGAATTGCACCTGCTGCACCACCAATCACAATATTTTGAGGGCTATGGCGCTTGAGCCAGTGCGTGTAAACCACCACATAAACGAGAATGCCCGACAGGGCTAAACAGGCACTGAGCAAATTAGCAAACACCGTTAGCAGCGTAAACGAGGCAACCGCCAGCGCGATCGCAAAGATCAGCGCATCTCGCGGACTCACCCGACCCGACGGCAGGGGGCGATCGCGCGTCCGCTCCATCACATCATCAATATCGCGATCGTAGAGACAGTTGATCGTGTTTGCCGACCCCGATGCGAAGGTGCCACTGAGCAGCGTCACCAATAGCAACACCGGGTCAACCTGCCCTTCTGCGGCGATCCACATCGCCCCAGCAGTGGTGATCAGCAACAGCAAAATAATCCGAGGTTTCGTGAGTTGAACGTAGCTTTGAAGGATGTGCAGAAAATCTTGATTGCGGCGTGAAACGCCTGTCATTGCATTTTGCATTCGCGGATTCCATAAACGAGAGAGTAGAGACGTGATGAATCTCAGCCATCGGTGGGCGCGATCGCGATCTATCCAGCGCGATCACGCCGCCATCCATCACCCTTATTCCAAGATCACCAGCGTTTCGTCGGATAAGATTGGCGGCTGATGGGCTAAAACCGCATGATCCCGCAGCGCCAGAGCCGCAAACCCAATCAGCGTGCCCAACAGTGCCGCCCCAATTGCCTGATGCGCCACGGTCAGAGGCTCTACCTGCAACCGCAGCCGAAAGGTAGCAACCCCCAGCGTAATCTGCAATATCAGCAGCAAAGCCGCCCCATTTGCCAACCGGCGCAGCGCAAACGAGAGTGCCGGAGTCCGCCATGCCAGCATCACCAGGGTCAGCACCGCGATCGTAGGCGGCACAACGCCGGCAAGATGGCTATTCATCACCGTACAGAGGGTTGAAGTTCCCAAACATTGGTGCAACGCCCACTGAGACGACACCAAGCCCCCTAAAATGCTCTGCGCGTACACCAGCACCGCCGCACTGACGCCCACCCAGCGCAGTTTACCCACCGTTCCGACCCCTTTGTAAGCCACCAACGAGGCACCGATCGCCAGCAGAGTTCCAAAAAATAGGAGACCCGTCCCCAAGTGAGCCGTGACAATATCAAAGCGGAGTAACTCCGTCACGGTCAGCCCGCCTAAAATGCCTTGGAAGATCACCAGAAACAGGGCAAAACTCGCTGCCCAAGGCGTCCAGGTTGGCAAATCGCGGCGAAACCACCATGCCACCGCGCACAGCGCGATCGCGCCCACACCAATGGTAGTGGCGACCAGGCGATGAAACCATTCTAGAAAAACCTGGAGATTCATCTGCTGACGCGGCACGAGTTCCCCATAGCATAGGGGCCAATCTGGGCACGACAACCCCGCATTCATCACACGAGTTGCGCTGCCTAACGCCATCAGAAAAAGCGTCGCGATCGCTAATCCAAAAACAAATCGCGTCATCCCCATTCTGACGAGGGCAGACGGGGGCAGAGACTCAGGGGAAGAGTAAAGGATAGAATTTGACATCTGAAAAATCTATTAGTTCCGGTTTCTGTAGAGAAAATAAAAGTTCACGGAAATCGGAGCAGGTGCTCTCATTTCTACTTTAGTGATGGAATCTTGAATCCAACCAGGCTTTCGGAAATTCTTCGGATTCTAAATCGCTCAGCCTCAGAAATTTAAGACCATTTCTTTTGAACTCCATTTGATCCCAAAAAAAAGGTTAAGGATACTTCCTCAGAAGGATAGATCAAAAGATGCTTGGCGTACCGTTGAGATAGAGAACACCTGCATCTCTGAGCGCGATCGCGCTCAGTTTGGCGTTTTAGTAGGATTCAAACGGAATCCAGCCCACCGTGTTTTCGCGTTACTATCTAACTCAGGCGTTCTCTAAAACCACACCCCAGAACTCAAGCAAGCCGGGAACTCAAGGTTTTAACCGGTTAGGCTCCGAGCAAACAAACTGAGAGACGGCAAACCACCCATAATTAGCCCTCTAAGTTGTTTCTCTCGATAGGTCTCTAAACTTTCCGATCCCCAGTCCCTAATGAATGAGAGTGATGAGCCGTGAATATCCCAAGTCAAATTACAACGCTTCTAGCTGGCATTATTTTGACCCTGATCAGCTTTTGGTATGGTCAAAATCATAATCTGCTCCCCGTAGCAGCCTCTAGAAATGCGGCATCGGTCGATAACCTGTTTGATGCCATGCTCACGATCGGGACAGGCATCTTTCTGTTAGTGAGCGGAATTTTGATTTATAGCGCCATCAAGTTTAGACGCCAGCCAGACGATATTAGCGACGGGCCGCCTGTACACGGCAACATTCCCCTAGAAATTCTCTGGACAGCGATTCCTGCCATTCTTGTGTTAGGGATTTCCGTCTACAGCTTTGATGTCTATACGACTCAGGGCGGCATGGATCCCATGGATCACTCCATGGCACACGGAAAAGCTCACCATCCGATGGCGGCAAACCCAGGGAGTGCCGTTGCAGCAACTCTGGTGGCTCAAGCCGATCCAAACCAGCAGCAAGCTGAATCGGTGTTGCAAGATCCAGCCACAAACGCGGTGCGTGAAGATATTCCTCAACGGAAGGATGCACCTGCCTTAGGCACCGTTTCACCCCGGGTCGGGGCATCTCCAGACAATTCGGGAACGCCGCCTCAGTTAGTGATCAATGCCACAGGCATGCAGTATGCGTGGCTATTTACCTATCCGGGCACTGAGGTGGTTGCCGGAGAACTGCACGTCCCCCTCGATCGCGATGTCCTAATCAATCTGTCTGCCAACGATGTTCTCCATGCCTTTTGGGTTCCAGAATTTCGCCTAAAGCAAGACGCTGTTCCCGGACGCCAAACCGAGATTCGGTTCACGCCCACCAAAGCTGGGGAATATCCCCTCATTTGCGCGGAGTTGTGCGGTGCCTACCACGGTGCGATGAAAACGATCGTAGTTGTAGAACCCCAAGAAGCCTACGATAGCTGGCTTCAGAGTCAGCAAGTTGCGAGTGCTGAGACGCGAGATCGGGCAGTTGCTGGAACGGTGCATCCTGCGCTAATCGCCGCGAACCCTGCCACCCTGACCGATGAACAATATCTCGCTCCCTATGCCCACGATATGGGCATTGACGCTGCAATGCTTGACCAGCTTCGCCCTCACCAAAGTCATTCCTAGATTTTGATCATTCCTAAACTTAAGGTAATAGCCAGTTGGCTTAGTTGATAGACATCGGGTATCTCTATCCCCCGCACCCCCTACATCTCTCGTTATGACTCAAGCTGCTCAAATCCAAGAAAAAGGCAATCAGCTTGCCCACGGCAACAAACCGGGCAACTGGAAAGAATACTTCACCTTTAGCACTGACCATAAAGTGATCGGAATTCAATATCTGGTCACCACGTTTGTGTTTTATCTGATCGGCGGTGTGCTAGCAACCCTGGTTCGCACCGAACTCGCTACGCCAGAATCTGATTTTGTCAGCCGTGAGGTCTACAATGGTCTCTTTACCGTCCATGCAACGGTGATGATTTTTTTGTGGATTGTGCCTGCGGCAACGGGCGGATTTGGCAACTATCTCATTCCGCTTATGATTGGGGCGCGAGATATGGCGTTTCCTCGCCTGAATGCGCTGGCGTTTTGGATCATTCCTCCCACGGGGTTAATGCTGATGTCGAGCTTTTTGGTGGGCGCGCCTGGCGCAGGCTGGACGAGCTACCCGCCGCTTAGCTTGGTGAGTGGCAAAGCCGGAGAGATGATTTGGATTCTTAGCATTTTGCTGTTGGGAACCTCGTCGATTTTGGCGGCTGTTAATTTCATCGTCACCATTTTCAGGATGCGAGTCCCTGGTATGGGGCTAAACCAGATGCCGCTTTTTTGCTGGGCAATGCTGGCGACCTCGTTTTTGGCGCTGATTGCCACGCCAGTGTTGGCAGGGGCGATGATTTTGCTGTCGTTTGATTTGCTGATCGGCACGGCGTTTTTTAACCCGACGGGCGGCGGCGACCCGGTCGTTTACCAGCATTTATTCTGGTTTTATTCTCACCCTGCTGTGTACATTATGATCTTGCCGATTTTTGGCATGATCTCAGAGATTGTTTCCGTTCATGCTCGCAAGCCGATTTTTGGTTATAAAGCGATCGCATACTCTAGTATCGCGATCTGCGGGTTGGGGTTGATTGTGTGGGCACACCATATGTTTACCAGTGGAACCCCGCCTTGGCTGCGGATGTTCTTTATGATCACCACAATGGTGATTTCTGTGCCCACGGGAATTAAGATCTTCAGTTGGCTGGCGACTCTGTGGGGCGGCAAGCTAGACATGAGTTCGGCGTTGCTGTTTGGCATGGGCTTTATTTGTCTGTTTGTGATCGGTGGAATTAGCGGCGTTATGACGGCTTCTGTTCCCTTTGATATTCACGTTCACGACACCTATTTCATCGTGGCTCACCTCCACTATGTCTTGTTTGGCGGCAGCGTTTTCGGGTTGTATGGCGGTTTTTATCACTGGTTCCCCAAAATTACGGGACGGATGATGAACGAAACCTGGGGAAAAGTCCATTTTTGGCTGACCTTTATTGGGTTTAACCTCGCCTTTATGCCCATGCATAAGCTAGGCATGGAGGGGATGAATCGCCGGATTGCAGAATACGATCCCAAGTTTGCCACTTTGAACTTGGTCTGCACGATCGGGGCCTATTTGCTGGCAGTTTCGACCTTGCCGTTTATCGTGAATGCGACATGGAGTTGGGTGCGGGGCAAACCTGCGGGCGACAACCCATGGCGGGCGCTGACGTTGGAGTGGATGACGACTTCTCCGCCACCGGTCGAAAACTTTGAGGTTGATCCGGTGTTGGTGACTGGTCCTTATGATTATGGGATGGGTAGCCGCGCTAAAGACGTCGATGTTCCGTTTTCGGAAGCAGACGATCCGGCGTTGTCAGCCGGTCCAAGCTCAACGTTGCGCGCAAAACCTGATCCGGTTGTGGCGGCAAATCCTAGCGATCGCGGCACCGAAAGCCATAACCGAGACTAATCCGATTCAAAAGGGGTAAGGTGAGCAAATCTTTACCCCTGACCTTTTTACCTGTTCACTTAGCTATTCGAGATCATGACGACCCTCGATCCCGCAAAATTAGAGCGCAATCATCACCAAGCCGATCATCTTGAGGCTTCTGCCCATGGCGACCACCCCGATCACCGTATCTTCGGGATCATCGTTTTCCTCGTGGCGGAAGGCATGATTTTTCTGGGGCTGTTTATGGCGTACCTTGCCTTTCGGACAGTTGCCCCGACCTGGCCTCCCGAAGGAACACCCAAACTGGAACTGCTGCTACCCGGAATCAACACTGTGATTCTGATCGGCAGCAGTTTTGTGATTCACAATGCAGACACCGCTATTAAAAAGAACGATGTGCGCGGATTGCGCTTGTGGTTTGGAATTACTGCCGCGATGGGCGCAGTTTTCTTGGTGGGTCAGCTTTATGAATATTTTCACCTTGAATTTGGGTTAACCACAAACATCTTTGCCAGCACATTTTATGTTTTGACTGGGTTTCACGGGCTGCATGTCTGCTTCGGATTAATTTTGATTTTGGCAGTATTGTGGCGATCGCTAAAGCCAAACCATTACAGCAGCAACAATCATTTCGGAGTCGAAGCGGCTGAAGTCTACTGGCACTTCGTCGATGTCGTGTGGATCATTCTGTTTTTGTTGCTCTACATCATTTAAAGCGCATCATTACCCCTGATTTTTGAGCCGATTCGTAATTCGTAACTTGAAGTCTTTTCTTTCAACTACGGATTACGAATTATCATGTTAAGCGCTGACTGAGCGCCAGGGGTGACTACAGATGAATTTACCGTTTGTGTTAGATGTTGCGATCGGCTTAATTTTTACTTATCTTATTTTGAGTTTGTTAGCCTCTGAGCTACAAGAATTATTGACAACGGTGTTGCAGTGGCGCGCCAAACATCTCAAAGATTCGATCGAGGTTTTGCTTTCAGGTGGGTCGGGAACACGAGAGGAAGAGCGCGTCCGAGAGTTAGTATCGAGGCTTTATAACGATTCGCTGCTGCAAAACGTCAATCAAGAAGCAAAAGGATGGATAGCAAACGGCTTTCGGCATCTTTCAAGCGTGTTCTTTTCTGGTAACCGTAAAGGCGCGTTTGGCGGAGATTTATCCACAGGTCCGTCTTACATTCCTTCAGAAACGTTTGCCAGCACCATTATTGAGCAACTGGGCATTACCTCGCTGATCGATCAATTAACAGAAGTTCGGTTTGAGGGGTTTGTCGATCGCATCGTTGGTCACTACTGTGTTGATGCCAGTGGTGATGCTGAGATTCCTAGCGATGAGGCGTTTCAAGATGATTGGCAGCGGGGCAGCATTCGGGTGTTAGCCGCAAAAGCCGGTATTTCTGGCTTAGAGAACGATCCGAGCTTCAAATTGTTGGTGGAAGAGTATGAAGCAATCTTGCGATCGCAGCAAACTAAGCAAGCCGATTTAACCACGAGTATTGAACGGCTGGCAGAAGCCCTGGAAATTTACATGGCGACCTGTTGTGATCCAGAGTCGCCTGATCCGGCTCAGAAAGAGTATGGGCGACGCTTGCGATCGTTGAAGCTGAGCGTGTTTGGCAAAGATAACGATCGCGCCATTCTCTCTGGCGGGTTAAAGCCGAGCCTGTCTGAAATTGCAGAACTCGTGAACCAAAGCAGCAATACCTACAAAGAAGTTTTGGGAAAATATGAGCGCTTAGCCAATGTTGCCAGACCACTTGATGCACAGGTCAATTCAACGGTTCAAGCTCAACTTCAAGACTACAAAGAAAATTTGGAACCCAAAGACGCCGAAACCATCAAAACCTACGATGACCTACCGGCTGAGCAGCAGCACATCTTTCTAGAGACTGCCCTCAAAGATTTGACAGCAGCAGAGCGTCAACAGTATGAAAAGTACCAGTCTTACAAAAAGGTGCGCCGTGGCTTGAACCAGCTACCAGATTCGGTGAAAGAAAGCCTGTCAATTTTGGCGCGGCGTGCCCAAACACGAGTGCATCAGGTGGATAATGAACTCGATCAGTTCCGGGATGAAATTGCCCTATGGTTTGATCGATCCATGTCTCGCGCCTCTGGCGTTTACAAACGCAACGCCAAAGGGGTGGCAATTTTAGTTGGTCTGATGCTCGCCGCCGGAACCAATGCCGACACGTTTCATATTTTCAATCGGCTTTCAAGCGATGATAGCTTGCGGCGGTTGGTAACAGAGCGCGCGGCACAGCTAGATCTAAGTCCTACGAATTCTCCCCGCCTATCGGCACAGCTAGAAGATCTGAAAAATCAGACGGATGATGTGTTGCGAGAGATTGCCTTTCCGATTAGCTGGAGTGCGGTTAATTTAGGGCGACAGCTTGGATGTCAGCCAAGAGATCCCCTCCAAACTCCGCCACCGCAAGCGCTCTCTCAGAGCGAGGATAACCAGTTTCGGCAAGAGTGGGCCGATCTCTATAAAGCGTGTGTGGTTGGGGGTCAAGCAACGATCAACACACCCGTACCGCTTCAGGTGGCAGAAATTTTTGTCCATCGCCCTTTGGGGCTGCTGCGGATGCTGTCGGGCTGGGGGGTGAGTGGTATTGCGATCGCCATGGGCGCTCCGTTTTGGTTTGACCTGCTCGGTAAAGTGGTGAATGTTCGTAATTCGGGCAGCAAGCCAAAAGCCAAATCCGATCTCGATTAAGATTAGCCGTTACGAATTGAGAATCATTTTTTCCATTGCATCTTGTAAATCTTGAGTCAGGTCGGCGATCGCTTGTTTTGCAGAGCGCCGATCTTTTTTATAGGCAGCCCAGCGATCGCCGCCGAGGGAAATTGGATCTCCGATCGTGATGAGCGCCGTTTGTTTACCCAGCTTTGGGCGGTGAAATGCATTGCCGCCTTTGATGCGGGTAATGGTATCCCACATGATCAACACCGTTTCCGTAAACCGCTCCGCCGTTGGTTTTTCGACCACATATTGCCCAGTGACAGCCACAAAACTTT
Organism: Myxacorys almedinensis A; assembly: GCF_010091945.1. Taxonomy (GTDB): domain Bacteria; phylum Cyanobacteriota; class Cyanobacteriia; order Leptolyngbyales; family Leptolyngbyaceae; genus Myxacorys; species Myxacorys almedinensis. Next base: position 31,857 of record NZ_WVIE01000022.1, read on the forward strand.
CCACAATCCGCATATGCCAGATTCGCAACTGGGCTTCTTCTGCAACTAGATCCGCCAGTCCGCGCTCTAAGGGTGAAAGCTTATCTAGCTGTAGATCTTCGCGATAGATACAATCCCACGCGGCTTGTTCGAGACGGCGACAGCGATCGATGACCGTTCCTTTCGCCAGCACGTTGAAATAGTCTTCGGGAACTTGTAGCGCGGTGTTCAGCAATTCTTGTAAGCGAATGGCAAATTCTTCATTCGTAATTGTATCTGCTTTGGCGTTCTCAGTAGTGCCTATTTTCTGATGGTAAAACCGTCGATAAAACTCTTCCATTTTGACTAACAAGTGTGCTGCCAAGCGATATAGTCGATGATATAAATGTTTTTCACTTCCCTTGCTTTCATCGATGTCGCTCTTGTTTAGCCCAGCATCTGTTTCTAATTCACTCAGTAGCTTCTCGATCGCGTCCCAAGGTGGCGTTGCGTAGCGATATTGCAGCCCCACAGGCACAATTACGACGTCTTCAGAGCGTCCTGCTTTCTGCACATCTTCGGCGCACCAAAATCCGAGTTGAGAAATTCCAGGTTCTAGGGGGCTAATGATTTCGTTGTGCCCATTGGTTGCGCCTTCGGGGGCTGCCATCATGGGAAATTGCCCGTTGGCAAAGAGATCCCGCGCAGAGCGTAAGCCCACCCGATCGAGTTTACCGCGATGAATCGGTGTGCCGCCGAGTTTAGAGTACATCCACCCCACGATCGCACCTGCCCAGAGCGGAATGCCGCGATCGTACATAAAATGCGCGTGGGTTGGAGGTTGCAACCGAATGCCATGTTGCTTGGCGAACCGAGGCAAGAGGTGATGCATCAAATACATCATGCTGGCGGGGTCGTCGGTGCTGGGATGGCGAAAGGCAAGCAGCAAGCGAATTTTACCGTCTTGAAACTGCTGATAGAGGTGCGCCAATTGTTCTAGGTTTTTGGCTTCGACCTCGCGAATCGGCGTTTTGAAGCGCAACCACAATGGCAAGGTCGATCGCAAGAAATACACAGCCTTGCGATCGAGGGCAGGTGGAATAAATTCTAGAGGGGGTTGAACCTGTTGGAGTGAGCGAGGCAAGGGAGACTCCTTCAATCAATACCGGGATGCCAGCCATGGTATGCGGTTAAATTCATCATGGCAGAGTTTCTGTTACACATTGATAAGCGTCTCTAGATTGTTTTTTGTTACTCATAAAAATTTTCTTCTCATTCCTTCTCTTACAAAAGTCGAAAGGGAGTATGACAGATTAATTTACAGAAAAATTCATAGAAGCTGCGGTTCGATATCGGTTTTAGAGATCATGTTTCTCACAGTCAAAAAAGATCTAGATCAAAAAATAAAATTCAGTTCTAATTCCCATTCTGCGCCCTCACGAATTAACTCAACTTGACGAATAAATTCACGGAAATAAAACCGCCGTTCAGATTCTGAAAGATCAAACCAAAATTGCGGAATCGAAACCGTTTGGGCGATCGCACTTAGATTCACCGGCGGCAATTGCGCCAATTTGCCTTGCAGTTCGGCAAGTTCAGCCCTCAAGTTATACTGTCTGAGATCCGCCGTTTCTAGATCTAAAACGCCCCTTTCTAGCAGAGACGGAATCTGATCGAGAATCGCTTGTTTTTGGGCGATCGCGCTTCCAATTTTCTGCTTAATTCCCTCCACATCTGGCAATTCAACGCCCGAAACCGCGCGAGGTAACTCCTCACAAATCTGCTCGATCGTCCGTTGCAAAATCGCATCATAGGCGATCGCTTTGCATTTCGGTTGGTTAGAACACGGGTTAGAGCACTGGGTTGGACGCAAATAAAGATACTCTTTCGCATTTTTGCGCCGACTACTGCGAGACTGAGTTACTCGTGCGATCGTCATGGGAGAGTGACACATCTTGCAGCGAACCAGCCCTGCTAGCGATCGCGGCGCACTTGCCGTCCGAGAGGGCAACCGCCGATTTCGTCTGAGCAGCCGATCCACCTGTGCTGCCTCGTCGCGGGAGATAATTGCTGTGTGAGTATCCGAGAGAACGTCTCCATTTTGATACTCCAAGTCGCCCCGATACACGGGATTGGTTAACCAACGGCTGCCGGTTGAAACAGAGATTTTTTTACCGTATTGCTTTTCTAAATACCGCACCGCACCCCGCACCGAACCAAACAGTAAAAACCGCTCAAAAAATTCTTTCACCACTGGGGCAGTACTGCGATCGAGAAGGTATCGATTGCGGCTACGGCGATAACCATAGGGCGCTTTTCCGGGCGGGGCAAGGGCTTTAACACGATTGCGAGCGTGTCCTTGACGAATTCGCCTGCTTTGTTGATTGCGTTGGAGTTGCTGTAAAAAATTTAGAAATTCTGACTGTAAATTGGGTTCAGTCGATTCGATCGAAATGACTTTAACGTTGAGAGATTCGAGGTGAGATAAGCGATCGCGCACGTCTTCCATCGAGTCGCCCAATTCTTCTAAGCGGCGAATTAAAAGATACTCCGCAGGCTTGGTTTGGCAATCGCTTAAAAGCTGCTGCAACTCCATTCGCGGCGTTTTTTCTGTCGCCAAATCTTGATACACGCGATCGATCTCCCAACCCCAAAGCGTTGGATCAGGGGTTGTTTCAAGTAATGGATCGCTGTACAAATATGCAACGATTCTCATAAAAATTTATTGCCAAACGAAACAAGCAACGCTAGCGCCAATGCAACGTTGAATCATAACAGCCAAGCTATGCGATCGCGCCCAACTCAATCACATGCCCATCCGGATCTTTGACAAACAACGCTGCCCGCCCAGAATTACTCATTTGAAATTCGCAACCATGGGCCATTAATTGCTCTTTTGTGGTGTCTATATCTGCGACCGAAAACGCTAAATGTCGGTTTCTTCCCCACTTTTCTGCATTTTGAGCGTCGCCAATGACGGTGGGAACCTCAATCAAATGGACTTGTATTCCGTCTATCTCATACCATGTGCCCGAAAAGGTGAGGGTGCGATCGCGCTTTGGCAACCCCAGCACCGTTCCATAAAAGTGGTCAGATTGCTCTAGATTAGATACCGGAATTGCCGCGTGAAGGAATCGTGTAATTTGCATCATCAGAATCTGGGGCTTATAAAAATTGCCTGTGGTTCGATTATAAAATCTTGGCATCAAATTCTCTCAAGCGTTGCCCCCAGACGGAAACTTAAACTACCATCTAAAGCACCAATTCAATAAAAATCAATTCGACCAGGCTCTATGCAAAAAACCTTCTCCTTGCCATCGACTTTAGTTGTTGCTGGATTCCATGCCCTCTCCGACCCTCTGCGAGTTCAAGTACTAGATTTGCTGCGAGATCAAGAACTATGTGTCTGCGACCTGACCGAAGCCTTGGGCGTGAGTCAATCCAAGCTGTCCTTCCATCTCAAGGCGCTCAAAGAAGCGCAACTGGTGCAAACCCGCCACGAGGGGCGATGGATCTACTACAGCCTCAATCTGTCTCAATTTGCTGTGCTAGAGCAGTATCTTGCAGAATTCCGCCGGTTTAGTCCCATTTTGCCTGCCCGTGCTTGTCGAGAATAATTTATCAAATAAAATTGATTATTTTTGTTGCGCTTGTATCAACCAGGCTTGACATGTCAATTTTACTTGAAATATATAAGGATTATCCCGCGCTGCAATTTGGGTAATTCTGATGCAATCAAAAACAAAACGGTTCGTTGTGGGCTTTGGAGCACTCGTCTTGGTTGGCTTATTAGTGGCGGTGCTCAGCCCGCTTGCTCGCTCACGGCAGCAACCTCCTCCCTCGATCGTGCGGGTAGATGGATCAAGTACCGTGTTTCCGATCACGAGTGCGATCGCAAAAGACTATAACCAGAACAACGAAAAAGATATTCAGGTCAACGTCGCTATTTCTGGCACGGGGGGCGGGTTCAAGAAGTTTTGCGCGGGTGAAACTGATATCAGCAACGCCTCTCGCCCGATTACACAAGACGAGATCAACGCTTGCGATCGCGCTGATGTTCGTTATTATGAACTGCCGATCGCCTTTGACGCGCTCACTGTTGTGGTTCACCCCAACAATACTTGGGCAAAAGACATCACGGTAGAAGAACTCAAGAAAATTTGGCAGCCTGCCGCCCAAGGCAAAATTACCAACTGGAATCAGATTCGAGCCTCTTACCCCAATCAACCCTTGAGGCTGTTTGGGCCAGGTAGAGACTCTGGGACGTTTGACTACTTCACCGAGGTCACAGTCGGACAAGGCAATAGCCGCAACGACTATGTAGCTAGCGAAGATGACAACACCTTGGTGCAAGGAGTCCGACAAGACCCCAATTCTCTGGGTTACTTTGGGTTTGCCTATTACGAAGCCAATCAAAACCAACTCAAAGCCTTGGCGATCGATCATGGCAAAGGAGCCGTTTTGCCCTCCCGTGAGACGGTGGAAAAAGCGCAATATCAACCCCTTTCTCGCCCACTGTTTATTTATGTCAATTACAAATCGGCTCAAGATAAACCAGAGGTGTTGTCGTTTGTCGAGTTTTATCTCAAGAATGCTCGCCAGTCTGTGAGTGAGATCGGCTATGTTCCCCTGCCCGATGAAGCTTATCGCGTCGCCGATGGTCACTTCCATGTTGGGAAAGTTGGAACGGCATTTGGAGGCAAGCCCCAACCTGAGCTAACGATTGGCGAAGTGTTGCAAAAGCAAAAAGTATTCTAGATAGAACAATTTTTCTAGAATTGGCGTTTCTCGTTTAGCGATTGGAATTATCCACGCTAAACAAATATGTGAGGCTTGGCACATCAAGTTTTATTGAAATAATGGGAGTATGCAAAGTGGCGTTTTAGGGGCTATTACCCCTAAAACGCCCGAATCGAAACACTGTAAGTTAAAACTCATTGAGGGAGTTTGTGATGAAGCGAGTCATGTTTGTTTGCAAGAAAAACTCTGCCCGTTCGCAAATGGCAGAAGGCTTTGCAAACCAGCTAGGAGCGGGAAAAATCGAGGTTGTGAGTTCGGGGCTAGAAGCAAGCCACGTTCGCCCAGAAGCGATCGCAACCATGAAAGATGCAGGGATCGATATCACTCACCAAACCTCGAACGCCCTGAGTGAGTTTAGCCCAGAAGACTTTGATGCGGTCATTTCTCTGTGTGGCTGTGGCGTTAATTTGCCGCCAGAGTGGGTCACGCGGGATGTGTTTGAAGACTGGCAACTCGACGACCCAGCCGAACAACCCGACATCTTTCCCCAGGTGCGCGATCAAATTAAAGAGCGAGTCACGCGCCTGATCGAGACTTTAGAAGCGGCTCCGGTAGGATGATGGAAAAGCAACCACCTCACCCGATCGAGCCGATTCAGCCGATCGAAGAGAGCCTATGGTGGGTCATTCCTAGCAAACTGGCAGGAGTTCGGAAGCCGACCCCAGAAGAACTGCCTCAGCTAAAAGCAGCAGGGATCGGCGCGATCGTTTCTGTGATGGACGATCCCGCTAACCTGGATGCCTATCAGCAGGCGATGCTTCCCTATCTGTGGTTGCCAACTAAAGGAGGGACGGCACCCAGCCGAGAGCAGATTCAGGAGGTGCAAGATTTTGTTGCCAGCCAAAACCGCTTGGGTCATGGGGTTGCCATCCATTGCACAAGCGGCAAACGGCGGACAGGCACCCTGTTAGCCGCCTACCTCATCTATTCAGGGATGGCTTACGAGGCAGCGATGCAAACGATTCTAACTGCCAACCCCAACGTTGAGCTACGAGAGGCGCAAGCCAATTTTCTACAGGCATTAGCTGAACGTCAGTCTCTGTCATAACGTGTTTTCGGGGCGGAGAAACCTTTTTGGGCGGTTGCCCATAGAATCTAAAGACGGCTCAAAGCTTAGCCTCGCTGACTTTAGACCCCTTAAAAAACCTCAAACCCAGAGTTACCATTTCATTCATGACCCATTTCGATCATCCTCCCAGAATTTTGTTCCTGTATGGCTCTTTGCGCGATCGCTCCTATAGCCGCCTCCTAGCCGAAGAAGCGGCACGCATTATTCAAGAACTTGGAGCCGAGGTCAAGTTTTTCGATTCACGAGATCTGCCCATTTATGGCAGCGTGCCAGACACCCACCCCAAGGTGCAAGAGTTGCGGCAATTAAGCCAATGGTCGGAGGGGCAAGTTTGGTGTAGCCCAGAGATGCACGGTCAGATCACGGGCATCATGAAAAATCAGATTGACTGGATTCCTCTCAGCATCGGAGCCGTGCGCCCCACCCAAGGCAGAACGCTGGCGGTGATGCAGGTTAGCGGGGGGTCGCAGTCGTTTAATGCAATTAATACCCTCAGGCTGTTGGGACGCTGGATGCGGATGTTTACCATTCCCAATCAATCGTCTGTGGCAAAAGCGTATCAAGAGTTTCATGAAGATGGCACGATGAAAGATTCGCCCTACCGCGATCGCGTGATTGATGTGATGGAGGAACTCTACAAATTCACGATTCTGCTGCGAGATAAGGTAGATTATCTCACCGATCGCTATAGTGAACGTAAAGAACAAGGCATTCACGAAACAATGAATGATATTGGCAACACCATTAACAATGCGAAATTGACAATCATGTGAAACACTCACTCGTTAAACGTTGCAATCGAAACGATGAATGCTAGAGCAATCAACACCTCCATCATAATTGTGAGATATAGATTGTGAGATATGGCAAGCCTCACCGCTCGTGAAATTTAGCAATCCGCCCATCCTTTAGAAGAGCGCAGTATACCTTACGCTAAGCCGACTAACTTGGCACTTAGATCCCACATTTTCTCGGCTTTACGATCGTCACTCGCTTCATCAGAGACTTCCTGCACAAATGCCGGACGCCCCTCTTTCTGGCGATTTCCCCAACTCCAGTACACCCCCGATTTGTTATACGCCGGATTAGCCACCACGTCTGCCACGCGATCGCCCGACAATTCTTCAGAGACATATCCTCCGGTAATGTTTTTTTGGAACCACGGAAAGATTTTCTGGAATAAAGGATAGCTGTTGCGAAACAGTGCCGTTGTTGCCACACATCCAGGATAGAGAGAACTGAAGGTAATGCCGGTTGAGGTGTGATATCGCCGGTGCAACTCTCGCATCGTCAGCACGTTGCACAACTTGCTATCTTTATAGGCTTTACCTGCTTTAAATGCCTTGCCATCAATCATGGCGATCGGGGCTTTAAACCCGGCTTCAAATCCTTTGAGATCGCCCAAGTCAGGCGGTGCAGGAATGGGAATCTTGCCGCCCAACTCTTTCGGATTTGCAGTGACCGTCCCCAAAATGATCAGCCTCGGCTCGTTGGCATTAGAGGTCTTTAAATCCTCCAGCATGAGATTACACAACAGAAAATGTCCGAGGTGGTTGGTTGCAACGCTTAACTCATATCCATCAACGCTATATAACGGTTCTTTTAATAAAGGCATATACACGGCAGCATTGCACACCAAAGCATCGAGGGATCTGCCGCTTTCTCTAAAATTTTTTACGAACTGTCGAACCGACTCTAGGCTTGATAGGTCGAGATGCAAAATGGTGTAGGTTCCGGGCGACATACCCACTGCTTGGGCGACTTTCTCAGTTTTTGGCAGATCTCGACATGCCATCACAACATGCCATTGCCCCGTCTGCGCCAAAGAGCGAGCGGCTTGCAATCCGACACCCGACGATGCACCCGTAATCACAACTGTTGACTTTTGATGCTGTTCCATTGTGCCTAACCTCTGGTAGTGCCATTCACTGCTTTTAGGATCTCACACCGTGGTAGAGAAACTGCGATCGCGCTTTGCAAAGAAGAATTACGACACCCTCAGAGGTTAGGGTCAGAGCCAATTTTGGCGCGGTCAACCTGAGGATCTTACGCCTCAATCACGACCCGCAAATTGCCCCGTTTCTTGGAAACCCGACACGACGTAGACGATCCGGATCGCTCAAACTCTAAATCTAGCAAGGTTGCCCCCACTCGCAAATTCTTGAGCGCTAAGAAATTGAGCGACTCTGGCAACGCCGGATCGATGATCCGCAAATAGTTTCCGGGAGCATCAGGCACTAGATTAACGATCATATGCACCAGTTGAAACACGCTGCCCGTTGCCCATGCCTGGGGAGAACATGCCACCGGATATTGAACGGGTTCGTTGTCATCCATGCGTTCATAGCCGCAGAACAATTCTGGGGGGCGCTGATAGGGCTGATGGCGCGTCATGTCGAGCAAGCCTTTGCACAGTTCTAGAGCCTGATCGATCAACCCCAGCGATCGCAGCCCGATCGCCGTCAGCGTATTGTCGTGAGGCCACACCGACCCAATATGATAGCCCATCGGATTATACGCAGGAGACGCACTGCTGAGGGTGCGAATGCCCCAACCGTTAAACATATCCGGAGCGCGCAGCCGCTCGGCAACGCTGTAGGCTTTTTCGGGAGTAAAAATTCCCAAACTGAGGCAGTGACCAGGGTTTGAGGTGATACTATCGACCTGGTTGCCGTCTCCATCAAGCGCCAAGGCACAAAAATCTTGATCTTCCATCCAGAAATCGCGGTTAAAGCGCATCTTCAGATCTCTGGCTTCTTCTTCCCAGCGATCCGCTAGATCGATCCGCTTTTTCATGCGGGCAATTTGGCTGAGCCGCACCTTCGCCGCATAGACATAGCCTTGCACTTCGCAAAGCGTGATTGCCCCGTGAGCGAGTTTGCCCTTGCGATCGACAATGCAATTGCTCGAATCTTTCCAGCCTTGGTTGTCGAGTCCCCGTTTGGAGATGCGCTCATAGGCAAGATAGCCCGTTTCTTTGAGGTTGCGATCGCACCAATCCATCGCTGCGATCGCCGCCCCCCAGAGGCGATCAAGCGTCTCATAATCGGCTGTCCAAGCAAAATATTCGGCGTAAAGCATCAGCCAAAGCGGGGTGGCATCCACAGTTCCATAGTAGGGAGTGTGCGGCACTTCCTGGCAGCGCGCCATCTCCCCAAATCGGATCTCGTGCAGAATCTTTCCGGGCTGTTCTTCCCGCCAGTCGTCATCAACCTTGCCTTGATAGTGCGCCAAAATGGTCAGGGTTTCCCGCGCAATTTGCGGATCGAGCAACAGCGTCTGAGACGCCGCAATGATAGAATCGCGTCCAAACAGGGTTGAAAACCACGGAACTCCCGCAGAGAGCGCTTTATTTTTGCCAAAGGTTTGGCGCAGGAGATAAATATCTTGCCCTGCCCGCTCAATCACCCGATTGAAGGTACTTTTATCTGACAAAATCTGGGTGGCATGGCTTTGCCACAACTCTTCTTCGGCAAATTCCGCCGCTTTTGCCTGAGATAGGGTGATCGGCGCACTTACTTTCGAGACGTTACGCCCATTGCTGAGAGGTTGCAGCCGATACCCCATTTTTTGAATTTCGTGGGATTGCAACTCAAGTTGCCAAACGGCAGTGTTGCCTTTGATGCAGTCTGGCTGGTGGTGAATAAATTCGATGTGAGATTCTAAAATGGCGTGGTCAAGCCCCTGATAGGCAAGGGTGAGATCCTTAACCGACTGATCCTCATCATCGGTAAATACTGACTCGATTTCCGCAATCTCGACAGGCTCAGCAGCAGGTTTGGGCAGCAACCGCAGCAGACGACCGCGATCGCGGCGGGCATAGCCTCGCACTTCAAACAAATCAACGAAATCTGCATCGAAACTCAGACTAATCTCAAACCGCGCCGCATCGGTGCTGTAGTTCGCGATTTCAATTTCTTCAAACAAGCCACCATTTAAGACAAGTTCGCGTTTAATGCCGATCGTTTCTGCCTGAATCTGATCTCCTAACCGGGGATTGGCACACAAGACCGACAGCACAAACCCTTTTTCCGCCGTGCTGCTCAAGAGAATAGGCGGATGCCCATCAATTTGCAGTTCGAGGCGATTGAGGAACCGAGTGTCACTGCAAAATAGCCCCATACTGCTGCTGCGTCCATCGTCTGCTGCTCCGCCAATGTTGCCGAAGGTATCGGTCAGCAAAAATAGGTCATCATCTTTTAAAGTCAGGACAGGCTGAGGACGCTCATTGAGAACCGAGGGCCACTCTGAAACTGGAAGTTGGTCGGCAGGGACAAATTTTTTACCGTCGAGTTCGATGATCTCCGAGGTCATGAAACTAATCTCTAGCTATGGGGTAAATCGGGGGACTGACGTTTAAATTTAGCGAATTTGCAGCCGAAATTGTTAGCCAACCCCAGAAAATTTGACAACAGTTTGGTAGCCCAGACTGCACAGCAAACGACTAAGTTTCGGGATTTTGCATCTCTTTTTTCTTCGGCGCACTACTTTTACTTTGGTAATGTTTTTAACTTAAATCCTCTGGATTTACTGATCAGTTTCTTCGCTCGTGCTCTGTCTAGCACCATCAAGAACGCGGGTTCTCGCCCTCTCGTTACACCCGCAAGCAGAGCCTGTTTAAGATTGAGTCGTCAATTCGCTTAAAACCCTACGCTCAAAACCCTAATTTCAAAGCCTGATCGACATCGGACGAACGGCAGCGATCGCAGTGCGGTTCTTAAAGGATTCTTAAATTTTGCCCATCACCCAGGCTGGTCAAGCCATCTTGAACGGGGGTGCTGATCCTTCCTGCTCGTCCTGCGATTCTTTGGTGCCTAACCTATCTTTCGTCACCCTGCCGAATGCGCTGCAAACGTGGTAGTATCCCAGATGCCCTCGTGTTAGTTATTCGCGACATTCAGCGCCCCAGAGCGCAAATTTACACAACCACAACGAAAGTGCGATTAGCGCAAGGCACATCTCCGAAGGAACCGCGCATTTGGTGCAGATCTTGACTTAAACTTTCTTTCATCCCCCTATCCCTTCACTCATCGTTGGATCTCTAGTTCATGCAAGTGCCATCCTCTCGTCGTAGAACAAAAATCGTTGCCACGATCGGTCCAGCTACTAGCACCCCAGACACCTTACGAGACCTGATTAAGGCAGGAGCCACAACGCTTCGCCTTAATTTTTCTCACGGAACCCACGACGATCATTTACGCAGCATTCGGCTGATTCGCCAAATTTCGTTTGAGCTAAATCAGCCCGTCGGCATTCTTCAAGACTTGCAGGGACCGAAAATTCGTCTCGGACGGTTTGAGAATGGCTCGATTGTGCTGAACAACAATGACCCGTTTACCCTGACCAGTCGGCTGATTCCGGGAACGCAGGAGATCAGTTCTGTCACCTACGATCGCTTGTCTGAAGAAGTGCCGACCGGGGCAACGATCTTGCTCGATGATGGCAGGGTGGAAATGGTGGTGGAAGCCGTCGATCGCGAGGCGCGAGAACTGCGATGTCGAGTGGTGGTGGGAGGTCCGCTCTCGAATAACAAAGGGGTGAATTTTCCGGGGGTTTACCTGTCGATCAAAGCGCTGACCGATAAAGATCGCAAAGATTTGACGTTTGGGTTAGACCAAGGTGTGGATTGGGTCGCCCTTAGCTTTGTGCGAAATCCTCAAGATGTTTTGGAGATCAAGGAACTGATTTCCAGTGCTGGCAAGTCGGTGCCGGTGGTGGTGAAAATTGAGAAGCACGAAGCGATCGAGCAGATGGAGGCGATTTTGTCGATCGCCGATGGCGTCATGGTGGCACGGGGGGATCTTGGCGTAGAACTGCCCGCAGAAGATGTGCCGATTTTGCAGAAGCGCCTGATTACGACTGCCAATCGATTGGGCATTCCGGTGATCACCGCGACGCAGATGCTCGATAGCATGGTTCACAGTCCGCGTCCGACGCGCGCCGAAATTTCCGATGTCGCCAATGCCATTCTCGATGGAACCGATGCGGTGATGCTGTCGAACGAAACGGCGGTGGGCAAGTTTCCAGTCGAAGCGGTGGCGACGATGGCACGGATCGCCCTTCGCACCGAGCAAGAACCGAGCCATCGCACTTTAGAGGGAACTGGGCGCTCGATCCCCAACTCGATCAGTCAAGCGGTCGGTAAGATCTCCGAGCAATTGGGCGCGATCGCAATCATGTCGATGACCAAATCAGGGGCAACCGCACGAAACGTCTCAAAATTCCGTCCCAAAACTCCGATTCTTGCCGTGACGCCCCATGTGGATGTTGCTCGCCAACTTCAATTGGTGTGGGGCGTCAGACCATTGCTCGTGCTCGATCTACCCTCCACAGGTCAGACGTTCCAAGCCGCGCTCAATGTGGCGCAAGAGAAAGGCTTGGTGTCGGAGGGCGATCTCGTCGTCATGACTGCCGGAACCTTGCAAGGCGTTTCTGGCTCAACAGATTTGATCAAAATCGAGGTGGTAACTGCTGTTCGGGGAAAAGGGATCGGCATCGGTCAAGGGTCGATCAGTGGACGCGCCAGAGTTGCGCCCAACAGTGGAGAACTCTCTCGCTTTCTGTCTGGCGAGATTTTAGTGGCACCCTGCACCAGCGCTGACCACATCGACGCCATCCGTAAAGCGGCAGGGATCATCACCGAAGATAGTAGCTTGACGAGCCACGCGGCGGTGATTGGGCTGCGGTTGGGCATTCCAGTGTTGGTGGGAGTTAAAAACGCGACAGGGGTGATCCGCGATGGTGAAATTGTCACGCTAGACATGCAGCGTGGGCTGGTCTATTCCGGCACCAACGGCGCAACCCAAACCGACTCAGCCTTGACCGTTTAGATCAAATCCTCCTGTTGGGCTGCGATCGCTGGCGTAAAGAAACCATGGAGCAACGGTTGGCTTGGGGCTGGGTAACCTTACCCGCAGATTCACTCAACCCAGATCCACCCAACCCAGATACACTGAGAGTTGCTTTAGTCCCCACTGGTTTTTAGGAGGTTGTAATATGGCTCACGCCGCTTCTGTGATTACGGCAATTAACCCAATTCAGTTTGGGACAGATGGATGGCGCGGGCTGATTGCAGCCGATTTTACCTACGATCGCGTTAGGCGGGTTGCCCCGATCGTGGCGCAGGTGCTAGCCGAGGAATATGGTTCCCAAACAGGCAGCAATACCGTGATTGTGGGCTACGATCGCCGCTTTATTGCCGAAGAGTTTGCCCGGGTGGCGGCAGATTCTATACGCGCGATCGGGTTTGATATTCTCTTTTCCGAATGCTTTGCCCCGACTCCTGCCTTTAGTTGGGCAGCAAAGACGCTCAATGCCTTAGGCGCGATCGTGATTACGGCAAGCCACAATCCCGGTGGCTATTCGGGCTTGAAAGTAAAAGGGGCGTTTGGGGGATCGGTGCCGCCGGAGGTGACGCAAAAAATCGAAGCCTTGCTAGCAGGTGGGCAGCCGCCTCAAGCGCAGGCTCCGGGTCGCTTTGAGACCTTTAACCCGTGGACGAGCTACTGCGAAGGGCTGCGATCGCTGGTCGATATTGCTGCAATTCGGGCTGCCATTACTCAAGGCAAGCTCACCGTGTTTGCCGATGTGATGCACGGAGCGGCGGCAGGCGGAATTGCCCAACTGCTCGGCGTTGAGATTCACGAGTTAAACAGCGATCGCGACCCCTTGTTTGAGGGCGGCGCACCAGAACCTTTGCCCAAATATTTATCCAAACTTTTGCACCAGATTCAAGCATTTGAGAGCGATGGTTTAGCGGTTGGGTTAGTGTTTGATGGAGATGCCGATCGCATTGGCGCTGTCGATGGCAATGGCAACTTCCTGAGTTCTCAAATTCTGATTCCTATTTTGATCGAACATTTGTCCCGAAAAGGCTACCGTGGCGAAGTGGTAAAAACGGTGAGCGGCTCAGATCTAATTCCAAAAGTGGCTCAGCACAACCACCTTCCCGTGTTTGAAACCCCGATTGGCTACAAATATATTGCCGATCGCATGTTGGTTGCCAAGGTGCTGCTTGGGGGTGAAGAGTCGGGCGGAATTGGGTATGGGCACCACATTCCAGAACGCGATGCTTTATTAGCGGCGCTGTATGTGTTAGAAACCGTTGTTCAAACCGAATTAGATTTAAGCGATTTGTACCACCAGATTCAGCAAAAAGTAGGATTTGATGCCGCCTACGATCGCATCGATCTTCCCCTTGCCAGCATGAACGTCAGAGCAAAACTTCTAGAGCAATTAAACACCAACCCCGTGCAAAACATTGCTGGGCGCGCTGTGATCCACTGCCAAACAGAGGATGGTTTCAAATTCCGTCTAGCGGATCAAAGCTGGTTGCTGATTCGTTTTAGTGGCACTGAGCCTGTGTTGCGGCTCTACTGCGAAGCTGCCACGATCGAACAGGTTCATGCCACCTTAAATTGGGCAAAACAGTGGGCAAACTCTATCTAAAGTCTGCTAGTTCAGAAATCGGGGATCTGAAAACCTGTTTAGCCAACAGCTAGCTCATCATTCTGGTGGGCTGTCAAGGTGGAAGTGAGGGACTAGGAGGGGATGGGTGGAGAGGGGATGGGTGGCTGGGTCGGGAAGGAATCTAGCCCATCGACTCATCCACCCATTTACCCATCGACTCAACGTTGACACTCTACTAGGTTGACAATCTACTAGATAGAGGAGATGCGATCGCAATGAAAATACGATTGTTTGAAAAAATAGACGCTGAGCAAGTCGCCCAGTTGTTTCACCAGACCGTGCGGGAAATTAACATTCACGATTACTCAAGCGATCAGGTTAAAGCATGGGCACCCGACAATATCTACTTTAGAAACTGGGCAGAGGTTTGCTCAAACCGCTTCACCTATGTTGCAGATAATGACGGTGCGATCGCTGGATTCGGAGAGCTAGAACCTGATGGTCATATCGACTGTTTTTATTGCCATAAAGACTATCAGCGCAGCGGAGTAGGCAGCCAGATCTATCACGCGATCGAAGCCAAGGCGCTAGAGTTGGGAATCAGCCACTTGCACACCGAAGCAAGCATCACCGCAAAACCATTTTTTCAACGGATGGGGTTTTCCGTCGTCAACCAGCAGGAGGTAACGCGGCGGGGTGCAACCTTTGTCCAGTACAAGATGGCAAAAGTGCTATAGATTCCGACGCAGGCTCAGCCGCCTCTAAATCAGACCTTGTACTTTGCTAGGGATTAGACCTAGGGTTTATACCGATGTAGGATGTACACCCATAAAGAATGACGCTGACAAACTCAAAGCTTTAGCTTGCCCCTCTTTGAGCCGCCAGCCAGAAAAATAAGCTCCACCTTTCTATCGGGTAAGCCATCCCAACTGATTGGAGTTCGCGTTTCAGTTTCGATTCACAATACTTCATTAAGTTGATTTCAAGCAGTGGCGCAACAGAGAACGAGCTAGATTTTCTCAACCGTCTACTAACCATTGTTCTAACGTAGCCTCTAGTGTTGTCAACCAAAGTAGAGCTACTAGCTAGATTGTCAACGTTGAGTTGATGGGTGGACGGTTCTGATTACTAGCCTTTCCCTCTCTCCTCCTAGTCCCCATTTCAATCTTGACAGACCACTAGTGTGGCAAGTTAACTGCCTCTCCAAGCCCAACCCTGCCCCACCTTAGCAACGGCTGCTTTCATTTATTTGATATGATTCATCCTACATGCTGCTTGCGCTCACAAAAAAGCTAGAGCCAAGCCACTGATCGCTGCATTACCATCTTCATCACTTTAACGATTAGTATCCATGCCCTTACTTCCCCTATGGCTGATCTACCCCGCCACACTAAGCCTATGGGACAAAACAAGTGGAACCTGGATTAATCTCATCACCGTCCTCTTAGGAAGCCTTCTAGGGCTGCTCCTGCAAGATGCCTTGCCTCGGAGAATGCAGCGCATCATTACCCAAGGTTTAGGGCTGCTTACCACCTTCTTAGGCGTCACCATGGCTGAAAGTTTGCTCAAGGTGCCAGCCGCACATATTGATGGAATCATTCTTGGATTAATTGCGATCGTAGTAGGCGGAGTGCTGGGCGAATGGTGGCAAATCGAAACCCATTTACGCACCTTGGGCAACTGGCTACAGCACCGGGTTAAGGGAGGCGGTAATTTCACCGAAGGATTTGTAGCAGCCAGTCTTTTATTTTGTGTGGGGCCAATGACCATTCTTGGCAGCCTCAACAATGGCTTAGCCGGTAATAACACGGTGCTCTCGATCAAATCAGCAATGGACGGCTTTGCTGCGATCGCGCTGAGCAGCAGTTATGGCATCGGCGTTGCCTTCTCTAGTGCCATTGTTTTGCTCTACCAAGGCGGGCTATCGTTAGCGGCTGGGTTCTTTGCCCAGTCATTACCTGACCCTGCCACCGCACCTCCCATACTGCTCACCTCTGGCGTTGGCGGACTGATGATCATCGGCTTAGGCTTAAATCTTCTCGAAGTCGCTCAGCTTAGTATTGCCTCCTTCTTACCTGCATTGATCTTTGCGCCGTTGCTGTATGCGTTGTTGCAACAGTTCACCTGATCACAACCGCCAACCCATCGGGAATAAGCAGAGCGATCAGCGCCGCGATCATCTGCTAAGAACTAGTAACATGCACCAAACTCTGACTTGCCAACACCAACGTCAAAGCAATCACAACGTCAATATAGACAAATCAAACATAAATTTATTAAATTTTGGTGCTAAATTAGAAAATGTCTCTATAATGACAGCGACAGCGATAACAGCGATGCGATTTGCGTCAAAAATTTCGTAGAATCGCGAACCACTCTTGAGAGCAGAAATTCAACAATCGATCTCAGCGAGTAACGCAAGGTTTGCAGTCTGTTTACATCTGCAACTACCCCATGAGGGGAACTGCAACACAACCATAAAGCCCTTTACTAGGGCGCAGATCAAGCAAAGTTGTCAACTTTACCCAGAAACAAGGAACAGAACCATGGCAGCAACAAAACGTCGATCACCCACATCAACGCTAGTTTCCAAGAACGCAATCACCCAGGCATCCAGTTCGTTGCAAGACCTGCCCGAAAAACCAAAAGAAATTTGGTCATTGAGAGAAGCCATCAACTTGCTCAAAGATCAGATCACCGTGGCACTCGATCGAGGGTACAGCTACACCGAAGTTTCGCAAATGCTATCGAAAACGGGTGTGGAAATCAGCCCATCAACGCTGAAATACTATCTGTCTTCTGCTCGTAAAGAAGACGGTGGAGGCAAAACCAAGACTCGTAGACGCCGCAGAACCCTAAATCTGCCTGCAGAAGCGTTGCAAAACGGAATGTCGGACGCCGCGATGGAAAAAGCGCCCGCCAAGGCGAAAACGGCTGATGATGCAAAAGCCCCTGCCACCAAAACAGCCGCCAAAAAGCCTGCCGCCGCCAAAGCCCCTGCCACCAAAACAGCCGCCAAAAAGCCTGCCGTCGCCAAAGCCCCTGCCACCAAAACAGCCGCCAGCAGAACCCGCAAAAAAACGGCAGGCTAATCGCGTTTACCATGTCAGCCAAACAGGGCGCTTCTCTTTACTGATGGGTCGCTTTACTTTTACTAAGGGGTGATTGAATGGGTCAAGAGCAGGGGCAAAGAGTCGCTCTTGATAGCAGCGCCGTGCAAGGTGCGCCTCCATTTACGGTATGGTGTGAAGGGTCGCTACATCTGGGTGATTCGCTATGCAAAACCTTGCACAATTTTCACTGCCAGAAAGTTTAGAGGCTTTTTGGATGCCTTTTACAGCTAATCGCCAGTTTAAGGCAAAGCCTCGGCTCATGGCATCGGCTCAAGATATGCACTACACCACGGTAGACGGTCGGCAGGTGCTAGACGGAACCGCAGGGCTATGGTGCGTCAATGCTGGGCACTGCCGCGACAAGATTGCTCATGCGATCGCGCAGCAGGCAGCTACGCTGGATTTTGCTCCGACTTTTCAGATGGGGCATCCCGGTCCGTTTGTGCTGGCAGAACGGTTAGCGCAAATGCTACCAGGAGATCTCAATCATGTGTTTTTCACCAATTCTGGCTCTGAGTCGGTAGATACAGCGCTAAAGGTGGCGTTGGCTTATCACCGGGTTCGAGGAGACGCTAGCCGCACTCGGTTAATTGGGCGAGAGCGGGGCTACCATGGCGTCGGATTTGGGGGCATCTCGGTGGGGGGAATTGCGCCCAATCGTAAGTTTTTTGGCAGCCTGTTGCCCGGAGTTGATCATCTACCTCATACTCATAATTTAGAGCACAATGCCTTTAGCAAAGGGCAGCCTCGGTGGGGCGAGCACCTAGCAGACGAGTTAGAGCGCATCGTAACGCTGCATGACCCATCTACGATCGCAGCCCTGATTGTTGAACCTGTTGCTGGTTCAACGGGCGTACTCATTCCACCCGTAGGATATCTAGAGCGGCTGCGATCGCTCTGTACAAAATACGGCATTCTTTTGATCTTCGACGAAGTGATCACCGGATTTGGACGCTTGGGGAAGGCGTTTGCCACAGACTATTTTGGCGTCATGCCTGATTTAGTAGCCGTGGCAAAAGGCATTACCAATGCTGCCGTGCCGATGGGAGCCGTGATTGCCCGAAACGGCATTTACGACGCCTTTATGCAAGGTTCAGACCAAGCGATCGAGCTATTTCATGGCTACACCTATTCAGGGCATCCGTTGGCGTGTGCAGCCGCCATGGCGACGCTGGATATTTACGAAGAGGAAGGGTTGTTTGAGCGGGCAAATGGGTTAGCACCTTATTGGCAAGAAGCGGTGCATTCGTTAGCGGAATTGTCCTCTGTGATTGATGTTCGCAATTTAGGATTGGTGGCCGGAATTGAGTTGGAACCGCTGCCAGGAAAGCCGTCTGTCCGGGCTTATGAGTGTATGGTGCGGTGTTTTGAGCAAGGACTATTGATTCGGACAACGGGGGATATTATTGCGTTGTCGCCGCCGTTGATTTTAGAAAAGCATCACATTGATCAGATGGTTGATCTGTTGGGCAGCGTGTTGAAACACGGATAAGCTTGCGAGGCTGCCAGGGTTGCGATCGTGGCTCGATGTTTTGAAGACGATCCGCCCAATCATTGAGCAGAAACTAACGGCAGTTTTACGGTAAACGTTGTTCCTTTTCCTTCCCCGTCGCTTTTAACCTGCACTGTCCCACCGTGGAGTTCGACTAATTGATGCACGATCGCGAGTCCCAATCCCAATCCTTTTCCCATTCCAACTTCTGCGTCCTCAGATTGCCGGAAGCGATCAAACACATGAGGCAAAAACTTAGGGCTAATCCCAATTCCAGTATCGCTGACCATAATTTGTGCCATCGATTCTTCCGTTAGTGCTGAGACGTCCACCGTCACCTGCCCACCATTAGGCGTAAATTTAACAGCGTTAGTCAGCAGATTTAGCACAACCTGCTGAAGTCGGCTCGGATCGCCAGCTACACGCACAGGTGAGGGAGCCGTTTTGTCGGAGTTTTGCGGTGCGCTAATCGCGGCAATTTGGATCTGCTTTTGTTCAGCAGAAAACCGAACGGCATCAACAGCGGTCTCAATCGTAGAGTGTAAATTTACTACAACCCTCGCCAAATGCAGCTTGCCGCGAATGATACGAGAAACATCTAACAAGTCTTCGATCAAGCGAGACTGAGCCTTGGCGTTGCGTTCGATGGTTTCAAGCGCGCGATCGCTAGCAGTGAGATCTAGATTGCGCGTACGCAGCAGATTTGCCCATCCTAAAATGGCATTGAGCGGCGATCTCAACTCATGGGTCACCACAGCCAGAAACTCATCTTTGCTATGATTTTCAATCTCAGCTTCTTCGCGAGCCGCTTGCTCTTGCTTCAAGAGTTGCGTCCGTTCTCTTACATATTGTCTCAGCCGTTGTTCAATTTGTTTGCGATCCGTAATATCTTGTGTAATTCCTACCAATCGCGTTGGTTGCCCTGTTTCGTCATATTCAACCCGCCCTTTGCAGTGCAACCAGCGAACCTCACCAGAGGGAGTAACCAGACGATAGCGGCTGCTCAACTGCGATTCCTTCGGAACTACGCCTTGCACCAATCGCGTCTCTATTGCCTGATTAAATCGCTGCACAACCAAGTCGCGATCGCTAGGATGAATGCACTCAAGCCAGCCTTCAAACGTCTTGGTAAACGCTTCGGGTGATAGACCTAACACAGCCGCAACATTTTCTGACCAAGATAACTCTCCTGACTTTAAGTTCCATTCCCACGCGCCCACATGGGCAGACTCAAGGGCAAGCCGTAAACGATCTTCAGTACTTTTTAGAGCAAACTGGCTATGGGAAAATTGCTGTCGCAGGTGCCCAACTTGAAGGGCGCTCAGCATCGCCAAACGAAGTTGCTCTGGCGTCATGCTTTCTAGAGCTAAATAGTTTTGTGCGCCTGCTTTAATCGCCTTTACAGCGAGAGACTCATCCCCGTGAGAGGCAACCACAATAATAGGTGGGAGATCGACGCCGCATTGAGCTTTTAGATCTGCCAAAAATTGCAGCCCGTTTTGGTCAGGTAGCGAAACATTAAGCAACACAACATCGGGTAGCATATGCTGACAGTGTGCTAACCCATCTTGAGCAGAAACCGCTTCATAAATTGAGTAGTCTTGCTCTAGGTCGTCTAGCAAAAAACGTCGATAAATCTGTTGGTTTTCACGACTACTATCAACAGTTAGAACAGTAAATTGCTGAGTCATGGTTCTTTATATAGAGACTATGCTCTAGCCGCAAAGTATGTTTTATGGGTTCTGAATCTCAGATCTTCAGCAATTGACAGACAGAGCCAACTCGTCAAATCTAACGTTGCTGTCTCAAAAATATCAGAATATACCCCATTAGGTACAAGATATTACATTGAAAGTTATAACGGTAAGTAAAACGCCAGACATACGCTATTTTTGTCGTATAAAACACAGTTAAAAATACATTGTTAAAAACGAAAATCGCGCTTATAAACTATACGTACTAGTTTAAAGAAGTCTAGGCTTCTGGTTTAACCACTTTACTAGTTTAAGCGAATGACAAACTATTGAGTTTTTTCACAGAATATTGGTTTCTATATCAATCCCCATCTAGACGCAGGACGAGAGATTATACTGTTTGCAAAATACAGTCTTTCTATAAATTACATAGTACAGAAATTACATAGTACAAAAAATCACACCGTACAAATCCGTTGGGTTTCTTGGGCGATCGCCCAATCTTCTTCAGTATGAATGACCAGAACTCGCACCGTTGAATCTGGAGTTGCAATGTCTTGATTTATTGGATGATTTTCATTTATTTCCGCATCTATTTTCAATCCTAAAAAACGAAAGGCTTCGCAGGTGCGCGATCGCACCTCAGCATTATTTTCTCCAACTCCTGCTGTGAATACTAATGTATCAATCCCACGTAGCGTTGCCATCATTGCACCGATTCCAGCTTGCAAGCGGTGAATGTATATTTCAAATGCTAACGCTGCTTCTGAACTGTTTTCATTTGCGATCGCAGCTTGAATCTGGCGCATATCCGACGAAAGACCCGAAACGCCCTTTAGCCCAGAGTTTTTGTTTAAAAGATGATCCAGGTCATCGACTGAGTATTGTTCTTCCCGCATCAGATGGATCAAAATTCCAGGATCAATAGAGCCAGATCGGCTGCCCATCATCAAGCCGTCGAGCGGTGTAAAGCCCATGGTTGTATCAATACTCCGCCCATTTTGAATGGCAGCTAGAGAACACCCATTGCCCAAGTGACAGGTAATCAGTTTTAATTCTGTTAACGCTCGGTTTAGGAGGTGCGCGGCTCGATTTGCACAATATTCGTGACTGATCCCGTGAAATCCATATTTCCGAATGCCCTGCTCAAACCATTTGTAGGGGATCGGATAAACCGCGCTGGGCAAGGGCAATTGAGCGTGAAAGGCGGTGTCAAACACTGCAACTTGGGGAACGACGGTTCCTAACCGATGCTCGATCGCTGCAATTCCTTCTAGATTGGCAGGGTTGTGAGCGGGTGCAAAAGTTGAAAGACGTGCGATCGCAGCTTTCACTTCTGGCGTAATCACGACGCTTTCTCGATACTCCTGCCCACCATGCACAACACGATGACCCACCGCCTCAATTTCGGATAGATCCTCAAGAACCTGAGTTTCACCGCTTGTTAAAGTGTTGAACATCGCCGCGATCGCAGACTCGCGATCGCGGGCTGAGAGTTCTTCGCGGTGCGTTTTTCCTCTACTGGTTTTCACGTCAATTTCAGCCATGCCTTCGCGGTGAGTCCAGTCAATTTTCGCCTCCCAAAGCGGCTGTAGAGGCTGATCTGACTGGCGTTCGGCAAGGTCATAAAAGGCGCTTTTTTGGCTGCTTGAGCCTGCATTGAGCACTAAGATTTTCATAGCTCTACGTCCTTGGCAGATGGTTCCAGCAAATTTTGAAAGTCTTAACTAAGGTTCGTCCTTGGCAGCAGATTCGGTAGATGAGGTTTCAGTATGTTTTCGGCAGCAATTGGTTGGCAATCGATCGGTTCTAACATCATCTGGTTCATCTAGTTTCCCATCCGCTGCCAATGCATCAGCCCTGCCAATCACTCCGCCGATCGCGCAGTCGAATCATCTCCAACCATTGCCGACTCGGTACTGCTAGCGTGCTCAATCGTCTTTTTTTCTGATGATGAACCACTGTAATATTGCCATTTCCAGTCTTGAACTTCTGGCATATCTTCACCATGTTCAATAATGTAACGCTGATGATCGATCAGCTTATCTCGAATGATCTGCTTTGTATATGCCCCTGTGTTTCTAAGTTTTGCTACGCGATCGATGACATCGTTGGCTAAGTGGAAGCGATCGAGATCGTTAACCACAACCATATCAAAGGGTGTTGTCGTTGTGCCTTCCTCTTTATAACCGCGCACATGCAGATTTCTATGATTGGTGCGGCGGTAGGTGAGACGGTGAATCAGGTAGGGGTAGCCGTGAAAGGCAAAGATGATCGGCTTATCGACGGTGAAGATCGAATCAAACTCGCGATCGCTTAGCCCATGAGGATGCTCGGTTTGGGGTTGGAGGGTCATCAAATCTACCACATTGACCACACGAATCTTGAGATCTGGGTAGTGCGATCGCAAGAAATCTACAGCGGCTAACGTCTCCAAGGTTGGCACATCTCCGGCACACGCCATCACAACATCAGGCTCATGACCGCTGTCGTTGCTTGCCCACTGCCAAATACCAAGCCCGGCGGTGCAGTGCTTAATGGCGCTCTCCATGTCGAGCCACTGCAATTCGGGTTGTTTCCCCGCAACGATCACATTGACATATTGACGACTGCGTAAACAGTGATCCGCAACTGACAACAATGTATTCGCATCTGGGGGAAGATAAATGCGAATGACGTTGGGCTTTTTATTCATCACAATATCTAAAAAGCCTGGATCTTGATGAGTAAATCCGTTGTGATCTTGCCGCCAGACATGGGAAGTCAGCAGATAATTGAGCGATGCGATCGGCAATCTCCACGCGATATCTTCACACGTCTGGAGCCACTTGGCGTGTTGATTAAACATCGAATCAACAATGTGAATAAACGCTTCGTAGCACGAGAAAAATCCGTGGCGTCCGGTTAAGAGATAGCCCTCTAACCAGCCCTGGCAGAGGTGTTCGCTCAAGACTTCCATCACCCGACCGTCGGTGGAAATGTGATCGTCAATGGGTAAGATCTCTCCGGTAAACACGCGATCGCTGACTTCTAAAATGGCGTTGAGCCGGTTGGAATTGTTCTCGTCCGGCGACATGACCCGGAAATTGCGACTGTCCAGGTTGAGCGCCATCACATCGCGGAGAAACTCGCCAAGAATGCGCGTCGATTCTGTCTCAACGGTTCCTTCATCGGTCACGGGCACAGCGTATTGACGAAAATCGGGCAGACGCAAATCTTGGAGCAGCAAGCCGCCGTTGGCGTGAGGATTTGCCCCCATGCGCCGATCTCCGCTCGGTGCGAGTTCTGCAAGCTCTGGTTTAAGTTTGCCAGTGTGATCAAACAACTCTTCGGGTTTATAACTCTTCATCCACGCTTCTAGCATCCTCAAATGCTCTGGGTTGCTTCCCAGTTTGGCAAGCGGAACTTGGTGAGAGCGGAAAGTATTTTCGATCGGCAGTCCGTCTACTTCTTTCGGGCCTGTCCATCCTTTTGGCGTTCTTAGAATGATCATCGGATACTGCGATCGCTGTTTAAATCCGTGGGTTCTGGCGTCTCGCTGAATGCCCTGAATTTCAGCCACGATTTCATCAAGCGTTCCTGCCATCAATTGATGCATCATTGCCGGATCATCGCCTTCTACAAAGTAAGGTTTATATCCATAGCCAACAAATAAACTTTCGAGTTCGCGATCGCTCATCCGTGCCAAAACGGTTGGATTTGCGATTTTATATCCATTGAGATGTAAAATCGGCAGCACTGCCCCATCGCGCTCTGGGTTGAGAAATTTGTTAGAGTGCCAGCTAGTTGCTAGTGCCCCGGTTTCGGCTTCTCCATCGCCAATAACACAGCACACCATCAGATCAGGATTGTCAAACGCGGCTCCGTAAGCATGAGCTAACGAGTAGCCGAGTTCACCGCCTTCATGGATCGAACCGGGCGTTTCGGGGGCCGCATGGCTAGGAATCCCCCCCGGATAGGAAAACTGTAAGAACAGTTGTTTCATGCCCTCTTCGTCTTGAGTGATGCGGTTATATCGCTCGCTGTAGCTTCCTTCTAAATAGGTGTTTGCCACCATCCCTGGACCGCCGTGCCCAGGACCACAAATATAAATGGTGTTGAGGTCATAACGCTTGATCAATCGATTGAAATGAACATAGATAAAATTTAATCCTGGCGTTGTGCCCCAATGTCCGAGCAATCTGGGTTTAATCTGCTCGATCGTTAAGGGTTGCTTCAGCAGAGGATTGTCCCGTAGATAAATTTGTCCGACCGATAAATAGTTTGCTGCACGCCAGTAAGCATCTAGCTTTTGCAGTTCTTCCGCAGCCAAAGGAGACTTGATTTGAACGGAGTTTGCAACGGTCATAAGCTGTCACTCGCTAATGGGTTGGCGGTAATTGTGAACAATCGTAATCTGTCGCGTAATCTGTCGGGGGTGTGGAGTTTAGAAAAATACGATTAATCTGACCAATATTAATTTAACTTCTGAACCGCTCGCTTGCTGTCTGCCAGTTCAGTCGGACTCCAATAACTGCTCGGACTCCCATATCCATATATACCAATAGCGATTAAGCCGATCGCACTCAGGATGTAAACAATGGCGATGCCTGATCCTGCGCCAGTGCCAACAACAGAACTGAGGCTAATTGCAATCGGGCGATCAGACTGCATCAAGGGTTCAAATACGCGATCGGCGAGTGGTCCCGCAATCAGGGATCAGGCTCACAAGCTGAAACATCAAGGATTGAATCGCAAACATGCGCCCTTGCAAACTCGGCTCAACGGTGGTCATCCAAATCGCGGTATCACAACTGTTCATCACCGGAAAATTGAACGAGGAGCAAAACTGTGCTGGAATCCACACTTGGGGAACTTGTCCCAGCCCAAACACTAGCTTGCTGACACCCGCCCCAATCATGCCGCGCAACACCCCATCAACCGGTCGCCGCGATCCCTTCCACGCACGCATGACGATCGCTCCAGTGAACCCGCCAGAAAAGCGAAAACCCGCTACCAGAGCGGGTCTTGCTTCTATCGGAGCGACAGGATTTGAACCTGCGACCCCTACTACCCCAAAGTAGTGCGCTACCAAGCTGCGCTACGCCCCGAATCTTGCATTATACGCAGACTGTAAAGAGCAACGTCTCGAAGAACTGCGTTTAGCGCTTGATCACTATATCACACAGTGTCGGGTTCCATCAAATTTTAGAAGACATCCAAGGTGTGAACGGCTTGCAGTAACCCTATTACGGCGGTTGCAGCCCAAGCCCCCTCAGCTTTCCTACCTGACGACACCATTAGCCGCAGCGTGTAAGCATGGGCATACCCCTCCGCCTCAAGCCAAACTAGAGAACTCTCTAGCTCACAGGCAATTTTTTCTTCATCCATTAATTCGCCTGCTGTGTGCTGTAAGGTTTGGCTGAGTTGCGTGAGCAAGCGGCAGAAATCATGAAACTCGGCTTCGGTTAATTCGACTGCCCATTCGTCGGCTCCTACTAATCCTTTAAATTTGGGAGCACTTGAGTCCCAGCCGATTCGCCACCCTGAGCCAGTTTTAAGCAGTCGTGCCATAGGGTTTTATTTCAATAATTGCGCTCCGCCGGATGAGGGCTGGCTCGGCGGCGTGCTGAGGAGTCGCGGCGCTGGGGAAGCGGCAGGTGTTGATGCTCCTTGGTCTGACGGGCTGAAACTATCGACCAAAGCTTGGATGAGAGCGTTTCTCTGGTGACGATCGAGCTTAGTCAGAGCGTCGCGATCGCGCTCCAGCGGATTTTGCTCTAGATTATCTGCACTGGGATAGGTGGACGCATCGATCGGCTCATTGATGCCCAAATAATCTGCCAACGTCACTTTCCAATCCAAGCGATAATTGACCGGTCGCCCCTTGACATAGTAGTGATAGCGAATCAGGCGACTGGCGAGCGTATTGGTTGCATCGACCTTTCTAGTCTGTCGGTTGACATACTGATTTTCTAAAGGAAAGTTGGGCAACCGTTCGTAAACTTGCCGCCACACTTCTTGAATTCGGACTCGTCCGGAAGGGGTGGCATTGGTGGGCGCGGGGTCTGTTTGCGCCAAAAGAAGGGGTGAACCGAGTTGAAGCGTTTGCGTCTTTTTGCTAGGGAAAGCAAAATTCAGATGAGTACTGATCTGAACCTGCGGAGCGATCGCTTCACGAGCAATAACGGACAAAGGACGCCAGCTAGCCACCCCGAACGTTAGCAGCATCAACCCTAGCAGCAACATTAGCTTCGATTGCTTCATCGTCTCAGGCACTCCGGTCTTGATTGAACGTCTAAAAAAGCGAGATGAATAGCATTTTCACCTCGCCCTAAACCTTACCTTATTCGCCGATAATCTCTGGCTGAGTCAATTCGTCGGACATTTCGATGATTGCCCGCATGACGGGTTTCATCATTGGATCTTCGCCGCTATCAAAGTCTTCAAAGCGCCGACGCTTAGCCCGGTTCGCCACTTGAACGGTGATGCGATAGCGGTTAGAGGCAGCGTTAATCAGGTCATCAGCACGACGCATTAACTGAACTGTGTCAAAGGTTGGACGCTTATGGAGAGAGCCAGATTTTGCCATAGTAGAAAGTTGGAGAGTGAAGAATGCAGTCTTTAATTAGATTATAGGGGTGACATTTGCTTGAAGCTTGTGTAAAGTTTTGAAAATGCCAATTGATGGTGATAAAGTCCGAGTAACTCGTTTTGAACCCTGTCTCTTTGAACGCTGAGCGTATAGCCCCATCCCTAATTCATCCGGTTTCATGCAAATGCTTGCTTCTCTGTCTCAACTCAACAGTCCCCACACCTTGCAAGCTTCCCTGCGGCTGTTAGCCTTGGGAGACAGCTTAGTGTATGGCTTTGGTGACCCGGTGGGGGGTGGATGGGTTGAGCGGCTAAGGCGGCAGTGGATGACGCCGGGGGGAGCGAATCATGCACTTTATAACTTGGGGGTGCGGGGGGATGGAGTCCGGCAGGTTTCGGCTCGGTTAGAAGACGAATTTAAGAGCCGAGGCGAGTTGCGAAATCGGGTTCCGGATCTAATTATTCTGTCGGTTGGGGTAAACGATTCGCCACGATTGGGGCGACCCGACGGCAAGAACTACACCGATTTTGACCAGTTTCAATCTGACATGGCAGCGCTGCTCGATCGCGCTTGTCGATTGTGTCCTGTTTTGTTTGTTGGCATGATCCCGGTTGATGAAGCACAAATGCCATTTCTAAACTGCCTATATTACAACCACGCAGATCAATATCGCTACAAAGAGGCGACTCGGCTTGCCTGTGCAGAACGCCACATTCCCTATCTTGATCTGTTTGATCAATGGATGGCTCGCGGGTTGGAGTGGAGCAAGACGCAATTTACGGACGATGGATTGCATCCCAACGTGTCGGGGTATCAAACTTTGTTGCACGATATTTTAAGTTGGCAAGCGTTTCAGCATTGGATCAGGGAAAGCGATAGGGTATAGGGTGCTGATCGCTTAGGGGAACATGACGATGACTGTATTGGTGGTGGCGACGGGCAATCCAGGTAAGCTGCGGGAGATTCAGCCCTATCTTGAAGGATTGAGGTGGGAACTGAAGCTGAAGCCGCCGGAGATTGAGGTGGATGAGGTGGGAACGACGTTCGCTGAGAATGCAGCGTTGAAAGCTTCGCAGGTTGCGATCGCAACCCAAAACTGGGCGATCGCCGATGATTCGGGTCTCGAAGTAACGGCGTTGGACAATGCACCAGGAATTTTCTCGGCGCGATATGGGCTCTCTGATGGCGATCGCATCGATCGGCTACTGCGAGAGTTGGGCGACCACGGCGATCGCTCAGCCCGGTTTGTGTGTGCGATCGCCGTGGCTCAACCGGATGGCGCGATCGCGCTGCAAACGGAGGGAATTTGTCTGGGTGAAATTCTCACGGCGGCGCGCGGAAAGGGGGGATTTGGCTACGATCCTATCTTTTATGTCCCCGACCAGGGGTTAACGTTCGCCGAAATGCCTGCCGCCCTTAAACAAGAGGTAAGCCATAGAGGACGAGCCTTTCAGTCAATCTTGCCCCGCCTAAAAGCCCTAGATGCCGAAGCCTAATACCAATTTAAACACTGCCTGCTACGGATGAGGTCAAATGCTCTAGTGGCGTCGAATAGCCATTCTGATCGCAGGACTGCCCTCGATGGGTCAATTCCAGAAAACAGTCGCCCAATCTTCTGAATGAACGAGTCAATAGCATGAATTAACTAGGGAAGATACTGAATGAACGAGTCAATAGCATAAATTAACTAGGGAAGATACTGAATCGAGGCATGGATGGATTGAACAGACAGGGCAATTAGCGCAGAGCGCACCTTCACAGAAATGGGCTTTGCCAAGCTCTAAAGCATCGCCTCCCTGCTCTTGCTTTCCCTGTTTCGAGGGATCTTCTCAAGCATTTGTAGCAATGATTAATTGATTTGGTATTAGGGTCTCGTGAGGGGTCAACGACCCGCAGGCTAGAATCGCTTACAGCAGGCGGATACCGTTGATTAACCCCTGACAAACTTGAGTGAGAAAATTGAGGTCGAGCGTTTCGATGCGATCGCTGGGTTTGTGATAGTTTGGGTTTCTCAAGTCTGCGGTATCGGTCACCATGATCGCGCGGTAGCCCCGATCCCAAAATGCGGCATGATCCCCCCGGCGGGTAGAAGGTATGATCTGCCCTTTTAGCCCCGCAGGCAACCACTCTGCCCCAACTCCGACCCGCCGCATCACGCGACTCAGACGAATTAAATCTGGAATGGTCGGTAAATTTCCAATCAGTGCAATGAAGTTACCTTGAGACGGATAGAACCGCTCTAACCCCGCCGGATAGCGTTGGGAATGGGGCTGAGCAGTGGCATAACCAAGCATTTCTAAGGCAATCATCAGCCGAAGCGGTTCGCCGTTGAGTGCGATCGCATATTGCGTGTTTCCAAACGTGTCAGACTGCGTGTAAATCTCTTCCATGTCAAACGCAACGAGGCGAATGGGCGATCGGGCGGGTTGCTCGCAAAATGCTTTTGCCATTTCTAGCAAAACTGCTACTCCTGTAGCGTTGTCGTCTGCGCCCGGAGAGCCAGGAACAGCATCATAATGAGCACCAATTAGAATCGGTAGACGCTGTTGGTATCTTGCGGCTGGAAGATCCAAAATGAAATTAGTATGAGTTCTACCATTAACTTTAAATAGGTGGGATTTAACGGTTCCCCATTGCTCAAAGTGTTGACGAATATATTGCTGAACATAAAAATGTCCTTGGGTTGCAAAATAAGGATCGCGTTCGCGAACTAATTCGCTAAGATGTAATTCTAATCTTGTTTTTAGCATCGCACTCTTAAATTGCTGCTATGTTTTTTAATGTTATTCAACCTATACATAATGTGACGATCAAGACTAGCCAATCGTGATCGCGAGTTGGAATGCTTTGACTAACAAACGTCTTGCTCTCTGGCGTAGAGGTTGCCCGTTCATCTACTATTCGATAAAGTTTGATGAATAGGAACCCTCATCAGGAGCATTTTCTATGGAAGGCTTAACAATTGTCGAGCTTGGGCATCCCATGTTAAGACAAACTGCCCATGCGATCGCAACCATTCAAGACGAGCACATTCAAACCCTGATCGATCAGCTATTGGTAACGGTGAACCACGCCAATGGGGTTGGAATTGCTGCACCTCAAGTGGCTCAGCCGTTGCAACTGATGATCGTGGCATCGCGCCCCAGCCCTCGCTATCCAACCGCGCCAACCATGGAGCCAACGCCAATGCTCAACCCCCGCATTTTGTCTCACTCTACCGAAACCATAATCGGATGGGAAGGCTGTCTCAGCATTCCGGGAATCCGAGGCAAGGTGCCTAGATATCAAGCCATCGAGATTGAATACTGCGATCGCAGGGGTCATGCTCACAAAACTCAGCTTACGGATTTTGTGGCGCGTATTTTTCAACACGAATTCGATCATTTCAACGGCATTGTGTTTCTCGATCGCGTTGAAAACCCTCAAGACGTGATCACCGAGCAGGAGTATCAGGCGCTATTTGCCCCGTCATCGAATCCAGAGATACCGCACTCCGATGCCAATTAGAAATAGCCCGTAAAGGGTCTTAATCGTGCTGCTGCTGATGTAAGGCTGATTGGCAAATACCGCCCCAAAAAAATTGCCAATCAGAAGACCGATGGCAATCACGATCGCATGGTTGATATTAAGATTGCCGCTCCGATAATACACCGCCGCCGCCAGAATACCAATCGGAAGAATTTGTGCAGCAATCGATGTTCCCGTTGCAAATCTTTGATCCATTCCCAATAACAAAACCATTGCTGGAACCATAATTGCTCCGCCCCCAATTCCAAATACTCCTCCCGCAACTCCTGCCGCCAAGCCAATCGCTAGAAGCTGAATAAGCAGATTAGACATTCTTTCTCAACGTATTTTCTACAGGACTACAGGGATAGTATCGCAGTCTTCCTACATCCGCTCTAGGACTTGAATGCCAAGTAATGACAATCCCAGTTTTAACGTCCGCGCTGTGAGGTCGCATAACACTAGCCGCGAGGTGCGGGTCGGCTCTTCTGCTTGCAAGACCGGGCAGCGATCGTAGAACTGATTAAATTTCTGACTTAACTCAAACAAATACTGACACAAGCGATTGGGCATCAACTCTTGGCTGACTTGCCCGATCAGTTCGTCTAATTGCAGCAGATGTCTTGCCAACGCAAACTCCGTTTCTTCGTGCAGCAAAATCTTGATATCTGCTCCCAAGTTGCCGAAATCAATCTGCCCTTTCCGGCTAATACCCTGGATGCGGACGTAAGCGTAAAGCATATATGGCGCAGTGTTGCCTTGCAGTGCCAACATTTTGTCGAAACTAAAAATGTAATTGCTGGTGCGGTTTTGGCTCAAATCGGCGTATTTCACCGCGCTGATCCCCACAATGTGCGAGGTGTGCTCAATAAACGCTTGCGATTCGTGGCGGTCTTCTTCTTTGAGGCGAGTCTCTAAATCAGCGCGGGCACGAGCGATCGCTTCATCTAATAAGTCGCGCAATCGAACGGTTTCCCCAGAGCGCGTTTTCAGCCGTTTCCCATCTTCGCCCTGCACCAACCCAAACGGCACATGCACAACCTCTACCCCGTCCAAAATCCAGCCTGCCCGTCGTGCCACCTGAAAGACTTGGGCAAAGTGGTTTGCCTGCCCCACATCGGTAACGTAAATCAACCGATTTGCCCCATCGGTGTGAATGCGATAGCGAATCGCGGCTAAGTCAGTGGTGGCATAGTTGTAGCCCCCATCTGATTTTTGAATAATCAGGGGCAATCGCTCCCCTTCACGATTGGTAAAACCATCGAGAAAAACGCACTTTGCGCCTTGATCTTCGACCAGCAATCCTGCTTGCTCAAGATCGTCTACAACGCCCTGCAAGTATGGGTTATAAAACGACTCTCCTCGTTCTGTTAAACAAATATCTAACAGATCATAAATCGTCTGAAATTCTCGCCGTGACTGATTGCACAATAGTTTCCAGGCGCGATCGCTTTTCTGATCGCCAGACTGTAATGTAACAACTTGCTGTCGTGCTGCTTCTTGGAAGGCTGGATCGTCATCAAATCGTTGCTTTGCTTTTTTGTAAAATGTAACCAAATCTCCCAAATCTAATGCATCAGCCGTAGTCAGCGCGGCAGGACAGACTTCTTGCAAATAGGTAATCAACATGCCAAACTGCGTCCCCCAATCGCCGACATGGTTGAGCCGTAAAACGTCCTGACCTTGAAATTCTAAAACTCGGGCGATCGCATCGCCAATAATCGTCGATCGCAAATGCCCCACATGCATTTCCTTGGCAATGTTGGGGCTAGAAAAATCTACAATCACGCGCTGGGGCGACTCGGCAGTTTCAACGCCCAAGCGATCGCTGCGCTGCATGACTGCCAATTGTGCCTGCAAATACTCGGTTTTCAGCGTGATGTTGATAAATCCAGGACCGGCAATTTCTAACGGTTCGCACAGATCAGATAAATCCAGGGTTTGGACGAGTTCATCCGCGATCGCACGCGGGGCTTTCCCTAGTTTTTTCGCCAACGCCATCGCCACATTGGACTGATAATCCCCAAACTTTGGGTTGCTCGTAGGCACCAGCAGTGGATCGATGCCTGCCACTTCGTCACCAAAGGCGGTAACTAGAGCATCCTCAAAACGGTTCTTTAGATCAGCGATCGTTGCGTTCATAATCATTTAGCCAGAAGGGGGCGAGAGTCTCTCTTACCATAGCGACCCAGCTTATCTATGATCCAGCACCGTTATCGTTTGAGCAAGCTTTTCCCCAGTCAACCCCATCTATAACATTTAGGCAACTGGGGGAATGCTAGAAAAACGGTGTGTCACCCCTTCGCGATTTCAACTTGATTTCATCTGAAGGACAGTCCATGACTTTAACCCTAAAAATTCTGAGTGCAACTACCTTAAAACAAAAGCCCGTTCAATCGTCTGAGTTAGCCGATAACCAGAAACAACCGATCACTGCTGGAGAAGAATTTGAACTTGATTCCTACTCGGTTGAACACGATCATGTTCGCTGCTTTTTCGCTAAAAACACCTTCAAAGACACCAATGCTTGGTACGCTTTTGGCAAGCACATCCAAGTAAACCACGAGCAGACTCTGGTGTTTCCCAAGCCACTGCCGGATCATATAAAGCTGCCCATTCGCTACCGATCGCAGCGCGACAACCGGCTTAACCCCAACGGTTCGTGCAACGTCACCTCACTGGCTATGTGCTTAGATTTTTTAGGTGCCCCCCGTCGCAAAAGTCAGGGTCAGTTTGAAGATGAGCTTTATGAGCAGATGGAATGGTATGGGTTGCGCCGTCACCATCCTGAAGATCTGGCGCGGGTGGTTGAGATGTATGGCTGCCGCGATGTTTTCAGAAAAGACGCCAAGGTGGATCGCCTCAAAAGCTGGCTAGCCGAGGGCAACCCTGCGGTGATTCACGGCTATTTCACAAGTTTTGGTCACATCGTGGTCGCGGCAGGATATGACGCCACGGGGTTTTTGATTCACGATCCCTACGGGGAGTGGCATTCTTGGGGCTACGATCGCAATGAACCCGGTTGGTATGACAACAAAGGCGAGTATATCCACTACTCGTACAATTTAATTTCTCGCCTGTGCATAGCAGATGGCAGCTTTTGGGTGCATTTTATTTCTAAACCTTAAATCGCATACTCAAATCTAACCAGGGCGATCGGGTGATGGGGGCGCTGCTGGAGATGAAATCGACTCCGGTTTCGGCGATCGCGCGAATCGTCTCGATCGTCACATTTCCAGAGGCTTCGATTTTGACTCGCTCACCTGCTTGCCGAATGATGTGCACCGCCTGACGCATGACCTCTAGGGGCATATTGTCTAGCATGATGATGTCGGCGTTGTGCTGGAGCGCGGCTTCTACTTGGGCTAAGGTCTCGGTCTCAACTTCAATCGTCAGCGGATAGGGAATGCGATCGCGGACTTGGGCGATCGCATTTTCTATGCTGCCTGCCGCCGCAATGTGGTTATCTTTGATCATCACCGCATCATCAAGTCCCAACCGATGATTCACCGCCCCGCCAACTTGGGTGGCATATTTTTCTAGAAGCCGCAAGCCCGGTGTTGTCTTCCGGGTATCGACAAGCTGAGTGGGCAAATCAGCAATCTGGTCGGCGTAGGTTCGAGTTAGGGTGGCGATGCCGCTCAGTCGCATGGCTAGGTTGAGCGCGACCCGCTCTCCGGTAAGCAGGGCAGCAAACGCGCCCTCTAGTTCGGCGATCGGTTGCCCACTCTGACACCGCTCTCCCTCCGACACCAGCCTCCTAAACGTAACGGCATGATCCAGCAGATAAAACACCCTCGCCGCGATCGGCAGTCCGGCAATTACGCCCTCTTCTTTGGCGATCCACAGCGCTTGGTGTTGAGTGCCAGCATCCGATAGGCTTTGAGTGGTGCGATCGCCCCGCCCAATATCCTCCAAGAGCCAGTCTGTGAGAGCGCGATCAAGGACTAAAAAGGGAGGTAGGCTGGGGGAAAACGGGTTCATCTAAACAGCGACGGTTGACATGTCGTAGCGAATATTGGCTTGCTTGAGGCGTGCGATCGCTTCGCCTAAGCGATCGCACTCTGCAATTAAACTAATCCGAACATAGCCCTCACCGCCGCCACCAAACGCATTTCCGGGCGTCACCACCACCCCGGTTTGCTGCAACACCGCGAGGGCAAAGTCGGCAGATTTCATGCCCACCGGGCACGGAATCCACAAATACATCGTGGCTTTGGGTTTCGGAATCGACCAGCCCAGTTCTGCGAGTCCATCAATTAAAAAATCGCGGCGAGTGCGGTAGCGTTCTTGCACCTCAAATACATACTGGTCTGGCAATTGCAGAGCGGTTTCTGCGGCGGTTTGCAGGGCGGCAAAAATGCCGTAATCGAGGTTTGTTTTGAGGGTGCGTAAGCCTTGAATAATATGTCGATTTCCGACCACAAATCCAACCCGCCAGCCTGCCATATTATAGGTCTTAGATAGGGTGTGAAACTCTACGCCAATGTCTTTCGCTCCCGGAATTTCGAGCAAACTGGTCGGCTGATAGCCATCAAACGCCAGTTCGGCGTATGCCTGATCGTGAACCAGCAAAATTTCATGCTTGCGGGCAAACGCCACGACCTCTTCAAAAAACTCGCGGGGGGCAGTAGCCGTTGTGGGATTGCTTGGATAGTTGAAATAGAGGATTTTTGCGCGCTGTGCGATCGCATCTGGAATCGCCGCCAGATCAATCAACCAGTTCTTTTCTGCGGTGAGCACCAATGGATAAATTTCGGCTCCTGCAATCAACGGACCGCGAAAATGAGGCGGATAGGCAGGGCTAGGAACCAAAATCAGGTCGCCCGGATTGATATATGCCAGGGCGAGGTGGGTTAAGCCTTCTTTCGACCCAAGCAAGGGCAAGGCTTCGCCATCGGGATCGAGAGTCACGTTGTAGCGCCGCCCATACCAATTGGTGATCGCCCGCCGAAAGCTCGTCGTTCCTTCAAAGGGCGGATACCCATGGCTCTGAGCGTCTTGGAGTGCTCTAATGGCTGCGTCTACGATCGGGGCGGGTGGCGCTCCGTCTGGGTTTCCCATGCCCAGATCGATCAGATCAATGCCCTGCGCTCTGGCATTGGCTTTTAGCTCTTCCAATCGAGCAAACACGTACTGAGGCAAAGAGCTTAGGCGATCGGCAGCCGAAATCCAAGACAGACTCATGGGAACGGGAGGAATGAACGACGGATAAAAAAACAGAGCGTGAGTTGGTTATTCTACCTCAGAACGTAGCTCAGGATACGAAGTCGAGAGGTCTGATTTTGCGCTAAGACCCGGAGTTGTGGTAGAAACCATCGCTGCCATGAGGTGGGATGGTGCCACGGCAAACGGCAAGCGGTGCAGGTCAGAACTCGGCAAACAAGCCACCTCTGCCGCATGGTGAAGGTCTGCGATCGTCACTCCGCCCAATCCTAAATCTGTCAACGTTTGCGGCAACCCAATGGCGCTGTAAAACTTGATTAGCTGCTGCCGTGCGGTTTCTGCCAGCAAATTTCCTTGGATCATTTCTTCAAGGCGTAGCTGAACTAAAATTCCGTACGCTACTTTTTCGCCGTGCAGTGCGTCATGACTCGATCGCAAATGGGTCAACCCATTGTGAACAGCATGAGCCGCCACGGTTCGGCACTGCGCCCCACCGATGCCACCAATCACGCCCGCCATCAGCACCGAGGCATCTACCACTTCTTGCCAATCTTTGCCACCTGGTTCTTTCAGGGCACTGGCAGAGCGCTGAAACAAGATATCCCGCAGCACCCTTGCTTGTTGAACTGCCGCGATCAGCAGCGTCTGATCCGACTGACCACTACTCACCGAGGCTTCATACCACTTTGCGATCGCGTCTCCAATCCCAGCAACTAGCGTCCGCTCTGGAGCAGTTGCAATCAGGTCATAATCTAAAACCAACAGATCTGGGCATCGCGCCAAGCTGACATCGTACAGAAAGGCATGGTGCTCAGAGTACACGTTGGAAAGCGCCGTCCAAGCCGCACAGGTTGCCGCAGAGGTGGGGATCGTCACGACCGGCAAACTGCATTGATTCGCCAACAATTTCGCAGCATCCAACGCCTTGCCCCCGCCCACGCCAATGATCAGATCGGCATGATGATCTGCCCCGGCTTGCTGCAACGATCGCAGCGCCTCCTCGCTACAATCTTTGCCGTAGGAAGCCGTGGCGCTGGCTAAATGATGGGCTTTGAAGACAGGCTTGAGGCGCGGTTTGACCAGATCCAACGTGCGATCGCCGCCGACGACCAAGGGGCGCGATCCCAACCGCGTGAACGCCTTGCTCCACGGAGCGGTTGTGTCGCCCATCTGCTCTAAAACGTTGAATCCCCGAATCACTTGAGCCGGAGCAATCGACAGCGAGATGAATGAATCCATTGAAGTAGCCATTTTACAACGTTACACGGGGGTAAGCGGGGTTAAGCCGGGGGTTGAGAAAGCTGAGCCAGGGCATCGGGGTAAGTCGTGTAACGTGCCTGCTCATCTTCTCGCGTAGACAGCGATCGCTGGACTTCTCCTAAAAACAAAGGCTGAGAGACGCCCGGTTGGGGATGGGTAATCGTGCGAACTCGGATCGTCATGCGATTTCCTTGTCCTAACCGCCCAGGCGAAAACAAATCGAGCGACGCTTGACGCATTGTGGCTTCTAGCTGAGTTGGTGTAATGTCGGGGGGCACAGCAATGACAACCTGAGAGGCTCCTGTGTCAAAAACTCGCGAGTAATGCACCGCATCTACCACACTTGGGCGGGTATAAAGCCCAAAGCCCAGCGCAAAAATAGCGCCAGTCAGAACGCCCATAAAGCTAGTAACCCCTACCAATCGGAAGCGAAAGCCCCACTTGAAAAGGAACGCTAACACGGTCAAGACGGCAAAGGCGATCGTGGCGATGCCCGACCATTGAGCACTGGCAAAGAGTTGATCTGTTTCAAACATGAGACTAGGGAGAAAATAACGGCTTATTCGTTGCTGACAAATTCAGTCGGCTGGGTCGAGGCTTCTAGGGCTGCCTTTAACGTGTGCCAGGTAAGCGTCGCGCACTTGATTCGCACAGGAAATTGAGAGACGCCTTGCATCACGTTGAGTTTGCGGTGTTCGGTCGAAAACTCTGCCTTGCCTTGCATCATGGTTTGGAAACGCTGCACCATGTCTAACGCTTCTGCGGTGGTTTTGCCGCGCATCGCTTCTGCCATTAAATCTGCCGATGCCATTGCGATCGCACAGCCTTCCCCTTCAAACCGCACCTCTTCGATGCGATCGCCTGTGCCATCAAGTTGCACGGTTAGCTCGATCGTGTCTCCACACGACGGATTGTGCCCCCGCTGATGCCGGTGAACGGGTGCTGTCACGCCCCGAAACTTTGGCTTTTTATAGCGCTCTAAAATGACTTGCTGATACAGATCACGTAAATTACCTGTCGTCATGAGTTTATCTTTCTTTGCCCCGGTTCTGTTGCTGTTTCCATCCTATCAGTGTCTTCCTAAATCGACCTTGCGACAAACCCTGCCCTCATCATTCGTCCCTCTCCACCCCCTATTTTCCCACCCAATCCCAATTGAAATTTGATACTCTATCCAAATACTCTTGGGGAACAAAGGTGTGGACATTCAAATCGGCAGGGGCAAAACCGCTCGCAGGGCTTACGGGTTCGATGAAATTGCATTAGTTCCAGGGGCAAGAACCCTCGATCCAAAACTGGCAGATACCCGCTGGAGCATTGGCGGCATCGATCGCGAAATTCCGATTATCGCCAGTGCTATGGATAGCGTCGTCGATGTTGGAATGGCAGTACAACTCTCTAAATTGGGTGCGTTAGGGGTCTTAAATTTAGAAGGGGTGCAGACGCGCTACGCCGATCCCCATCCTGTGCTCGATCGCATTGCGTCCGTCGGAGCAACAGAATTTGTGCCGTTGATGCAAGAATTATACTCGCAGCCGATCAAACCAGAATTGATCGAAAAGCGGATCGGGGAAATTAAGCAGCAGGGCGGCATTGCGGCGGTCAGTGGAACTCCTGTTGCGGCAATGAAATATGGACAGATTGCGGCTAAAGCCGGAGCCGAATTGTTCTTGATTCAAGCGACAGTCGTTTCAACGGCCCACTTGTCACCCGACACAGACCCAAGCGGGGCTAGTGTGCCTCTTGATCTGGCTAAGTTCTGCGAAGAAATGCCGATCCCCGTCGTTCTTGGCAACTGCGTTACCTACGATGTAACCATGAATCTTCTCAAAGCAGGCGCTGCTGGAATTATGGTGGGCATTGGTCCGGGTGCAGCCTGTACCTCTCGTGGTGTGTTGGGCGTGGGCGTTCCGCAGGCGACGGCGGTTGCAGATTGTGCAGCGGCTCGGGATGACTTTTATCATCAAACCGGGACATATATTCCTGTGATTGCCGATGGCGGTTTAATTACGGGCGGCGACATTTGCAAATGTATTGCGTGCGGTGCAGATGCTGTCATGATCGGGTCACCGTTTGCCAGGGCGCAAGAAGCACCGGGGCGCGGCTTCCACTGGGGCATGGCAACCCCAAGCCCTATTCTACCAAGGGGTACTCGAATCCGGGTTGGCACGACAGGAACTCTAAAGCAGATCTTGCGCGGACCAGCACAACTTGATGATGGCACTCATAACCTCTTGGGTGCACTACAAACCAGTATGGGAACTTTGGGCGCAAAAGACATCAAGGAAATGCAGCAAGTCGAAGTGGTGATCGCTCCCTCTCTCTTGACGGAGGGCAAGGTCTACCAAAAGGCACAACAATTAGGTATGGGTAAATAGTGACCTTTTACGCTTTACAATGGGCGGCTGTAAACCACCCACTCTTACAAACAGCTTAAGAACTGCGAACCACTGATTAGTTTCTGATCGCTTTCTTAAGAGTTTTACTGTCGTTTGGTGAAGCGCTGATAAAACTAAATATGTCGTCTACAATAAAGGGAGCGGAGACGCATGTTTCCGTTCACTCCTCACACCACACTCCGCCTGGACTACGGTTCGGGCGGTTCCTTAGTTTAAAGGGAAAATAAAGTTTAAAGGCACAAAAGTGTTGAGCAACCGGTAATAGTTTTTCTTAGTGGCGTTGCTGAAGGCAAGTATGATTTGCCCTTCTTTCCAACTCTTCTCCTTGGGGAGAAGGGAGCTAAAATTCTTGTTCCTTCTCCTTTTGGGAGAGGGCGAGTGGGTCATTTGGCATGATGACAGCGAATGAAGAACTAATTCAAGCGATCGAGCGATCCGGTACGGATCAGCTTCGCTGCGCGCCCGATGATCTGGTTCAAGCCCTATTAGAAATTCTAAAGCGCACCTTGATGAATTCACTTGTTGAGAATGGGTTTGAGGATTCATTGTGACTGACCTTGAGCGGCAAGCACACGGACTATTGCAAGCACTTTTATCGGTGCCATTTGAGTCCTGTGCTGCAATTACTCGCGAGTTTAGAGGTTTGCCACTGTTGCCTGGGTTGTATGCGGTTAGGCATCGAGAAGTAAGGTATTTTACATTGGTAAAAAAAAGCTGCGAGAGCGGTTTAGGGGAGGGCGCAAAGCCTGCACTTGGTCATGGTTGGATGAGTATTTGCATCAGGAGGTTGTGATCGCATTGTTAAACCCTCTTCATTCGGTTGCTTAACCATCGCTGAAAGGATGTTTGACTTTCGCCTGAAGGTTTCCCAAGTATAAGATTTTTAACGCTAATATCTTCATCTAGTTGATGCCAATGAACCCCACTACCGCTAGCAATCAATCGATAGTCTTGACGTTCCTCAGGAGAGCCATGCAAAAGGCGTGGATACCATGCCAAAGGAACGGATAGAGTGCGCCCATCTGATAAGTCCGTGGAAAGCGTATCATCCGTGATACTCACTTGCAGAATCGTGGGTATTTCAAGCAGTTCAATCGTTAAAGAATTCATGCCAACCTGCCAATAATTGCGCTTGATGATCTTCAATCAGGTTTTGAATGCGATTAATCTCTGTGCGGCTAAATCCTCTGTTACTTTGCAACCGGATAGGGTCAAGCCAAAACTTAGCTTCATTCTGATCCCGTTCAACATGTACATGGGGCGGTTCATCGCGATCGCCTGCCTAGCAGAAGAAGCGATAGGGTCCGATATTTAACAGAGTCGGCATTGACGTTCAGGCAATTTAGGATCGTGACAATTTAGAATCGTGAATTGAATAACTTGCAATGGTTTAGTAGTCTCATTCTATCACTGCGTCCCTTGCCGCCCCGCCAAACACTCACTTGGTGTCATGCCAAACTGCCGCTTAAATCCCGCTGCAAAATGTCCCAAATGAGCATAGCCGAACTGATTCGCCACTTCTGCAACCGTGCAAGTTCTTTCTCGCAACAGTAGTTCTGCCTGTTTCATTCGTTGCTGCGTCAAGTAGCCCACGACTGTTGTGCCAAACACCTCTCGAAAGCCCCGTCGCAAGGTGCGATCGCTGACTCCTACCTGTCGTGCTAAGTCTAGTAAAGCAGGCGGCTGCTCTAAGCGGGAGTGCAAAATCTCTTTCGCATGATAAATCCGAGCGATCGTATCAAGTTTGCGTCCGGGTTGCGGATTGCACAATCTTTAGTCAACCAGAATTGATTGTAATTGCAAGCTCAGTAGCTCAAACACTTTTTCTTGCAGATACAGCCGCCGGATTGCACCCCGAAACGGAGCATCCCAAACTTGCCGTGCTGCCCGCCGCATTGCGTCAGTCGTAATGGGAAAAAACGAAGCTTTCCAATCTTCTTGCTTCACCAGTACCTTTAACAGCGCATCATTGCAGCCTGCCATACCGGAAAAGAATTCGATAAACACCTCTGGCAGCAGGTGAATATTAATCCAGACCAAGCGTTGCGATCGAACATACCTTGCAGTGCTGACCTTCTAGCGTTGGATACCCTTCTTCATGAAAAATGTCTCCAGACAGCACTATGCAAGATTGCATCAGATGGTCATGGACTGGGATTTTGAGCATCCAATCTCGATGGAACGATCGCTCTGTCCACGCTAACCACATTCCTGGCAGCACTTCTATCTCACGGGTATAGCCCTGTCCCAACTAGGCTGGAATTCCTTGATACCACTCAAAGTCATCGAGTACAGGACGAAGCGGAGGCTGGGGAGCCTGCTGACAGAGTTCCCCAGTCTGAATTGATTAAGAATGAGCATCTTGGTAGAACTCAATCATAGAACTTAATGAAAGACAGTTGCAATAATATCACAATTTCATGAGTTGTCTATCAACGACGCTGCGATCGGTGCACCGTTCTTTGATAGCAGATAACAATCGGAGATTAACAGTCGGAGATTGTCGGGAGTGTCGTTCGCAATCAAAATATCGCCACGAAAAACGGGGCGGACATCATATCAAAGACTATAGATTAAAGAATGCAGAGATTAAAGAATGCAGAGATTAAAGAATGTAGAGCATATCCTCAGATTAACGGATACTCCAGGCAAGATGGAACCATGAAATACGAAAGTATGTGAGAGAGTGGGGATGCTCAATCATTTGAAGTTAGGACCTAAATTTACGCTACTGCTGGCGATCGTATTTGCGATCGGCATGGTGCTTAGTGGGGTGACACTGGGGTTCACCATTCAACATGAAGCCGAAAAAAGCATCACCACCCGCGCAGAATTGCTCACTCAAATGATGAACTCTGTTCGCAGTTACACGAGCGATCATGTCGAGCCACTCCTCAAAGAAAAATTAGTCATCGAACCAGAGTTTGTTCGCGAAACGGTTCCTTCTTTTTCTGCCCGCGCTGTGTTTGAGCAGTTCCGCAGCCGTCCAGAATACAGCAGTTTCTTCTACAAAGAAGCCACTCCAAACCCTACGAATCCCAAGAATCTGGCAGACGATTTTGAAGCTGGTTTATTTGCACAGTTTCGGCAGCAGCCGGATCTCACAATGTTATCTGGATACCGGACGATCGCAGACAAACACTTGTATTATACGGCTCGTCCTCTTGTGGTGCGAGAAGCGAGTTGTTTACAATGCCATACGACACCTGCCCTTGCCCCAAAGAGCCAACTTGCAACCTATGGCAGTAGAACAGGCTTTGGCTGGCGCTTGAATGATGTGATTGCTACACAGGTGATTTATGTGCCAGCAGATGAAGTGTTGGCACGCGGACGGGAAAATACGGTGTGGATCATGGGAATTTTCAGCACTATTTTTGCGATCGCAATCCTGTCGATCAACCGCTTACTCAAGCGTGCCATTGTTCAGCCGCTCAAACAACTCACTGCGATCGCGCGTCACCTCAGCAACGAGTCTCTTACGACAGAACAAGTGAAAGAATTTGAGACGCCTGCAATTGCAAAAGTGGCTCAACGGCGCGATGAACCTGGACAGCTTGCCCGCACGTTTCAGCACATGGCGCACGAAGTGGCAGAACGGGAAGAACATTTGAATCAAGCGGTTGAAGAGCGCACCGCACAACTAGCAGAACGAACGAAAGAAGCACAGGAAGCAAACAGCGCCAAAAGCCAGTTTCTCGCCACCATGAGTCATGAACTGCGAACGCCACTGAATATCATTCTAGGATTTTCACAATTGATGACGCGTAATCGCTCGCTAGACGCAACACAGCAAGGATATCTCGATACGATTAATCGCAGTGGTGAACACTTATTGGGCTTGATTAACAACGTATTAGATCTCGCTAAAATTGAAGCTGGAAAAATCACGCTAAACGAAACAAATTTTGATCTCAATGGTGTATTGAATTGGGTACAAGCCATGTTCCAATTCAAAGCTCAATCGAAAGGAATTGAATTTGGGATTGAACAAACCAATGCTTTACCCAATCAAATTTATACAGATGAGGGAAAGCTACGCCAAGTTTTAATCAATCTCATTGGAAACGCAATTAAATTCACGCAAAGGGGTCAAGTGATTCTCCGAGTCATGCGTGAGCGCGAGCATATCTTACATTTTGAAGTCGAAGACACCGGAGCAGGCATTGCCCCCTCCGAGCTAGATCGATTGTTTCAGCCCTTTGTCCAGACCGAAAGTGGACGCAAAACCCAAGAAGGAACCGGACTCGGTTTAGCGATCGCGCATCAGTTTGTGCACCTCATGGGCGGCACGCTTACGGCAGAGAGTCAAATCGGCGTAGGCACAACATTTCGCTTCTCCATCAACGCGCAATTT
Source organism: Myxacorys almedinensis A (assembly GCF_010091945.1). Taxonomy (GTDB): domain Bacteria; phylum Cyanobacteriota; class Cyanobacteriia; order Leptolyngbyales; family Leptolyngbyaceae; genus Myxacorys; species Myxacorys almedinensis. The sequence goes on from NZ_WVIE01000022.1 coordinate 75,652, forward strand.
CTAGAGACACCCTCAACGCGATTTGCTCCATTAAGCTCTGAAGGATCGCAGACTGCTCAACAGGTAATTGGACTTGCCCCTAAACAACCAACTTATCGAATTCTTGTGGTTGATGATATTGCTGAAAATCGTCAGCTTTTAGTCGAGTTATTGCAACCCATTGGTTTTGATGTGCGAGAAGCTAGCAGTGGACGAGATGCCATTGCCCTGTGCCAAACTTGGCTGCCCCACCTGATTTGGATGGATATTCGGATGCCTGAGATGGATGGTTACGATGCAACCCAGCAGATTAAAGCAACGATGACCACTGCCCCAGTTGTGATTGCCTTAACAGGAAGTGCCTTTGAAGCCGATCGCAATAGTGCAATTGCACGAGGGTGCGATGATTTTGTACGCAAGCCGCTCCGCGCTGAGACCATTTTTGCAAAAATAGCAGAGCATTTAGATGTTCGCTATGCTTATGCACCTGATGCCGCCGTAGATGGAGTGAGTCAGCATCAAACCTTGCAAAACAATGTTGCGATTCCTTCGGAGTTGCGAATCGCAGATCTCACAATCATGTCTTCAGAGTGGATCGCGCAACTTCATCACGCCGCCACACGAGTCAATTCTAAAGACCTTCTCTCACTGATCGATCAAATTCCAGCAGAATACGGTTTGCTGATCAATGCTTTAACCCATTTGGTGAACAATTTCCGCTTCGCAGACCTCAAAACCTTAACCAATCAAGATGCAAGACCCGATGTTGGTGAACGTTCCTAGTAGATTGTCAACTTCGAGTTGAGGAGTGGATGGGTGCATGAGTCGATGGATTCGATTACTAGTCTCCCCCTCTCCCCAGCGCGTTGTGAAATTTGGGTTGTCGCGAGACATCCTTTGAACTCTAGCAACTGCATTCGGTGTATTCGCAGGAGCCAAACGTTCCTATCAAATCCTGCATGGCTGAAGCATGACAAATGTAATGGGTTGGACATGACAATCATTCGATGTGGCGCGATATCGCTTTTGAGTAAATTAAACACATCAACCGAAAGGAGCAACAAACCAACCGCGGTTCGAGTAACACGAAAGAGATGATACCAAATTGAAAAAAGGGAGAGACAAATGAGAGAATGGGTTCTGCCGTGTGGAGAAAAACAGCAATGTCAGGT
>NZ_WVIE01000023.1 GCF_010091945.1 Myxacorys almedinensis A
AAAATACCAAAAGCCTTGTTGGATTGCTGGTCTAGCCTCCTGTGCTACGCTGCTTGAATTGGATAAAGTCGAGCTAAGAGCCGATGGGTGGATGGGTGGTTTAAGCAAGCGAGAACGGCTGTAACTTACCCCCACTTCACGGTAGCTGCTAGCACAATTGTCAACATAACCTCAATATAACCTTGGGCTATCGTCCCTAGATTTGGTAGGGTTTTAAGGTGCGCTCCTCTATCCCCTTTTTTGGGCAGAGGAGCGATTTTCGTTCCATTGCCAATTTTTAGAGGAGCTATTGAAGATCGCTATGGGAGGATTGAAAGGACGGGACTTGCTCAGCTTGGCAGATCTCAGCAGTGATGAGATGAAGGAATTGCTTGATCTTGCCGCTCAGCTTAAGGCAGGAACGATTCGCCCACGGGCTGAAATTGAGGGACGTGCGCCTGTGTTGGGGTTGCTGTTTTATAAAGCTTCTACTCGAACTCGCGTCAGCTTTTCAACTGCCATGTATCACTTGGGCGGGCAAGTCCTTGATTTGCCGCTCCATGCTACCCAGGTGAGCCGAGGGGAACCGCTTGTGGATACGGCGCGTGTGCTCGATCGCTACCTCGATATTCTCGCCATTCGCACGTTTGACCAGCAGGATTTAAAGGTATTCGCCGATTATGCTAAGGTGCCGGTGATTAATGCTCTGACTGATCTGGAGCATCCTTGTCAGATTTTGGCAGATTTGCAAACAATTCAAGAAACCTTTGGAGCGCTATCGGGGCTGACGCTGACCTACCTGGGAGATGGTAATAATGTGGCGCATTCGCTGCTACTGGGTTGTGCGCTTGTTGGCATGAATATTCGGATTGCTGCACCAGAGGGGTTTCAGTGCGATCGCGCGATTGTTGAGCAAGCTAGTGCGATTAGCGCAAGGCGCAACTCCGAAGGAACCGCGGCTGGAAAATCTGAAATTCTGCTTACCTCTGACCCGGTTGAAGCGGTTACGGGGTCTCATGTCCTCTATACCGATGTGTGGGCAAGCATGGGACAAGAAGATCTGGCAGAATCTCGCATTCCGGTGTTTCAGCCCTATCAAGTAAATGACGACTTGCTGCACCATGCAGATAACGAAGCGATCGTGCTTCACTGTCTTCCGGCTCATCGTGGCGAAGAGATTACTGATGCGGTGATGGAAGGTGCTCATTCTAAAGTTTGGGATCAGGCGGAGAACCGGATGCATGCCCAAAAAGCTTTGTTAGCTAGCTTGTTAGGGGCAATTTGAGGCGGCGATCCTAATTTTTTTCACGGATCAATTAAGCTGAATAGGCAAATTCTCTAGATATTGTTCATAATCGAAATGAGTTTGCCTAAGCAGTCATCTAGTGTTGAAAAGGGTCATTTGAAAGCGATGTTGCACTCTAATGGGTTTGATTCGGAAAATAGTCACAAGCAGTTTGAGTTGCCGGGGGCGCGCCCTCACTACACTCCTGATCGTCCGGGTCAGGTTGAACATATTTCTCTCGATTTGACGCTCGATCTGCCCAATCGTTCGTTTTGGGGCAGGTGCATGACGCGGCTCAACCCCATTCGTGATGGCATCACTCGCTTGACCCTAGATGCGGTGAATCTGACGATCGAGTCGGTCAAAATTGGCGAGGTCGATGGGGAAGGGGATCAGGCGGTTGAGCAGAAATTTGACTACGATGGCGAGCAGATTCAGGTGTTTTTGGCTGAGCCGACTCAAACGGGGAAGGGGATTGAGCTTGCGATCGCTTACCGGGCAGATCATCCTCAACGCGGCATCTATTTCATTGCCCCCAATGAGCACTACCCCGACAAGCCGATTCAGGTATGGACTCAGGGCGAAGATGAAGACTCGCGATTTTGGTTTCCGTGCTTCGACTATCCGGGACAACTGGCAACCTCTGAAATTCGGGTCTGTGTGCCTAAGCAATATCTGGCAATTTCTAATGGGGAGTTAGTGAATACTGAAGCCGATGATGAGTCTGCAACCTATCACTGGCGGCAAAATGAGGTTCATCCTACCTACCTGATGACCTTGGCAGTGGGCGATTTTGCCGAATTGAAGGACGAGTGGAACGGCAAACCTGTTACCTACTATGTTGAGAAGGGGCGGGAGCAGCAGGCGCGGCTCAGTATGAGCAAAACCCCACAGATGATTGAGTTTTTCAGCCAAAAATATGGCTATCCCTATCCGTTTCCAAAATATGCTCAGGTCTGTGTCGATGATTTTATTTTTGGCGGCATGGAGAACACGTCTACAACGCTGCTGACCGATCGCTGTTTGCTGGATGAACGGGCTGCGATCGATAACCTCAGCACCGAGTCTTTGGTGGCGCATGAACTGGCGCATCAGTGGTTTGGTGATTTAGTGGTGATCAAGCATTGGTCTCATGCGTGGGTGAAAGAAGGGATGGCGTCTTACGCAGAGGTGATGTGGGTTGAAAAAGAATATGGGGCGGACGATGCCGCTTATTATTTGCTGGGGCAAGCGCAGGAATATTTGGATGAAGACTCATCGCGCTATCGGCGATCGCTGGTGACTCATGTGTACCGAGAAGCGATCGAACTCTACGATCGTCACATTTACGAGAAGGGATCGTGTGTCTATCACATGATTCGGAAAGAGCTTGGTGATGAGTTGTTCTATAAAACGATTTCGACTTTTTTAAGCGACAATGCCCATCGCACGGTGGAAACGGTTGATTTGCTCAGAGCCATTGAGAAAACGACGGGGCGCAATTTGATGTTTTTGTTTGATCAGTATGTTTACCGGGGGGGACATCCTGATTACAAGGTTGCCTATGGGTGGGATGCTGATAGCAGTCTTGCAAAAGTGACGGTGACGCAATCGCAAACGGAACTTTTTGATCTAAAACTTGCGATCGCAGTGGGATACCTTCAAGCAGACGCTGCCCCGATGCTAAAACCCTTCACGGTGCGAGTTTATGAGAAAGAGCAAAGTTTCTATTTTCCTTTGGAGAAGAAGCCTGATTTTGTCAGTTTTGATGTTGGCAATGGCTATCTCAAAACGGTTGCCTTAGACTATCCTTTTCCTGAATTGAAGGCGCAATTGCAAGCCGATCCTGATCCAATTTCTCGCCTGTATGCGGCAGAAGCGATCGCTAAAAAGGGGGGATTAGAAGCGGTTAACGTGCTTTCTGAGGCGTTGCAAAAAGAGGGGTTTTGGGGTGTCAGAGCTTATGTTGTGCGGAGTCTTTCGACGATCAAGCTCGATCAGGCGGTGAAAGGCGTTCTGGCTGGATTGCGTGACGAGAATGCTAAGGTTCGACGGGCAACTGTGGAGAGTTTGGCGCACATTTCTACGGACGAGAGTTATCAGGCGCTCAAGGCGGTTGTAGAGCAGGGGGACGCGAGTTATTACGTTGAGGCGGCAGCGTTGCGGAGTTTGGGACGAGTTGCGGCGGCTGGCTCTGATGATGTGGTTCAAGCCGCGGACGTGTTGCAGGTGATCGGGCGGGTGCTGCAACAGCGGCAAGGCTGGAATGAGGTGGTGAGAGCAGGTGCGATCGCAGCCCTCAGCCAACTCAAGACTTCTGAAGCTGCCCTCAATCTGATTTTGGAGTACACCCAACCGGGCATCCCACAACCGTTACGCCTTGCTGCTATTCGCTCTCTCGGTGCGATTTCTACTGGGCAAACCAATGTCAACGTTGAGCGGATTTTAGAGCGGTTGAACGCTCTATCGCGAGAAACGTTCTTTCTGAGCCAGGTTGCGGTTGCGATCGCGCTTGGGCAAATGGAAACCGTCCACGCGATCGGGGTTCTTCAAGCGTTGGCAAATCAAACTCCTGATGGTCGCGTCCGCCGCATTGCCGAAGAATCGATTCAAACTGTTCAGAAGACTGTGGGGACTGATAAAGCTGTGAAGCAGTTGCGGGAAGACCTTGACCAACTTAAAAAAGAAAACCAAGATCTTAAAAGTCGGCTAGAGATGTTGGAAGCAAAGTCAAGTGCCTCACCACGCTGAACTACGCTGCCACTACGCTGCCATGAAGGATCAAGGTCAAGCAAGGGCGTTTGTGCCTAGAACTGAAGAAAAAAGGCGCACTGGGGTGCGCCTAAACAGAACATTAACGACAAAAGATTGACTATCACGCCTTAGAAACTAAACTGTGTCCGGATGTTTCCGACATACACTGTTGAGTTACTGGCAAAGTTGTTTGGGTTGAAGATGGCATAAAACGCAGGTACGATCGCAATATTGTTGCTCAGGGGGTAGAAGTAGCTCGCTTCTAATTGGTACTGGGTTCCGCCGTCGCCGCCGCCTGCTGCAAAAAAGCGCCGTCCTCTTGTAATGTCCATTGGCATCAGGAATGTCACCACACCCAGCGCACCCTTTTTACCCAGATCTGGGAAGCCGACCCCCACTTGAAACGATTGCGTATTTACCGTTTCATCGATCGGATTGAGCTTGGTTGTGGCGTAGCCGTAGCGCCCAAAAATGCCAAATCTTGGGGAAATTAACCAGTCAAAGTTCACCGTAAATGCATCTGCCGCCGCGTATTTTAGCCCTCCTGAGGTTACTCCTCCTGTGATTGGGTCAAGTACAGAAAACCCAGGACCAGCATCTACATAGCCATAGGGCAACGGTTCTCCGATCGCGCCGCCCACCTGCCCGCCATAGGCTTGAATGCGGGAGTGGTTGTAGCCCAACCGCAAATTAAAGGTCGAGCTTGGAGAGAAGGTTAATTCAGCCGTGGTGGTGTTTGTGCCGCCAAATAAACCAAATGCTGGATTGCTAGATGTGTTGAAGCCAAACTGAGACGGCAGAAATTCGGTGTTTTCGCCTAAGTATCCTGCTGCAAACCGTAACTGAGGGCTGATGTTCCATTCGATCACCGCGCCCGAACCGCGATCGATGGTATTTGTCTGAGTCGAACCAATCGAGTCAAAGCTACTTGCGCCGGTCAAGAAAAAGGAAAATCGGTTGAAGTCAAAATGGCGATACCAGTTAACACGTGGACCAACGGTGACGGTAATGCTTTCACCAACCGGAAAGCTGTAGAATAAATCATGAATGACGACATCGTTGCGACCATTGACGGTGCCTGCTGTCTGATCGGTAAATGGAACGCCACTAGCGTTGAAAAAGCCCGCAGAAGCAAACTGGTTGTAAGGTGAAATTCCGTTGCCTGCTGCCAACTGTGTGATCAGGCTATCTCTTCCGGTGAAGGAGGTGGTGAGGGTTAACCAGGTGAGAAAACTAAACGTTGTTTCTGCACTATCTGCTTGCCCAACAACTGGGGTGCCTGCGGCAGTTCTAACTCCGGCAAACCGGGCCTCTGCTGGGGAACCGGGAACGCCTTCATACTGAATGTCATCGCCAGTAAATGCACCTGTGATGTTAAACCAGCCTAAACCGCTCAGTTTTGTTGTGGTCGAAAACTGTTGCTTTTCTAAGGTCGTGGTTCGAGCTTCGAGGGCATCGACTCGACCGCGTAGGGTGGCTAATTCCACTGAAAATTCTTCCTGGAGCTTTTGCAGGGTTGCTAGGTCTTCTTTTTTGACGAGATCAGCCGTAGAAGCTGCGATCAATTCGTTTACCCGATCGAGGCAGGCATTTAAGCCCGCCGCAAATTCGTAGCGCGTTGTTGCTCGGTTTCCGCGATAGGTTCGGTCAGGAAATCCTGCGATGCACCCGTAGCGCTCGACGAGAGACTGCAAAGCTTGAAATGCCCAGTCGGTGGGTCTTACATCTGTCAGTTGAGAAACTGAGGTCACCTGTGACATGTCATCAGTTGCTTCTACCTCGTCGGCAGGGTTGGTTAAATTGTGTGGGGTTGGTGCTATGGGCTGAGTGGCATTGGGCTGTTGAGCAAGCTTTCGCTTTGAGGAGATGTTGCTTGGCAACGCTTGTAAAACGCTTTCTTCGGCAGGTGCGGTGGCATCGATTAGGCGGCGGGTAGGCGCATCTGTCTGGTGTAACTCTTGAGAGCTAGCAGAGTTGTGAATTTCAGCAGCATTAGTTTGACCTGCAAACAAAAGTGCGATCGGCGCTATCAAAAATAATTTCCAACTGTTGATTTTGGTGAACATTAACTCTCACACCGTATATCTAAAGGAATAGAGAGACATGTTACCAGAGAAAAACTATTTGTAATGTAATATCTCGTACTTAGATGAGCCGAAATTATCCGGATCAGGCTTCGGGCTTAGGCTTTGTTTGATTTGTGCAAGCTACAAGCTCAATCTAAAGGAGACGAACTGATGCAATTTCCTCGAAAGCCCTCTTTCCCAGAAGGTGTTTATTTAACGTTTTGCAGCAAGGTAATTCCAGCTTACCCAACCTTCTTTTTTAATCCTAAGTTGGGTTGTATTAGACTCGATATAGGACTCAAATTAAGTCTCTTATTCTCGTATGAGACTATCTGGGTTGTAACTATTAAATCTCATGGGAAATAGTGAGACTCTATATTGGACTACAGTTGAGTCGCATATATGAGACTTGAGATTGGTTTTTTCATGAGACAGGTGCAGAGTTTCATTTGGGACAAAGAGACTCTATCTTGGACTAATATTAAGTCTTATATAAGATGACGAGAATGAAAAACGCGGTTTTTGTCGAGAGCAAATTTATCTTTGGCTTATGGTAGCTGCTTTAAGACTAAATTCAGCCTACCTAAGCCGCCTTTCCGCTCCCAAATTCAGATTTTATTAGACCCAAAATGGGACTCAAAATTAGTCCCATGATTTTATAATGAGACTAATCAACGTGTGAATCTTAAATCTCATGTAATTTTTTGAGACTCTATATTGGACTACTTTTGAGTCTTATCTAAGATTGTGAGAAAGAGAAGCCAGAGTTTTTGCGGTTAGTAACTTACTTTTCTGGCGTTGCTGAATCTAAGTATGCATCGCAGATCTGCCCTCTCCCTAGCCCTTTCCCCAAAGGAGAGGGAACAAGAATTTTAGCTCTCTTTTCCTCAAGGAGAAGAGTTGGAAAGAAGGGCAAATCATACTTGCATTCAGCAACGCCCCTTTTCTGACTTTCGGTAAGATGTTGTTCAAGATTTAAAGCGGGATCTGATCAGTGCCTAAAATTTAGTCCAATTTTAGTCCAGTAAGTTTATCTCTGCTAAGTTTTGCTCGCATAACTCTTTGCATGTAAGGTTTTTGGGGTGAAATATTTATAGGAACTTCTGCGGAAAAGGCAGCAAACCCAAGCTACTGCCTACCAAAATCTTGCTGAGCAGAGCAGTCTCGACAGTATCACTGACGTTACCCTAGACTAAGTGTTAGCCGTCCTTATCTTTACCTGCATCGCGACGATGATATTCCCTCCCTGGTAAGTTTCTGAAACGCTATCCAACAGGCAATTCGCCCGCTCACTGAGGCGAAGAGTTTGTTCGTGGATTCCCCCTCCAAATCCCAACGCTGTGACAAGACTGCGTTGGTCTGTAAATTTGGAGAACGGGAGAGTTTTACAATGCCTTTGAATGGTCAAAACAAAAGAACCAGGACAATTATCTTATTCATCAGTCTCTTTCTAGCGATCGCAGGATTAGATGAAATTGTGGATGGTGTGATGGGCGCAGCCTATCCACTGATTCGCCATGATCTACATCTTTCCTATGTAGAAGTTGGCTTGCTGCTGACGATACCAAATACGCTCAGCAGTATAGTTGAACCGATTTTGGTAGTGCTGGGAGATCTCGGTCATCGACGATTCTTGATTTTGGGGGGAGGCATCAGTTTTGCGATCGCTCTCTTGCTCATTTCCCTCAGCCATCACTTTTGGGGTTTATTAGCGGCGTTGATTTTGTTTTATCCGGCATCTGGTGCATTTGTCAGTTTGTCTCAGGCAACGCTGATGGATTTGGAACCCACCCGCCACGAGCAAAACATGGCGCGTTGGGCATTGGCAGGATCGATTGGGAATGGGATCGGTCCTCTGGCGTTGGTGGGTGCGATCGCCTTACACCAAAGTTGGCGGAGTATCTTTTTCATCTTGGCAGTTCTGGCGCTGGGGTTGGTCAGCCTGATGTGGACATCTCCGATTGCTAGAGCAACGGCATCTACCCCAGTTGAGCCACCCTACCCTAGTTTCCAAAAAGGTATTTGTTATGTTATCCACGCACTCAAACAACGCAATGTCCTACGCTGGTTAACCCTGTTGCAATTTTCAGATTTAATGTTGGATGTTCTGCGTGGCTTTTTAGCCCTCTACTTCGTGGATGTTGTCGGTACAAGTAGTACACAAGCGAGTTTTGCTTTTACCACATGGTTGGGGGTTGGCTTATTAGGCGATGGGTTGCTGATTCCTTTGCTGGAACGGGTGCGGGGCATCCAGTATTTACGGGTGAGTGCATTCCTGGTTCTATGTCTTTACCCTACTTTTCTAGTGATTCCAAATGTTACTACCAAAATTGTCATTCTTGGCGGTCTGGGCTTTCTAAATGCTGGTTGGTATTCCATCCTTCAGGGGCAACTCTATACCGCAATGCCAGGACAAAGCGGCACCGTGATAACGCTCAATAACCTGGCGGGTTTATTCGGTGGTTTCATGCCCCTAACATTAGGTTGGATAGCACAGCAATATGGATTGCAACCAACAATGTGGCTGTTTCTAGCTGCACCTATCGGCTTACTGATTGGGTTACTTCAAAGGCAACCCTTCACAGCGATCGCGCCTGCTTCCAAAGATGAGGACGTGTAATCGGTGTAATCGCGCTATGCAGATCAACCTCTAGAATGCCTGTATAACCCATCTACAAAAACGCTTTACGTGAGCCAAAGGCAATGCGTCAAATCCAAAAAATGACTACAGTGAGTTCCACAGCCTTTGTTGAACTTTTGTAACAGTTAGGTGCTGTTATTTGGGCAACCGTCTAGATTGGAACTGAAAAGCGTCAAGCTTGGTAGTCTAAGAAAATGCCTTAAGCATGGTCGTTAAGAGAGTAGTCAACCTGCGATCGCACAAGTTGTAGCTCAGGTCATTGACTCTTTTTCAAACAACTGCTCGTGGTAACGCATCTGTTGCCAACCATCAAAAAATCATCATTTTTAACTGTGACCTGTGCGATAAAAACCAGGTCAGGCAAGCCTAAGATCAACTTTGATTTCAAAGCCATCGCAACACCAATTGCTGCGGTTTGCAGTGCAGCTTGCCTTTCGGGATCGTCAACGTCTCCGCTTTAATCCTGCTCGTCCACGATTTATCTATAGATGAATTCTCCCCATGACTAGTAGGGAGAATCACGCCTCAGTTTGGGAGATTTGTGTATGTTAAACAGCTTGTTAGATGCGCTCAGAGTCCATCTTCCTCCTCCGGTTGCTGGAGTGCCGCTATCGAGCCTTTCTGCGGTGAGCGTGGTTGACCGAGCGATCGGGATAGGCAACCGGCGGGGGAATGAAACTCGCGGTGGCTTCACAGTGGTGGCGCTAAAGGGAGGACGGCTGGATACGGTAGTGCGGTTTCAATTGTGGGGCACTCAGCCGAGTCAGGTCGATAGCGCGATCGCGCTGCTACGAGACAATATCGAGGCTGCAAAAAACGGGCTGCGATCGCAGGGATTGCTTCGCCTGACCGCGCAGGCAACCTCTGTTCCAGAATTTAACTCGACTTTAAATGCTTGGATCGGAACGACCGATTATCAAGTCTTGTATGAGTTTCATTTGGATGATACAGAGGGTGCAGAAAGTTTAATCGCCCGAATTCCGATCGAGATTGATAGTGGATTCGGCGAGTCTACCGTCGTCACCGATCATCTTGTGCGATGGGACGATCAAGCCGCACCTACGTTAGAAGTTCGAGGTCAAGGGGGTGCAAACTTGCGAGTAGATGGGTTATCGATTTTGGCGTTTCTACCTGCGGGTTGGAACGGCAGTTCGGTAACAATTTCTAGCATTGTTCAAGGCATTGAATCTACCCAAACGTTTAGCAGCGTTAGAGCGTTCTTAGAAGAGTTCGTACTAGAGAACAAAACTGCGGTTTTAGGCGGCAATATTTACCAATCTGGATATTGGATTTTGCCAAAATCTGGTTTTCCTAGCTCAATCACCTTAACGGGTAATAGAGATGTGTTTCAAGTTAGCTATAGTGATGACAAGTTTGATAGTAATGCCATTTTCTATCTAAGGCTCATAAGCTAACTGCTGCATTTTATTTCAGTTTCTTTAGTGAACATCGCTCGAATTCGGAGTTCTGATTTAACCTGTTCAAAATTCAGGAGGAATCCTAATGCCAGAATTGATTCTGCCAGGTGTATTTATTGAAGTGAGAGCCGAAGCCCTCATTGTTGCAGGAAGTATTACAGTCAGCAATATTGGAATTGTGGGAACTGCCAAGCGCGGGCCCGTTGGAGAGGTCACTATTTTGGGGAGCTACGCTGAAGCTAGAGAAACGTTTGGCTCCTACGACCCGTTTGAGAACCCGGATACGGCGAATAACCCACTGACCTTAGTCCGGGCGCTAGAGCTAGCTTACGCGAATGGGGCAACAACGGTGTTTGCCGTGCGAGTGACCGGCACAGAAGACACAGGCGATCCAGAAAACTCTGTAGCAGCTTGGGGAAAATTTAGCAAAGCCCGAAAAGCATTTCATAACGTTGCCAGCGCGGGCGGCATTGCTACGATTTTGAGGGCAAAAAATCCTGGTGTGTGGGGTAACGAGATGACGATTAGCGTGACTGATGCCGCCCCAAATGTCACGGTGACGCTAAAATACAGCGCGATCGAGGAAACCTACACCGTTAAAGACGGCAAAGAATTACTCGAAAAAATCAACGCTCCCAACACTGGATCTTTGTTGGTCAGTGCCACAGAGGGAAATCAACCGACGCAAGCACCGGGCGTGACAACCGAAACAGCCTTCACTGGAGGCGTCAACAGTAACGATGCAAATGACACCGACTATGGATTAGGACTCGATCAATTGCAGAATGAGAATGCTCACATCATTCTGGCAGCCGGACGAGACGGAGCGGCGATCAACAGCAGGCTACAATCCCATGTTGAAACCGCTTCGACCGATAAAATTAGGCGCGATCGCATCGCCGTAACTGGAAGTGCGCTAGGTGCGACAGTCCCGCAAATCTTAGCGAACACGCCAAGTAGCGATCGCACGATCTTTGTTGCACCGGGCATCAAGACCAGCGACTCAGCCAATGCAGGCAAGGAAGTCACGCTCTCTGGGGCTTATGCTGCTGCTGCTGTGGCGGGTGCAATCAGTGCCCGTGATGCACACATTAGCCTGACCAATAAAACCATTTCTGTCAATGCGCTAGAAACTAAATTTACACCCGCGCAATTGGAACAGTTAGTGACCGGAAGAATACTGGCGTTAGAGCAACGACAAGGATTTCGGATCGTCAAAGGCATCACAACAGATGATGGTGCATTTCGGCAAATTACCACCCGTCGGATTGTCGATTTTGCCAAATTTGGAGTGCGATCGGCATCCTCACCTTACATCGGATTGCTGAACAACGATCGAGTGCGTAAAGCCTTGAAAGGCTCGATTAATGGCTTCTTGGCGGGAATGGTCGATGATGAGATGCTGATCAGTTACGAACTCGATGTGACGGCAACGCGAGAAGAAGAAATTCGCGGGATTGCCAAAGTCATTCTCACTCTGCGACCAACGTTCAGTATCGACTTCATCAAGGTCACGATGTTCTTAGGCTAGTGTTCTTAGGATAAGGAGAGTTATCAATGGCAAATACCAATGTGTTTCGCGGTTCAGATGCGACCTTGACCCTTGCGATCGACGATCAGCCCGAAGGACAAGCCGCCCAAGAAATTATCGAATTTTATCAACTCAGTCCCGTCGGTCGCGCCACCAGTGTTGAGGTGTATGTGCAGACCGACTTGGAACTCTTTCACGAAATTGGCAAACGCCACCCTGCCGCCCTACGACCGGGCAATATCAACATTTTCGGCAAAGTGGGGCGAGCCTACATCAATGGCGCGTTGCTGCGGCTATTACTAGGCAAAGGTGCGCTCGTGGCGCGTGAACAAGAACCCTACCCGCAACCGTCTTTCAATCTATTGCTGGACTTAAAAGATCCGGCGGTTCCCGATACGAGCAGTACGCTGACGATTCACGGCGTCAAATTTGAGAACTGGGCATATAGCCTACCCGAAGATGACTTTGTGATGGAGTCGGTGACGTTTAAGGGCTTGTTTATCACGGTCGAAGATAAAGAAGCGGCGTGAGGATAAATTATGATGACGATGACCGCAGAAGACCTCCTAGCAGGCAGTTCGTTAACCCACGAGGTTGATGTTCCGCCTGAGTTGCTCGGCTCCCATGAACCCCATTCCACTCGCTCACAGGTGATGTTGCGTCCGCTCACCGTGCGAGACTTACAGCGCATTGCCAAAGCGGCTCACGACGATGAAAAGCTTTCGGCATCGCTGATTATTCAACAAGGTTTAGTGGAACCTGCCCTGAAGTTAGACCAAGTTTCTCAACTGCCTGCCGGACTCGCTCGATTTTTGGTCGATCGGATCAATTCGATTAGCGGCATTAGCACCCCGCAAGATGAGTTGGCAGAATTAGTTCAAGCGCCCTTAGCCCGTGCTTGCTTTGTCTTGGCAAAAGAGTTTGGCTGGACGCCCGAAGAGATTAGTGGAATGACGATTGGACAAATTTTGCTTTACCTGGAAATGGCAAGAGGCGGAGGTGAAGCAAGATGACGCCAACGCCAGATCTGCGCCAGTCAATTTACCGCTTGTCGATCGCGTTGGTGAGTGGAAACGCTCCCCAGTGCTGGCAGCGCGATGTGACTCACGCGATCGCACGTTGGACTCCGTTCTGGCAATCGGGCACTTGGGTCAGCGCGATCGCATCAACAGATCTACACCTCAACGAGCAAGCCCTGTTTGGATCTTGTTTTAACTCAGTCATCCAAGAGGTGCCTCTAGAATCAGAGTCACAACCCATTCCGAAATCGAGCCATCGAATCGGATCGAGTGAAATAAACGGTCGCGATCGCAGTTCTCAATTACCGTTCAAACCTGAGTTACGCGCCTGTGTTCAACAGAACCAGACAAAAACAACACCCTCAGATCGAGTTCGGCGATCAGTTAAAACCTTACCAAGCGAATCGCAACTGCAACACCAAGCAAGTCACGAAATACTATCGCGCCTTGCTAGGAAAACACAGGTTTCTCAGTCGCTTTCTTCAGGTCATCGAGCCATTTCGCCTGCGGTGATCACGCTGCTCCGGTCTCGTCCGTCAATCCGTGATGGGCATCCTTTTTCGGCTTACCCTCCTAGATCACTGCGCCGTCAATGGTTGCATACATTGGGTGAACGGGTTCAGGGTTCTATCAAACTGTCCCAAGAGAACGGAGTGAAGTTAGCAAAAAGCGCAACACAGGAATCACCAGTACCCGAAATGCAACCCGTTGAGGAAGACCTGATTCAGCCTTGGGCAATGCCACTAGATGGAAAGAAAGTCTCGACCGCGTTTCTGCTGCAATTCGTAAGTGCGAGCAATTCTGGGCAACCCAGGCGCGATCGCACCGAACAGTCCCAAAGCCGCCCAGCGTTTCCTTCGGAGGTGCGCTCGGCGCTAATCGCACCTCCAAATACCGTTCTGAACCGTTTGAATGTTCCTGAAATTCAAGCTTTCCAGCAACGCAAATCCCTCCTGCCCGATGCGCCTTCCAGCCATCGAACAGAGCAGCCTGTGACCCATCCAGTTCAAATTCAGGGAGGGGTAGGGGATGCGATTCCTTCGGAGTTGCGCTCGGCGCTAATCGCGCCTGAAGTTTGGGCACGTTCTCCTAAGCTTATCCCACACCAAAGCCCTGATGCAATGGCTAAGGCAATAGTTAAGGAAACACAGCCCAGACAACTGCCAACCGTTGAGAGCGATTTGAATGTCCTTGCCACGAACATGAAACGCATTCTAGACGAAGAAGCCCGACGCTATGGAATTGACGTGTAAAAGCGATCAATTAATTTAACACTCCACATAACAAGGAGGTGACAATGCAGCCAATGCTAGACGACATTGAACTGCCCCAGGTTCAAATGATCGATACCCACGAAAAACGAATCCTAGCAGAACACAAACCTCCGGGGATGGCGGGTAGTTTGTTGCAAAACTTAGGACGACAACCTACGTGCCTTGTTTTGTCTGGCGTTGCCACAGGTACAGATGCAGCAGGCTTAATTGAAAAACTCAACGATAAATTTCAGAATGGGCAACCTCTCCCGTTCACCGCAGACATCGTTGCTGATGCAGAGATTGAACAAATGGTGATCGATGATTTGCAGGTGCAAGATCTAGCAGGCAAACCGCAACGCTACGCTTATTTCCTGACCTTGCGGGAGTACATTGAACCCGTAGAACCAGAGGACGCTTCTTTCCTAGACACCGATATTTTGGGAGATGCTCAAAATCTCATGAGTGATCTAGTTGAAGGATTAGATATAGGACTAGATTTTGCGACAGGTTTAGAACGCTTTATTGACCCACTAAGTGGCTTATTAGAGCGACTTCAAAAGTTTCGAGAAGATGTCGATCGAACTCGTTAATGATTTAACTTAAATGTCAAAAGGAGACCAAAATGGCGACGAACCTCTATCAAGAACTCAAAGACGTATTACAAGACTTCAAAACGTTCCTGGACGACAATGTAGGCACGATCAAACCCGCCGTTCAAGCGTTGGGATCAATTGTGCCTCAAATTAACGAACTCATTAACAAACTCGTGGACTTAATGGGCAAGCTCAAAACCGAAATCAACAATCTCAATGTTGGGTCAATTCCTGGCTTAGGAGAAGTCTCCACCTTTACTGACAAAATCAAGTCTTTCCTCAACACTGCCAAAAACCTATTACCCTCAGAAGCAGGCACAATCGATGATGTCCTCGGTGTTGCAGATGTCATTGGAGGACTCCCTTCTGTCGATGAAGTTAAAGGTGAAGTGATCACCTTGATTGACGCGATCGTTGTGCATTTAAACTCACTAAAAGCAGCATAATTAACATTGCTAAAAGAGGAATAAACAATGAATACAAACATTTTCGACAAAGCCAAACTATTTTTTTCAATTCCTTGATCCTTGTCGGCTAATCAGGCGATTTAGATCATCAAACCAGCGAAAAGATTCTAGCGCAATGGCAATATTAGAAGTGTCATTACGAGAATTGCTGTTGCAACTGGATGATCCAACACTCGCAAGTGCGATCGCGGCTATTCCACAACCAGCAATGCAACGCTTAATTGAAGGTCTAAAACAAGTTTTGAATGCTGTTAAGAATCACCTTCAAGAAGTAGAAGAGTCGGAAGAACTTCGCTCACTCGTGGATCAAATTTATACCAAGCTGGAGACACTTTAGGCTATGGCGCAACCAATGCTAGGTGAGGTCGAACTACAGCTAGTTCAAAATATAATTGCAGACGAAGATCAAGTCCTGAATCTGCACAGTATTCCGGCGCTCGAAGGAGACTTCTTCCAGAAACTAGGGCGACGCATCTCCCGAATCACCCTCACCGGGGTGATCACCGGAACCGAAGCAGGCGAAGGACTGACAACCTTGCGGGAAAAGTTTCGAGCGGCTGAACCCGTTTCCTTTGTAGCTGACATTGCGACTGCCACCAAACTCGATCAGGTGGTCATTGAAGCCATGGATGTGCGCGAACTAGCAGGTAAACCAGAGCGATTTGAGTATGCCTTAACGCTTCGGGAATTTATTGCCTCGCCCCAAAGTCTGCAAGAACAACCCGCGATCGTAGAGGCTGCCGTGAACCAAGACAGTACTCAACAAACCCAACAAATTGTTGAAAACATTGCCTCAGCTGTGGGTGAACTAGAGGTGCAGGTCACATTGGCAGGCGATCGTCAGAATTTTACAAACATTGTGGTTTTAGTTGAAGGACAGGCAGACTCTGGCGATCGCGTCACCTTTGTCTTGGAAGACCAACAGGGAGGCGTCTACAGTCGAGATAACGTACCTGCGGGTTCTTATACGATCAAGGCATTCAGGAGGTGAACACTGTGAGTAATGGTACAGAAACACAAGGCGTCATTGAAAGTGGACAGCAAGCTAGTTTTCAATTAACTCTTGGCGATCCTGATTTTTGTCGCATTCCAGCCGCAATTTTATTTGATAATAATCGTTCCTTTGTGTCACCTCTTCCAGAACACAAACAGGCTTACCAAACTGCCCTCGATCGCATTAATGCAGGGGGAGGGCAATTAGTTGTGGTCGGTCACACAGACGACGTTGGACAAGTCGATCTCAATGAAAGGCTCTCTGTGAGACGAGCACAAGCAACTCTAGCCGTTTTGGCAGACAACACAAGTGAGTGGGAAAGCATCTTTATTGCAGAATCATGGGGAGATGATGAGTTTCGGATCATGTTGACAGAAGTGGGGCTGCCAACTACGGCTCAATCGATTCGGCAACATCGGGAACGAACAGCCGCAGGAGAACAGCGGCGATCGCTACTGTTTACCCAATATTTTCAGAAATTACTGAATAATCCTAGTTCCTCACCCACCGTTTCTTCACTATCTCCTCCAATTTTAGGGTGTGGTGAACAGCATACGTTGGCACCCGGAAACGATCGTCCTAGCCGTCGCGCTGAGTTTATCTTTTTCCTAGCAAACCAATCTCCAACTGTAGCCTGCGACCAATATTTGCTTTGGAGAAATCCATGTGCGCCCCTGTCTTTACCACCGCCTCAACAAGTGAATGCTTTTTTTGTCTCGGTGAGCGGCAGTGATACCGCCGGAACAGGTAGCGCAAGTCAGCCTTGGCAAACCTTTCAGCATTCCCTTGCTGAGATCAGCAGACTACGGCAATCGAATCAGCATGTAATTTTGAATGTGTTGGCAGGTGTCTACAATGAGAATGTTGTTCTACCCACCGAGACCACGTTACTAGGCATTGGTAATGCGGAAGTTCGTTCTGTCCCTAATACAACAGCACCAACAATCGAAGTTGACAACGTTAGAAACAGTCGAATTAGAGATCTAAAAATTACACAGGGTCAACGCTCAGGCATCGAAATTAAGAATTCAGATGATGTTGAAGTAAATGGTTGCGAGATTACTGATAACTTCGCACCTCGTGGGGGTGGAATTAAAGTTGTTAACTCTACTAATATTAAACTAGAGAGTAATCAAATTCAACGCAATCAAGCAGGTACGATTAGTACTGCAATTATTAATATTGACATTGATGTATCAGTCGTTTTTGATCCAGGAATTGATGTATTTGATATACAACTAGGCGATGCTCACGGGGGCGGCATTTATCTAGAAAACAGCCAGCAGATTTTGATTCGCAACAATCAGATTCTAGAAAATAGAGCCATCCTATTTGGTGGGGGAATTGCCATTGATAATCGTCCCGGATTTGATAGTGCGATCGAGGTTCGAGATAATATCATCACCTGTAACCAAGTTTCCCACGGGAACTTACAGCCACTCCAGGCACCCCCTATTACCTGTAGTGTGCAAGATATGAATGACCCCGTTGTGGAACGGGCAGAAGCAGAAACGATTGATGAAGCGGCGGCTAAGGCGATCACCCTCCTGCATGGTGTGGGTTTAGAAAGTGGATTAGGCGGAGGCATTGCGCTGAGACACGTTTCACCTCAGACTCGCATTCTCGGCAATACGATTGGGGCAGAGTCTAGACCGAATCGAGCGAGACGAGGCGGTGGAATTGAGTGCTTTACTGGCGCGTATCCTCATATTGAAGAGAATGCGATCGCATTTAATCTAGTCTCAGATGATGGAGGTGGAATTGCGATCGATCAGTTTGATCCATTTCTTTCCCGCAGTCAGCCTACTTTTCTAAGCTTCAGACGCGGTTCTATCTTTCCCCGACAACCTATCCGGCTCGTGAACAATCGAATCCGTTTCAATCGCAGCATTGAAGATGGGGGTGGACTCTATGGAACAGGAAATGCTCAGATTGAAATTCGGGGTAATGCCACCGTGATTGAAGGAAATCGAGCGGGGGAAAACGGAGGCGGATTACGCATTTCCTACGCAACTCGAATGATTGTTGTTGGGGCGAAAATTCTGAACAATCAATCCAACACGATTGGAACAGAGCGCGAAGGTGGTGGCGGAATTGCTGCTCGGAACGCCGAAATCCAGCTTCAAGATTGTGAACTGAATGGCAATATTGCCAACCACTTTGCAGGGGGTGCAGCCTTCTGCACGTCTACGTTTGAAGGCGGATTTAATCGCGAAGGATTTGTTGCGAATCGACAGGGGCAGTTTGACGAGATTATGTTAGTCGATTATGGGTTCACAACCCGACGATATCTGTTCGATCAGTGTCGAGGTAGAAGCAATGAAGCGAGAGGAAATTCTGGTGCCGGGGGCTTTCTCTACGCGCTGAGGGATTCGACCGTTCAAGACGGTATTCCGAGAGGTGGTATCTTCCCAATTCAGGTTATTGTTCGGGGAGATCGCACTGCTATCGGAGAAAACACGTCTTCCTATAACAATGCGGCTAATCCAGGCGGTGCATTGCAAAAACGAGGTAATGTGGTGATTGAACTGTCAGGACGCCTCAGCGCAAACCGCCCAGAAGATCGGGCGATCTTTTTTCCAGATGTGCCTGCTTCTCCAACTGGAATTGCACCCTCAACGCCTTCTCCCTCCAACCATCCAGTTGTGATCATCCATCACGATGGACGACCAGACGACCATCCAACCACGTTTCCCTATCAAAATCTTTCGCCCCGAATTGATGATGTGCAGCCTCGATTTGGTTTAGTGGCGGGAGGAACTAGCGTTACGATCAGAGGTCAAGATTTTTTACCAGGGGTTCAGGTTTTGTTTGGGACTGCGCCTGCCACAATCAACACCGCGACAGACGCCCTGATCACCGTTACCATTCCCCCTAACGCAAGCGGATTCGTTGATGTTACTGTCCGTAATCCCGATTCTCAAACTGATATCGTTCGCGATGGATTTACCTATGTTTTACCGCTCACTATTATTGACGTACAGCCTCGATCGGGTTCCAGCCTGGGTGGGACTTTAATTACGATTACTGGAACAGGCTTCTTGACGGGTGCAACTGTCTTGATAGATGGACGTTCTGCTACTGTCGTTTCAGTATCAGCAACCCAAATTACAGCAGAAACCCCCTCTATTCCTGGCAGATCTGGGGTCGTTGATGTTGAAGTGCAAAATCCGACAGGGCAATCTGAGCGCGTGTCCGGTGGGTTTACTTACTTCGTCAGTTCACCCAGAATTTTTGGAATTCAACCTCGATCAGGGGCAAGTACGATCGGCGTTCCGGTGACTGTTTCCGGTAATGATTTTCTACCGGGTGCAGAACTCTTATTTGGAGGTCAGCTTGCGACTAATATTGTGGTTTCTACAACACAAATTTCTGCAACGACGCCTATACAACCAAATCTCTCTGGATTGGTCGATTTACAAGTCACCAATCTGGATGGTCAATCAGACAGGGTATCGGGTGGATATGAATACATTCCACCGCCCAGAATTAGTGATGTTCAACCTCGATCGGGTGCATCTACAGGTGGCGATCTAATCACCATCACAGGGTCAGGATTTCAGTCAGGCATTACTGTCTCGCTAGGTAGTTTTGCTGCTACAAGTGTGACTGTGATCTCTGCAACTGAACTCACAGCAATTACTCCTGCTAGTTCAACCGGAGCCGTGGATGTTGTTATCCTCAACCCCGATCGTCAGGTTGATCGCGTTTCTGGTGGATTCACCTATCAATGAAGCGGAGAGAGCATTATGTTTACACCAGCTTACAAACTTACGATTGGTCGCAAAGTCATCGATACAACCAGCGAACCTCAAGCCAGCACGATCGTCGATCTGATGGTAAATCTTGACTTGAATACACCGAGCGATCGCTTCATCTTAGTTCTCGGTCAAGTTGGACGTTTTAAACCCAATCAAAATGACGACGTTAAACTCGAACTAGGCTATGCAGATGGTGATCTAACTCAAGTGATTGAAGGAAAAATTACAACGGTTGAACCCGGACTCACGACGAATCGAATTATTGGATACAGCGTTGCCTCAGAATTGCTGCGAACCTTTGTAGATGAAACCTTTGAGGGCAGAACAGCAGGTGCGATCGCACGAGAGTTAGCAGGTCGTGCATCGGTTGAGGTTGCGATCGCCGAAGATGGCATTCTATTTCCAGGCTACGTCATTGATGGTCAGCGTAGTATCTATCACCACATCTATGATTTAGCCGTGTTGTGCGGCTTTGATTTTTATATCAACGCTGAAGGTGAGTTAGTGTTTAAGAAATTTATCAATGGCAATCGAATTCACATTTTCGAGTATGCGAAACACGTTTTATCGTTAGATGTGCTAAAAACGCCGCCGCGTGCAACGTCAGTAGAAGCGTGGGGAGAAAGTCCGGGGGGCAGCCGGGGTGAGCAAGCCTGGGTTTGGCTAACGCGAGATTTTAGTAATTCTAAAGTAGCCGTCGGATCAGGCAATCCTAAACTGCTCTTAGAGCGATCGACCTTGCGTACTAGAGATGCAGCGCGAATGGCGGCTGATGCGGCACTTACTGCCATTGGGCGACGGACTCTTCGCGGAAAACTGCTGGCACTTGGGCGAGCGGAAGTGACGTTAGGGGATTCGATTCGGTTGCGCGATGTGCCCGACTCAGCGTTGAACGAAACCTTTCAAGTTCGTAGCGTTACTCATCACATTACCAAGCAACGTGGTTTCACAACTGCGATCGAGTTTCAAAGTCTTGCTTAATTGGAGCTAGTGTATGTCTTCTATTGTCAGCACCATTCAAAAAATCGTTCAGCAGGAGTTGCAATCGGTTCGCATTGCCGAATTGGGACTAGTGGAAGCGGTGTATCCGCACCAGGCAAATGACGACAGTGATAACTATGGCTGTGATGTGCGCCTGAAAAATAGTGGGTTGCTGCTCCGAAGCGTTCCGATCGCGACCAGTCACATTGGCAGTGCTGCCATTCCAAATGTGGGCGACTTGGTGCTGCTGACGTTTTCCAAAGGAGATGTGAATCAACCGATTCTGATTGGGCGGCTGTATAACGAACGCGATCGCGCCCCGTTAAATCGCACCGATGAGCTAATTTTTCGCTTACCTCTGGCTCAGGAGGATAATAAAACACTCAAGACCGCGATTCGGAATATTCAAAGTAATGACTTGCCGCGTGAAATCTTGATGGAAATGCCGCCCAAAATCACCGTCAAAATTACAGACGGTACAGTAACCGCAACGGCTGGCAAAACTGAAATGAAGTTAGATCAACCGGATGGGAGTGGTGGCAAAGTCACGGTGGTAGCGGGGCGAACTAAAATCATCATGAATCAAGATGGTGACGTAATGATCGAAGCAGTCGGAGCAATGACGCTAAAAGCAAATCGAGATCTAACACTGCAAGGACAAAATGTCATCATTAAAGGTCAAATGAAAACGGACATCGAAGCTGGAACTCAGGCAACGCTAAAAGCAAACTTGGGTGCAACAGTTAATGGAGGCTTATCGACAACTGTTCAGGGCGTCAACACGTCCATCAAAGGAATCACTTCATTTTCACCGTAAGGAGACACTATGCCCGGACTTCCCGTAACGATCGGTACGGCTGTGATCATTACGCCTGGAGCGACAGGAGTGCCAGATTCAGGCATTATTCTCACGGTGCTACCTCCCTTTATTACAGCGAATGGTTTGCCGCTTGCAACATCGGGTTCGATCTGTCAGATGGTTAATTCCCTAACGGGTGTTCCCTATCCCTTGGTGATTGGCACTCCTGGAAGTCTTGGCGTGACGGTTGGAGGACGATCGCTCGTTCGGGTTGGCGATCGCATTCCAACTCCGCCCGGTATTTTGACCATTTTAGGACCTCCGGCGGCTCCGTTCATCATTGATCAGTGGGGAGCGTAATCTATTTCCCGTAGTGTGGGGATTGTTATGTCCATTCCAATTTCAAATTTAATCTCAATTGTGATCACAACGTATAATCGAGAGCGTTTTTTAGCAGCCGCGATCGAGAGTGTTTTATCGCAGACTTATCAAAAGTTTGAGTTGCTGATCTGGGATGATGGCTCAACAGACGGATCGGTTTCTCTGATTCGTAATTACGCTCGAAATCGCCGTGTGCAAATCGTTACAGCCCCTCATCAAGGAAGAGTGCCTGCCCTGAAAGCTGCGATCGCGCAAACCAAAGGTACTTATTTAGGATGGATTGATAGCGATGATTGGTTAGCGCCAACGGCACTAGCAGAAACGGCGACGGTATTGGAGCAATATCCTGAGATTGGGTTAGTTTACACGGATCATATTCTAGTGGATAGAAAAGGTACCGTGTTGGGTAATGGACAATGCCATCAAATCCCGTATGCTCGAAATAGATTACTGTTTGATTTCATGACATTCCACTTTCGGTTAATGCGTCGCACCGCCTTCGAGCAGGCAGGAGGAATTGATCAATCACTCGACTATGCTGAAGATTATGACCTCTGTTTGCGGCTTTCAGAGGTAACGGACGTGTGGCACGTTGCTCAACCGCTTTACTACTATCGTCGCCACCCAGAGAATATGACGGTGCAGTACCAATGGGAATTAAGCCTTGCGTCTCAAGCCGCGATCGCACGAGCAGTAAAACGGCGAGGATTAACCGATTGGTTTGAGGGGGAGGGTCAATTCCTGCAAGGCAGATGGCAACAGCAAAAGGGCGCAAATAAATCTGCGGCAAAACGGGTAAATTGGCTGCTTGGAATTGAATAACTTTGGTAAACCATAAGGTGATAAATTTTTTGAAAATGCTCGACACGAGCCGTTCACTTTAGCTATAAAAAACGTATTGATGTTTATGACTACAAAACCGTTTTTCTCGAACTTTACGCAGCATTATCTCTTTTATAGATTTTGGTTATCGTCGCTTCTTAAAAGCAATTCACAATTCAGTTCAAACGCCTTTCAAATTCTATTTCTTAGGACATCATGGCACGCAATGAAGACCGTTGGGGGATCGATTTACAACTGCTGCGTAACTTAGAACGCCAGAACAATCGCGATCGCGACAACGATCTGTCAACCCAAGTGCGATCGCAAACCCACCAAACTGATCTGGCTCTACTGCAAGGCGCTGATAACCTCCGGCAAGCCTTACTACTACGCTTTCTGACCCCTGTGGGAGAACTCACGGCTTTAGGACATCCCAACTATGGCTCTCGCCTAATTGAACTGATTGGCGAACTTAATAGCGAAACCAATCGCAATCGCGCCAAGCTCTTTGTGCTTCAGGCATTAGCAGCAGAACCACGAGTCAAAGAAGTTCGCTCGGTAGTGGTCACGCCCGATCCTCGCGATCGCACCCGCGTCAATATTCACATCTCCCTCACGCCCGTTGATAGCGATACTCCTCTAAATCTCGTTTTTCCCTTCTTTCTTGACAGAGGTATCACCCCGTGAACACTGACACTGTTAACTTGATTGATCGCTCTTACCCAGAAGTAGTAGATGACATTCTCACGGCAATGGTGGGCGGGGTTGTCAATGAACCCATTCGCTTTGATGTGAAAGTCGATCTCTACCGCTTGGCAAAGCCTGCTCAAGATATTCGCAGCATTACCAGCACCATTACCAATCCACAAACTGGAGAAACAGAGCGGTATACCTTTAAGAAAGCGATCGATTACGTATTTAGTGCGCGAGATAATGCTGTTATTTGGCAGCAAGAAGGCACTCTGCCAGATGATGAAACGGTATTTTATGTCGATTATTTTTTAACGAATAGTTCCTCACCGATCACCGATATCAATGTTGGAAGTGTCACTCGTACCATTGGTGAAGCGATCGGGCGAGAGATTGCTACGGTCTATCAACAAATCAACCAAGCGTATTTGGCTGGGTTTATAGATACGGCAACGGGAAAATCATTAGATCTCGTCGTCGCAATTCTGGGTGTCACTCGCAAAACCAAAGATTTTGCCCAAGGGTTAGTTAGCTTTTTGCGCGACCCAGCAGCAACAGATGGCAACATCACGATTCCAGAAGGCACACTGCTTCGCACCGCACAGGGCATTACCTTTGTAACCGCGCAGGCAGGCACGTTACAGCGTGGGCAAGTCCGAATTGATCTGGCGGTTCTGGCGGGGGAAGGCTCGAAAGGCAACGCAGGTCTCGTAAATGCGGGTGAGATTAATACGCTGGCTCAACCGATCGCAGGAATTGCCAGCATCACAAACTTTGAGCCGACGATTTTAGGGGGTGAAGACGAGACCGACGTTGCCCTACGATCGCGAGCTAAAGCCGCTCTGCGCGGATTGGGTAAAGGAACGTTAGCCGCGATCGCAAAGGTGATCTTTGAGCAACGCGGAGCCTTAGCCGAAGTGTCTGACCCCAATAGCGCCTTAGATAAGCGATCTGATCCGGGCAAAGTGGTGCTGTTGGTGGAAAGTGAGCCAGAGCGATTTGCTGGGTTACGAGCGGAAATCGAACAAACTCGCGCTGCTGGCGTGCATGCCTTAGTTGTGGCGCGATATATATTCTTTAAGCCGCGCATTGTCGCTAAACTGAAATCAAATATTACCGCAACGGGTGACATTAAAGTTGTTGATGAAATGATTGCTGCACTGCAAGGCTATGTGAATAGTTTAAGTAGTGGTCAGCCTGCGGTTGGAAAAGATATGTTAAACGCATTAAAGCAAGTTAAAGATCTCGATTCGTTCACCATTGTCGATGCGATCGCATGGCAAACAGAAGTGGGACGCGACAGCACCGAAACGCTGGTAGACGCCATTCTCGATTCGATTCAAAATACGCCCCCTGCTGATCCGCAAGCGACTCGAAGCGCGATCGCGCAGGTGGTTCAATCGGCACCGTCGCTTGTCGTTCCGACTGGAAAACGCACACCAAACCGGAATCTAGTCGTTGGAGCTAGTGGGCAGCGCGCCACTGATAGCGAGATTGAAGCGGGTGAATTTAGCGTGGTGACACCTGCGATCGCGAATCAGAACTGGTGGATTGTATTGGATCTTGAACGCGCTGATATCGTCTTACAGGAGGGGTGATATGCCAAAGACTAAACGCATTCTGAGCTACCTTCCCGGAACCTTTCGCCTCTTCCCTAAAGCGCCCGTTTTGTATGCGGTGGTGGATGCGTTTGGTCGAGAATTGTTGTCGGCTGAAAATACGTTGGCGGAGGTGATGAGTTCTCATTGGGTCGATCATGCCGATCGCAATGCAGAAGTAGTGAATGATTTAGAACGCCTTGCCGCTCTCTATGGGTTAGCCCCTCGTCGCGATGAAGAGGGTGAAATTTTAGAAGGGGTTGAGGAATTTCGGGAGCATCTCAAGCGCTATGTACGAACGTTTTTAGAGGGGACGGTAACGGTTCAGGGAATTCTGCGAGTGACAGCCGAGGCTTTGGGATTGCAGATTGCGGATGATTATGCTGATCTCGATAGCTGGTGGAATCATCCGTCGTCTGAGGTATCAGCCCCTCGCTTTGTCACACGGGCAATGGTGATTGATGAAGCGGCTCAAGTGGTGTTTGGCTTTACGGCGGCTCAAGCGGTAGGAACACCTGCGACGAGTGCCGAGGTGATCGGAGACATTGATCTGAGTCGAGGAATCGATTTGCGGCAGCAGAATTTGCTGCGAGTGAAAATCGATGATCAAGCACCTGTTGAAATCGATTTTGCCAATCATCCCCGCATTCCGCGACCTCGTGCGGCGGTGTTGCAAGAGATTGTCGATGCCATTCGCGATCGCATCACTCCTAGCGTCGTTTCTGACGATGGCAAACATTTAGTTCTGCGATCGCTCACCATGGGAACCACAAGCCAAATCGCCTTCGAGCCGCCCCAATCAACCGATGCGCTAGACACGTTGTTTGGTCTAGCTCCGGGCATCTACCGAGGGCAGGAAACTCCAGCAGCCCCAGCCCGTTTAGTCGGAACCCAAGATTTGAGCAATGGTGCAGATTTGCGATTCGCTCGGTTCTTGGAAATTGCCGTTGAAGGAACTCCTCCGATCGTGGTGGATTGTGCGGTTGGCGCGGTTGATTTAGAGCGAGTCGAACTCGATCAAATCGTGGCAAATCTCAATTCTGCCATTTCACCTGCGATCGCAACTCATGACGGCACGGTTTTAACCATTACTTCTAATGCAACGGGTATCATTGCCCAACTCGAAGTTCAAACGTTTAACGATGTGGAAAGAGATGCTCGTAACTTGTTATTTGGCAACGTTCCTATCACTACGAGAGGAACTGCTGCAAAAGCTGCGAATATTATCAGTAACGTTGATTTGGTCTCTCCTGTTAATCTCTCCCAACGCCAGATGCTACGGTTAAGCATTAATGGTTCTCTTACAGAAATCAACATTGCAGGCAACACGCCAGAGAAAACGTCTCTCGCTGAAATTATCACTAAAATTAATTCAGCCGTCTCCAATTTAGCAAGTACAGCAGAGAATGGTCGGCTGCAACTCAGCGCACCCGCTAGTGAGACAAGTAGCTTAGCGATCTTGCCATTGCGCTATCTCGAACTGATTGAATATCCGCCAGTCAAACTCTCTCAGCAGATTTCTGTACATCATGGTAATGGTTGGACAATTACGAATGATGGCGTGACCGACACAGTTGCAGAAATTCAATTAACTACGTCTCAAGGAACAGTCGGGATAACGCTGGTGAATGAAACGGTGGGATGGCAAGTTCGCATTTTAACAGTGCTTGCGATCGCGGAAACCGTCAAGTTATCCCAAGACCCGGAATTCGGACTCCAAGCCATGATCACGTCTGCAACTGGAGAAGTTCGGGCTGTGCCGGGTTCTCAAATTTTAGTCGGGTTGGTGCAAGGAACTCAGGCACAAATCCCATTTGCAGGCAGCAAATACCTATCCGACGGAATCCTGCAACTAAATTCTCCTACAGCCGCTAATCTTGTTGTCCTTCGAGCCAGATCGAGGGATGCTCCGATTGCAGTCACTGTTACAGAACATATTACTTCTGATCCTAGTGGTGCGATCGCACCTCGATTTGATGTAGTGTTGCGTCAAGAATCGGAATCTGACACTCCTGTTATTGAACAGTACATTGGGGTTAGCATTGGAAACAGTATAAACTCGCTAGTTCAACAGATCAATTCTGGGTCTACCCGATCCAACCTTGTAAGAGCCGAAGAACTCCCCAAAAACACCGTACTAAGCCTGCCCTGTGGCAACTCTCACTGGCGGTATTTAGAGTGTTACGGCAGTCGGTTTAATCAGGCGAGGTTCGATCACAATCGGTTTGCAGGCGGATTTTGTGCAGAACGGGGTGTATTCAACGTGAGTCACTTTAGTTCTGCATCGGATGCGGTTCCTTCGGAGTTGCGCCTTGGGCGAATCGCGGCGGTCTTCACCACTGCCACTGCTCTTCCTGATCCGAGCGTTGACCTAACTTTCAATTGGGTCAGCCATCGCGCAGGAGCCTTTGTCGTTAATTTACCAAGCGATCTTCCGCCTCGGTTTGGGGGCAAGTTCAACGAAGCCCGCTTTAGCCAGGTCAAAGATCAGCCAGAACGCTTCTCAAAAGCGGTGACTGAACCCGCTACCGATCCGCACGCTTTGGTGAGCCTGATTAACCAGGGACTTCCCGACGCAACACCTCCAATTTTGCCCTCCAACCTCCTGCAAGCGCAGCAAGTCTCCCAACTGCCTATGGGCTGGCAAGCCGTCAAGCTGCCCTTCCGCAAACCGCAATTCCTCAAAGCTGGAACTCAAGATACGCCTGCCAAACTCTATCTTTCCGAAGAAGGGTTCGAGGAATTTATCGAATTGAGAGCCAGCCAAGGGGGAACCTGGGGCAACGACATTGCGGTTTCTGCTCGACCCGCAGGAGCCGCGCTCTACGACGTATCCATTTTCTATCACAGTAGTCGATTTGAAAATGCGAGAGCCGTCGTCCGAGGAGGTGAGACACTGCCCGACCTGGCTGAAGATCTGCTGAAACCCGGCGCGATCGGAGTTTTGCAGGCGAAAGCTGCTGGAATTCAAGCCACTGTGACTCGTAACGGTTGCGGTGATGAATGTTTTACACAATTAGATTACTAGGAGCAATGCAAATGACAACCAATATGACCCCTTATATTGATCGTAAACCAGGCGATTTAATCACGGCTGAAGATTGGAATGAGTTACAGCGAAAAGTCAAAACAGATATCTCAGAGCAAACGAAACAAGCCATTGATCAAATCAAGAGTGTGAAAATGGCAGAAGAAGCACAAACGCTACAGGGGAAAACATTCGAGGAGATTTTGGCTAACATTCTAGACTCCGTTCTGAAAGTGCTTCCGGGCAGAACAGGCTATCTTCAAGTCTTCAAGCAACTCAACGTTGGCAAAGAAGAAAACGTGGAACACAAGCTCAAAGCCTTTCCTCTAGTCGATGTCTATCAACTCGACTATTTTAAGGTGGTTTGTTCTGAAGATGGCAACAAACCTTATGCCGAGTGGGTGACGTTCTATCTCTATCATTCCAGCGAAAAACGGATTCGGCTCGAAGACGGTACCAGCATCCCCATCGAACCCATTGGCGGCACTCATCCTTACAAAGTGCCCTTCAAGGATTTGCTAGAGCAATATCACGTTAAATATACCGATAATTCTAGTTTGGGTGATTTAGAAACCGAGTTTTGGAAGGCGTTCTTTACTCCACCCAATGATGATTTTGATGACGATCAGCATTGTCATTCTCCTTGGTTCGATCGCTGTTGTCGAGAATCAAAAACGGTGGGAGAACTGAAGAGCCGGGGAGATTGGGATGATCTTTGGCTACAAATGCGCCCGCGCAAGACGATCAATTATCCCGAACCTGTCGTCACACCTCAACCGACTCCTGGCACGGAGCCGTTACCCACCCCTGCGCCGACTCAGATCCAAATTGCTCACTTCGACTACGACACGCTGGGAATTACCCTCCTCAGCGAACCCGTTCATCCCACTGACGTGACTAATGAATTATCAGAGCGGCGCAACATTCGGCAAGAACTTAAAGTAATGCTGCTGTTAAAGGTTTAGACAAGGGTTAGACAACAGAAACGTCAACGTAAATAGGGAGTCAGTGGCAATGCAACTCTACACTGAATATTTAGGCGATCGCGACCCTTTTGTGGGCGATCGCACCGTATGGTTACGGAGTTTACCTGTGGATGCTACTATCACCCAGGCAACGCTCACCCTGGCTCCTTCATCCAGTGGCACTCCGTTTGAAGAAGTGCTCGACTTCACCCAAACCGATCATCCTCTGGGCACGATCAAAACCGAAGGGACAGGATTTGTGGAAGTTGACTTTCATGCTCGTCGCACGCTGACTCACATTCAGGGTGATGGACTTTTAGGGGCAAGCTTGCAGGTCGATTTGGGGGGCGCGTATGTTGATATCAGCGATCGCGGCACAATCCGATCTTCTGACGATTCACCATTTTCATTTCCTGCCAGTGGTCAGCTTCCTGCCCTCACTGTGAACCGCTTTAAACTCACGCAAACGGGGACGACAAATCCAACCATTGAGAGGATTACAGTTCGGTCAGTTCCCACGAATCTTAGCGTCCGATTGGGACAGTTAGCGCCGTTTTGGACGCAGTTAGGAGAATCTGCGATCGCGCAAACTTCCCCTGATTTTGCCGCGATTCTCAATGCTGTGCTAGTAGACGCAGCAACGGAAAATGGCTTTTATGTGATTCCCTTTGTTGTGCATTCGGATACGATCGCCCGTCTGAATATCAACCTTCAAATCGACTATATTCTAGAGCAGCGTGTCCTTCCTGATTATTTACCAGAAGTCACAATCCCCTATGACTTTAGTACACTTCCAGGAATCGATGAGGCATTAACAACGGTGACGCTACCTCGAAACGCAGTTGCGATCGCAGGTAAAACGCAAGCACAAATCCGAGGAGAATTTCAATCGACTCGGATCGCCCTCGGTCAGGTAGGAGAAGATGCGATCGCAACGCCTAGCCGAGAGCCAATCAGCGCCATCACCGTGTCTCCGAAGTTAACGCTGGCGCATCCATTTCAGTCTGGGCAGGAAATTGAAGTCACAGCGATCGACCTATCGCTTGCCAACACAAAACCTGGTCTAGCGGGGTTGCAGGTTGCCATTCAATCCGATGCCGATGGCAAACCCTCTGGTGAAGTCTTAACCAGTGCAGACGTAAAAGTTGCCAAACCGTTGCCCAATCAGACCAGTTGGGGCAGTGCAACCTTGCCCAATTCGTTTCGAGTCTTGCCCAATGTTCGATATTGGATGGTGCTTCAAAGCCTGGTTGGGCAAGCGTCTTGGAGCATTAATCGTGGAACAGAACCCGGACTACAATCTAGCACCGATGGCGGATTTTCTTGGCGAGTTGCCACGCTGGCAGAACAACCCGCCCCATTTGCTGCCCTGTTTCGACTGCGAAATTTACCGGATCGATTTACCGTTCCTGTTCAGGTGCAAATTGGCAAAGGAATTGAAGCCGTTCGACAACGACTAGATGAGTTTGCACCCCTCGGACGCATCGAATTTCAGTTCGATTTTGCCGCCGAGCTAAACCAATATCTTGCCAGTTCATCCGCCGCTTCCCCGTGTGGTACGGGAGATTTGTTAGTGAACGGCGATTTTTCCGATCCCCTGCTTGATGACGCGACTCGAAAGCTGTTTGGGGTTGATGCAGCAAGGGTCGAGAGCAGCGGAGGCTATTCCACCTATTACACTCAACCGCCTACGATCGCAGGCACGATCGATTTAAGTCGAGGCATTAATCTTAGTGTTGAACGATTTATTGTTCTAGCGTTGGATAATGGTAAACCGATCCGCATTGATTGCGCGGGACAAATCCCCAGCCGCACTCAATTATCAGAAATTACTCAAGCCATCAATACCGCTGTCAGGCGGCAAGATGCGGCAAGTGCTGTTCAACTCAGTGAACCGCCAAGAACCGTGTTAAGTGTGCGATCCGGTGGAGCTTGGCAAAGCCAATCGCGCCTGTCCCCTAGCCAACCCACCAGCGTAGAACTCTTACCCTGGTGCAGTACCAAGCTTCCGACAGGGTGGCAGGGAACCGCAGGACACGTCCACCGCATGAAACTCACAGACGGCACAGGTCGCGTCATCGTCGTGTTGGCATCTCCAACATTGCTCAATACCTCCGATGCACCCAACCAACCCACGCCGCTATTTTGTTTTCCTACACAACCGCAGACGGGAAACACGACTTCCATTCAAGCTGCAACGCTTTCGCAACGGATAAATTGCACGGCTGGATGCACTTATTTACTGCAATTTGCATTTGGTGTGATTACAGGTTCTTCTACATCTTCACCACGCTGGGAGATCGTGTGGTTAAACGCTAAAGGGGATGAACTGCAAACCGACGGAGATGCGATCGCAATTACAGCAAGACTACAGCGAGAAGAACGTCCTCCTTGGGTACAAACTGCCAAAGTAACGGCTCCAGCCACCGCAACGCAAGCCGACATTCGTTTCAGTTGCTCAGCTTTTGGTGGATTGTGGCTCAGCGCAGTGTCGTTTGTGCCCACGGTTGAGGCAATTGATAACGGCACCTTCACCCGTTCAGATCAAGCTGATGTGCCGTCAGGCTGGCAGCTTTTAGGAGGATGGATCGAGAACACCGAGCGCGGTGAAATTCTGAGCGGTAGAGGACCTGAAGATGCGGTTCTTGCCCAGAGCATTCCTGTTGTTGCCCAAGCGAGCTATGAGCTACACATTACAGCTTATTTGAGCGATCATCCTACTCCATCCCTAGAGCGATCGCATTCACGATTAGAACTTCACTGGATCGGCATCTCAACGCCTCCGATCGTGCTTCTGTTAGACACACCAGACTTCTCACTGCGATCGTGGACAGGAACAGTTCCTGCTGGCGTCACTACGGCTGAGATTCGGCTGATCCAACCTCAAGATCAGGGAGACCTGCTGGTTGAATCCATCTCCTTATCCCGGCTCGACTCCATTTCCCTGCCCATCGTTTTTCTGGCTGAAACCCCCGGACAACTCACCGTCTCAGATCTGCGGGTTGCCTACGATTCTCACAATCCGCCAACGCTGTCTCCAGGGGTTGCTTCACAGTTACGCTCTGCATCGATCGCCTCGCGATCGCTCCCCCCTCGACAGCCCACTCCAATGCAGCCGCAACCCTTGCTTGCAGGGACAGTTGTGCAACCGCTTTTAGCACAAACACCTCCAGCAGAATCACCCTCACAACAGCCACCTTCAGAAGAAGCCGAACCTCCACCATCAGACGAGTTACCCGAATTACCGCCCCCTCCTTTCCCTGATCATGCAGTTTCTTCAGAAGATAATGGAGGATTCACGAGTTCGCTTTTTCGCCGTGCAACAGGCACTCACAAACAGAGCAAATTGATGGCTGCACCCTCGCGCTTACCCGTTGATCGAGTGGCAATCTCACCGCAGTCGATCAGACCAACCCCAAAACCAGTTTCGCAACCTTTGCAACATCAGCCAATCATTTCAACGAAAGTGTTCGCGAGGGTGTTGAGAAAAATCAAGCGTTGGCTATTGCGATTAGTGCAAAAACTGGCGCGAAAACTTTCTTCGGCAACCACGTTTAGCCCGGTTCACCACCAACAAAGTCGCATTGCCAAAGCTAAAACTCCAACCCATCGATTTTAAAGCTCAACCAAAACTCACGTTATCACGATTAGAACGTTCTTCTGATACGACTCAAAGCCCTTGGAGGCTTACGTCATCAAAAATACCAACCCCTGGCAAAACGTCGCCACAAACAGTCTAAATCTAGTCTGGGTAATGCTTTTGCCACCATTGCACCCAGTCTAACCAGGCATGATCCATCAAGCGGGGTTGGTCGATTGCGACCCGCGCATCGATCGCCATCTTCACCCACAGGCAACGCAAATCTCGCAACGGAGCCTGACCCAGAAACCAGGGAAAAAAGCGCCTCGAAAGCACAGGTAACGTATTTTGCCGTTGGCGCAACATGCGATCGCTAACCGAAGTCCCACCATATTGGGTAATGCAAGCACTGCGATGCACCTTGCCAAACTCCTTAACCACTGCATATTCCCCGGTAGGCACCTCCACCACCGTGTAGTCAGGCTTGCGAGAAGCCAACGTCGAGTCTTCAAGAATTGCCGGAACGTGAAGATAGGTATCCACGAAATAGCGCATTTCAACCGCTAGAGGTATTTCGTTATGCAAATATTGATAGTGTCGACCAGATAAGGTTTGAGCATCAACACTGGTCACAAATGCAGGTGCCGTTTCTTGATGCAAGGTCATAGCGTAGCTTTGCACAAACTGCCATTCACGCAACGGTATTGTTGTTGGAAACGTGAATTTTGGGAAATCTGGCGATGAAGTTTGCGGAAAGAAAATTAGCTTTCCTAAAACAGTAACACTTCCCAATAACGTAGCAACCAGCAGATAGCCGCGAATGGATTCCCACTGCTTCACAATTCGGCTCCTTCTTGCACATCAGAGGGTTCTGCCTGCTCTAGCAGGTAATAGCAAACTCCGCCTAGCAATGCTACAGCGATCAAAGAAAAGATCAGTGATCCAGTTC
The DNA here is from genome assembly GCF_010091945.1 of Myxacorys almedinensis A. Classification (GTDB taxonomy): domain Bacteria; phylum Cyanobacteriota; class Cyanobacteriia; order Leptolyngbyales; family Leptolyngbyaceae; genus Myxacorys; species Myxacorys almedinensis. The sequence goes on from NZ_WVIE01000023.1 coordinate 33,537, forward strand.
CTAAATGCCAGTATTCAAACGCATCTCGCTTTGCCTGAGCGAACAAAATTGCCATCAGCGCTACTCGGATACCGTTAACAAAAAAGCCAATACTAATTGCAATGATGGGCAAAACTGCGGACTGTAGGCGGCTCAACGGAAACAACATGACAAAAATGAATGTCAACGTCAATAGCTGAAAAATTAAGCTGATTCCAGAACAGCCCGGATAAACCTCTACCGTTCCGGTTGGCATGATCAGGTTGACACCCTGCTGAGTCACCGGGTAGCCGCCATACCACAGCAAGTTGCTGGCAAAGTCTGCGGTGAGGCGGGAGATATCGAGCGCTGCCATGAGGCTAGTGGTTGGAATGGCAATGAATCCTAAAATCGCTAATTCGCGCCAATAGTGCTTGAGTTGCCCAAAGCCAGATGCCAACAATGCCAAGCCAAATCCTGAAACGATCGGGGCGAAGCGCAAAAATGAATCGTATCCAGTAACCGAAGCGCTCCGGAGTAAAATCCATGCGATCGCAACTATGCCTAAACTTGTGGCTGCAAGCCCGCTGTCGAGTTTGCCCCACTCTCGCCGCCCTGCCACAAACCAGGCTGCTGCCCAACAGAGCAAGCTTGGCTCTAACAGTTCAGGATGCTCACTCCTCCATACGAGATGCAAGTGGAGCGTGGTTAGGGCAACAGCAACTCCGAGCAGTAGAAACTTTGCATCAGGAAAAGATTTCACGATCGCTCAATCAACCTAGATATTGCCTGAAGAGCAAGATTACTTGATTCGCCAAGCCCCTCACGAGGCTCCAAAGATAGAGCCTTGCAAAGGCTACTGTGTTGAACTACACCTATCTTTAGATATATTGCCGAATTCAGCGTTACTTGAACGTTGATGTTACTTGAGCGGAGAAGATCCGACGTTCACCAGGTGTTTTTGAATCGCTAGCACCGCCGCTTGGGTGCGATCGCGCACCTCTAATTTCTGCAAAATCGCATGAACATGCACTCGCACTGTACCCGATGTAATGTACAACAGTTCTGCAATCTCATGATTCGACTTTCCAAGCGCAATCAACCTCAAAATCTCCTGCTCTCGTGGCGTAAGAGGATTCTCTAATGGGTTTGAATGTGGAGTTAAAGAGTTGGTTGACGTTGCCTCGACGGGTTGATCTGCTTTAACTGAACCTGAGTTCTCGGGTTGAAAGGCAGCTTGAATTGCTGTAGTTGCCGTTTGATCCCACCAGGATGCACCTGCGGCGACCGATCGCACCGCCAAAATTAACTTCTCAGCCGGGATTCCTTTGAGACAGTAGCCTTGCGCCCCGGCGATGATTAATCGCGCAATCAGGTGAGCTTTAGAATGAGACGTTAACACCAAAATGGGAAGGTCGGGAACCGCTTGCTTGATCTGACGACAGGCTTCGATTCCACCGCTGCCCGGTAGTCCAACATCCAGCAGAACGAGATCGAGCGGATATTGTTTGACTAGTTCTACCGCCGTTTCTCCATCTTCTGCTTCGGCTGCAATCTCCAATCCAGATTCTTGTTGAAGTCGCATCTTTGAGCCCAACCGGAATAGCTCATCATCTTCGGCAAGTAGAATTCGGAGAATTTTCTCAGTCATGGTCAGGTGTCATGGCGAAATAGTGGGAAGCCGAAAGGCAAATATTGCCCCGTTTGGAACTCGATTTTCTGCCCAAATCTTACCACTGTGCGCTTCAATAATCTGCCGACTAAGGTACAACCCTAGTCCCGATCCGGTGGCTTGGCGATCGCTCTGTCCTTGATAAAACCGCTCGAACAAATGCGGCAACTCTTCTGGCGCGACCCCAAGCCCCGCATCTAAGACCTTGACAACTTGATGCGACGGGCGAGATTCTAACCAGATTTCGACACTTGCCCCTCTTGGTGAATGATGAATGCTATTTGTAATTAGGTTAGAAAAAACGCGCCGGAGTTGCAGCGCATCGCCCATTGCCCACAAGGACTGTCGAAATCCAGAATCGCTGTAATTCAAGCTCAAGTGGACGCGGCGGGCGGCAGCTAATTCTCTCAGCGTCAGCATTGCGTCTTGCGCGATCGCACCCAACTCAATTGGCTGTAACTTCAGCGTCAGTCCGTCTGCATCGTTGCGATAAATATCTAACATCATTTCGACGAGTTGCAGCGTGGTTTGGTGGCTACGCTGCATCGTTGTAAAAACGGTCTGCTGAGTTGGGGTGATCGCTCCAAATTCAGCCCTTTGCATGGCTTTAAGCGTTTCTATCGCGCCGAGTAGCGGAGTTTTGAGATCGTGCGTCAGCGTCGATACAAAGTCTTCGCGGAGACTCGCTAACTGTTCTTGAGCGTGGAGGCGGAGTTGCTGTTGAGCGATCGCGGCTTGGTAGTGTCGATTGCGATCGCTGATCACACTGGTTACAATCAGCGCCATCACGACGATCGCGCGATTGACGATGGTAGAAGCTTGGCTGAGTTGGTAAACCGGAAACCACAGATTAGAAAGCGTCAAAAATGCAGCAATTAGCGTAATCAAGAAGGTTTCACGACGACGAAGATGGTTACTCGTCAACACAATGCCACCAATGTAAAGATAACCTACTACATATTCTGGTGGTGTCAGATATTCTATGCTCAATGCGAATGCGAATAGAAAAACGATCAGCCAACGTATTGCAGGTTTGGAATAGAAGTTAACAGCGTTCATTGGAAGATTGCTTCAAGCAACAACACAGAGTTTATACAAACAGTCTTTAATCTGATGATGCCTGTTAGTTTCTTTTTCGTCTCCTACGACGTGAACTCTATATCAGAAAGTATAGAGTTCAATGCTTGAAATACAAAGGTTCTAAACGTCTCACCCTATTTCAACTGATATGCTGATCGACGCTTCCTGTCTGAATAAGTTATATCTCTTTGTAAATTGCTAGGTGTTCTTGTAAAAGCCAAAATCGTCTTATCGAATTCATAAATTCCACCATGCTTCAAGGCTGGATTCAGATTACTCTCACGCTGGCGATCGTGGTTGCTATAACGCCACTTTTAGGCAGCTACATGGCTCGTGTTTATTTGCATCAACGGACGCTTCTTGATCCGATTCTTCGTCCTGTTGAACGAGTTATCTATGCACTCAGTGGCATCAACATCCAAGAATCGATGACAGGTTGGCAGTATGCGCGATCGCTCCTGCTTAGTAATCTAGTCATGGCGATTTTGGTGTATCTCATCTTTATGGGACAAGGTTTCTTGCCGCTTAATCCCACAACGCTGAGCGCTCCGACTTGGGATACTGCCCTGCATACCACGATCTCGTTTGTTACCAATACCAATCAGCAACACTATTCGGGTGAGACGACGTTCAGCTACTTCAGTCAGATGATGGGACTGGGGTTTCTGATGTTCACTTCAGCCGCCACTGGGTTAGCTGTGGGAATTGCTTTTATTCGTGGATTGACGGGACGATCGCTCGGAAATTTCTATGTCGATCTGACCCGATCGATTACTCGGATTCTGCTGCCGCTCAGTATTGTCGGTGCAGTGCTGTTGCTGATGCTGGGCGTTCCTGAGACGTTGGATGGAGCCGCGATCGCAACCACATTAGAAGGCGCGACTCAAGCGATCGCTCGCGGACCCGTTGCTCACTTTGAAATCATCAAGGAATTGGGAGAGAACGGCGGCGGATTCTTTGCGATCAACTCTGCTCACCCGTTTGAAAATCCCAATGCGGCTACAAATCTGATTGAAACTGTAGCGATGATTGCCATTCCAACCTCGCTGATTTATACCTACGGCGTTTTCGCTAATAACCGCAAACAAGCATGGCTCGTCTATGGCATGGTGTTTGCCATTTATCTAGGATTTGTGATCATCACTGCGATCGGAGAATATGGGGGTAATCCAACGATCAATGCATTACTCGGAACTCCGCAGCCGAATTTGGAAGGGAAAGAAGTCCGCTTTGGTTGGGCGCAATCTGCACTATTTGCCGTGACCACTACGGGAACGATGTGCGGCGCTGTCAATGCGCTAATTGATTCGTTTATGCCTCCGGGTGGGTTTGTGACGCTCTCAAATCTATTCTTGCAAATTGTGTGGGGCGGACAAGGCACAGGAACAGCGTATCTCTTTGTCTATCTAATTTTGGCGGTTTTTGTCACCGGACTGATGGTAGGACGGACTCCAGAATTCTTAGGACGCAAAATTGAGAAGCGAGAAGTCGTTCTGGCGAGTTTTATGGTGTTGCTCGTCCATCCAATTTTGATTTTGATTCCAGGTGCGATCGCTTTGCAGTTCCCCCTTGGGGTAAACGCTTTAGCGTTTCCTGATCAATTCGCTGGAATTAGCAACCCTGGATTTCATGGCTTATCTCAAGTGATTTATGAATATGCGTCTGCCGCCGCGAATAACGGTTCTGGACTCGAAGGATTAGCCGATTCTCAACCCGCAGCGACCGGATTGTGGTGGAATCTCAGCGCTTCGGTCGCCCTTCTGGGTGGACGCTACATTCCAATCATTGCCCTGCTGTTGCTTGCCGATAGCCTATCTCGCAAACAGCCCGTGCCAGAAACCGCAGGCACGTTACGCACCGATACTCCCTTGTTCACGGGTGTCACGGCAGGCGTCATTCTGATTCTGGGAGCCTTGACCTTCTTTCCGATTTTGGCATTAGGACCGATCGCAGAAGCCTTCTCGCTCGGCGGTTAACGTCGTCCTGATTTACTCTTCTATTCTTCCACCCATGACTTCCAATCCTTCTGATCTCCGTCAGCCCAGAGGTTCGCGCAATCAACGGCGACACACGCCCAAAGCCAATATGTCTGGCATTTATCGTCGCGCCATTCGAGATGCCTTTGTGAAGCTCAACCCGCGCGTTGCCATTCGTAACCCTGTGATGTTTGTCGTGTGGATCGGGACGATCGTGACCGCTCTAGTCACGCTTGATCCCAATCTTTTCGGGACGGCTCAAGGCGAGAATCCGCGTCTGTTTAATGGCTTGATTACGATCATTTTATTTTTCACAGTTGTGTTCGCCAATTTTGCGGAAGCCGTTGCAGAAGGACGCGGAAAAGCACAAGCTGACTCACTGCGGGCGACAAAATCAGATACCGTTGCGCGTAAAGTTCTGCCCGATGGCACGATTCAAGAGGTCAGTTCAACCACGCTTCGGCAAGGCGATACGGTTAAAGTCATTGCCGGAGATCTGATTCCTGCTGATGGTGAAGTGATTCAAGGCGTCGCCTCTGTGGACGAAGCGGCGATCACCGGGGAATCGGCTCCTGTGTTGAAACAACCGGGTACAGACATTGCCAGTTCAGTCACGGGCGGAACTCGAATTATTTCAGACGAACTGACGCTGCGGGTCACGTCCGATCCGGGGAAAGGATTTATCGATCGCATGATTGCGCTCGTTGAAGGGGCGGAACGCTCGAAAACGCCGAACGAAATTGCCCTGACGGTGTTGTTAGCGGTACTGACGTTAGTGTTTCTGATCGTGATTGCGACCCTGCCTCCGATCGCGACGTATGTTCAGGCTCCGGTTAGCATTGCGGCTCTCATTGCATTGTTGGTCGCATTGATTCCGACAACGATTGGTGGATTGCTCAGCGCGATCGGGATTGCGGGAATGGATCGCGTGGCTCAGTTCAATGTGGTCGCTACATCAGGACGCGCTGTTGAAGCCTGCGGAGACGTAAGTACTCTAATTCTCGATAAAACTGGAACGATCACGTTAGGAAACCGCCTAGCCGATGAATTTATCCCGGTGAATGGGCACAGTCTCCAAGAAGTGGCTCAGGTGTCGCTGGCAGCGAGCGTGTTTGATGAGACGCCAGAAGGAAAATCGATCGTGCGGCTCGCCCAGCAACTCGGCGCAACCGTGGACTTCGATCGCGCCTCAGCCGAAGGGATTGAGTTTTCGGCAAGAACCCGCATGAGTGGAACCGATCTGCCAAACGATCGCGAGGTGCGAAAAGGCGCGGTGGATGCGATTCGGGGGTTTGTTAGATCGCGCAGTGGAGCAATCACGCCCGACTTAGATCAAGCCTACGAAAAAGTCTCCAGACTCGGTGGCACTCCGTTAGCGGTCTGCGATGGTGGCGATCTCTACGGCGTCATTTATCTCAAAGACATCATCAAACCCGGCATTCGAGAGCGATTTGATCAACTCCGGCGGATGGGAGTCCGCACAATTATGCTGACTGGAGATAATCGAATTACGGCGTCTGTGATTGCTAGTGAAGCTGGAGTAGATGACTTTATTGCAGAAGCGACTCCCGAAGACAAAATTGATGTAATTCGGGCTGAACAAAGTAAAGGTAAGCTGGTCGCCATGACGGGAGACGGAACAAACGATGCGCCTGCCCTCGCTCAAGCGAATGTCGGCGTGGCAATGAATTCTGGTACTCAAGCCGCCAAAGAAGCCGCGAACATGGTGGACTTAGATTCTGATCCAACAAAGCTGATTGATCTAGTCACGATCGGAAAGCAACTTCTGATTACCCGTGGAGCGTTGACCACGTTCTCCATTGCCAATGATATTGCAAAATACTTTGCGATTATCCCTACTATTTTTGCGGCGGCTGGAATTGGAGCATTGAATATTATGCGGCTTTCGACGCCTCAATCTGCTATTCTTTCTGCTCTGATTTATAACGCGCTGATCATTCCTGCTCTAATTCCATTAGCGCTGCGAGGCGTGCAATTTCGACCGTTGACCGCCAATCAACTTCTACGACGAAACATTTTTATCTATGGCATTGGTGGAGTGATTGCCCCATTTGTTGCCGTCAAACTGATCGATATAATCATCAGTGCAGTTGGTCTAGCGTAATTTTTCTTTAGGAGTTCATATGATCCGTAACTTAAATTCAATGCTCGCTGATGTGGGTGAAACTTGCTCTACTGGTTGGGATTCTGGGCGTCGGCAACAGGTTCCGCGCTACCTGTTCTTGCTGCTTTGTCTCAATCTCGTTGCCGCACCTGCCGTTTATGCCGCAACCGATGGCGCATTCTCCAAAACTCAATCCTATGCGATCGCACTCCTCGCCCTCACCACCGTCGCCCTCGCCGCTTATCTGTTCGTTGTCATCTTTCAGCCCGAACGGTTCTAAGTCCTTTTATCGTTTACTGCTATGAGCTTAACTCGCGATATCTCTAGAGCCATCCGCTCTACTCTCGTCCTGTGGATTCTGACTGCCGTCCTGTATCCGTTTGCAATGTTGAGTTTTGGACAAATTGCCTTTTCCAATCAAGCCAATGGCAGCTTGATTAGAAATGCTGGAGGAACCGTGATTGGATCGGCGCTGATCGGACAGCCATTTGAGAGCGATCGCTACTTCAACAGTCGCCCTAGCACGACTAGCTACAGTACGGCTGACCCAAACAATGATGCCAACAGCATCCTGAAAACCGGGGTTTCGGGCGCTAGTAACTATGCTCCGAGCAATCCAGAACTCCAAAAACGGGTTCAATCTGAGGTGGAACGTCTGAAGCAAGCAGGCATTCAACCGACCGCCGATTTAGTCTATACTTCCGGTTCCAGTCTTGATCCTCACATTTCAGTCGAGGCAGCCAGAGCGCAGGTTGCTAGAATTTCTAGAGTCCGCAACATCGAGGCGAACAAACTGGAATTGCTGATCACTCAACACACAGAAGGTCGCTTTTTAGGCATTTTTGGTGAACCTGGCGTCAACGTTCTGCGCTTAAATCTGGCGTTGGATCAGAGCAATGCTTAAGGTGTTCGATCGCGTCCTGATCAGAATAACTCCGCCTCAATTTTCTATAACGATCGCTGATTACAAATGATGCTTCGTCGTGGCAAACACAAAATCTTTATTGGCATGGCTCCCGGCGTCGGTAAAACGTACCGAATGCTAGAAGAGGCGCACCGATTACGGCAAGATGGAACCGATGTCGTGATTGGCTTGCTCGAAACGCACGGGCGTCAAGATACGGCTGAAAAAGCGATCGGACTTGAATTGATTCCTCGGAAAACGGTGAACTGCTCTAACATCATGCTCACCGAAATGGACACCGACGCTGTGATTGCCCGTTGTCCTCAGCTTGCCCTAGTTGATGAGCTTGCCCATACCAATGTCCCCGGATCACCGCACGAAAAGCGTTACCAAGATGTAGAAGAGATCTTAGGGGCTGGCATTGATGTTTTTTCCACAGTCAATATCCAGCATCTAGAGAGCTTAAATGATTTAGTGGCTCGCATTACCGGTGTTGTGGTACGCGAACGAGTCCCCGATCGCTTACTAGAAGAAGCCGATGAAGTTGTCGTGATTGATGTCACACCCGAAACGCTGGAGAATCGATTGCTCGAAGGCAAAATCTACGCCCCTCAAAAAATTGATCAAGCGCGTCAAAATTTCTTCCAACGCCGTAACCTGATTGCATTGAGGGAGTTAGCCCTCCGAGAAGTTGCCGATAGCGTTGAAGGGGATGGAATTGAACAAGATACTCAAACGACTTATTCCACCGCTCACTTCTGCAATATTCACGAGCGCATTTTAGTCTGCGTTTCCACTTATCCCGACGCGGTACAACTGATTCGACGCGGCGCTCGAATTGCAGGATACGCCCACGCGCCTCTCTATGCAGTGTTTGTGCGTGATCCCGATCGCTTTCTCAGCCGCAGCGAAAGTATGCACCTCGAAACCTGCGATCGCTTATGCCAAGAGTTTGGCGGCACATTTATTCAAGAGACAAGCAGCGATATTGCTCAGGCGATCGCAGATGTCGCCAAAAAATATCGGATTACTCAAATTGTGATTGGCGAAAGTCAGCACTCACGCTGGAAGGTCTTTCTCCGACGATCGCTCACTCAACAGTTTCTCCGACTGCTCAAAGATATCGATATCCACATTATTTCAACAGAAAAAGAAGTCAAGGGATAGAGAGAATGGCATGATGGGACAAATTCTTTTTTCCCTCGTCCTATGCGTGTTATTGGTCTGATCAGTGGAACCTCGGTTGATGGCATTGATGCGGCTCTCGTGGAAATTTCTGGCTCTGGGTTTGACCTGCAAGCAGAGCTAATCAAAGGGGCGACTTATCCCTATCCAGCAGCGTTGCAGCAGCAAATTTTGGGCGTTGGTGAAGGCGAAGCAGTTTCAATGCCCGACCTTGCCGACCTTGACGATCGCATCGCGGCGCAGTTTGCCCAAGCGGCGATCGCTATCCAAGCCCACCATCCAAAAGCAGACTTGATCGGCTCTCATGGGCAAACCGTTTTTCATCGCCCTCCCGATCGGAGAAACGGGTTACAGCTTGGCTACAGTATGCAGCTTGGGCGAGGAGAGGCGATCGCGCATCTGACCCAAATTCCCACCGTCAGCAATTTTCGAGCCGCTGATATCGCCCTGGGCGGGCAAGGCGCTCCTTTAGTTCCTCCGGTTGATGCGGCACTGTTTAGACATCAAACCTACGATCGCTGCGTTCAAAACATCGGTGGCATCGGGAATCTCACGTATCTTCCGGCTAAAGATTCAGAGCGCTCAACTAAGATTCTCGGTTGGGATACCGGACCTGGAAATATGCTGCTCGATCTTGCGGTTCAGCACCTGTCGAATGGTGAAAAAACCTTTGATGACAACGGTGCATGGGCAGCCACCGGAACGCCCGATCGCACCCTGGTAGACCACTGGCTCCAGCAAGCCTATTTTCAAGCCCCACCCCCCAAATCCACCGGGCGAGAGCACTTTGGGCAAGCCTACCTAGAACAATGCCTGCTTGATGCGCGTGATCTAAACGCGGCAGATCTGCTAGCAACCTTGACCGACCTCACCGCCGCGACGATCGCTCATAGCTACAAAACCTTTCTGCCTCGCCTGCCCGATCAGGTGCTGATCTGCGGTGGCGGCAGCCGCAACGCCTATCTGAAACAGCGCATTCAAACTCACCTCAGTGAATGTACGGTGTTAACCACCGATGATGTCGGGCTGAATGCCGACTTTAAAGAAGCGATCGCATTCGCGGTGCTTGCCTATTGGCGGCATCACCACTTTCCCGGTAATCTTCCGGAGGTCACCGGAGCCACCCGCGCCGTATTTCTAGGGGAAATTTACCACGTACCATAAAACACCTACGTGATAGCATGGGGAGCCACTGAGGTCATCCCTATCCCTCCGGCAAGGACTGTCACCATGAACCATACCTTTCTCATGGAATCTGGACGCTGGACGCTCCAAGGAAACTGGCTAGAGCGAGACGGAACCCCCATCTTGGTGAAAGGCAAAATCCTCATCGCCTGGAGCCGCGATGACTGGTTCACGATGGTGACAAAACTAACGTTTCCAGCCGACGAACACGAGGAAATTAGCTTTCAATACCGAGGGCGTCTAGACGCGGGCGATCGCCGCTACACGTTTGTTCTTCAGCACAGTCTCTTGGGTCGCGTGGAGGGGGAAGGGTGGATTGCGCCAGAATCGATTGTGCAACGCTACTGGGCATTGGGCGATCGCCAGCGACGCAGCGGCTTTGAGACCTTGTATCGCCTCAACGAGAAAAAATATTATCTTTCTAGCAGCGTTTTGTCCGGGCATTATCTGACCAATACGGTAGAGGCAACCCTAGAGCGCCAACCCGCCTAAGCTTCATCCGGCGGTGTTAACAGGTAGGTGTTGACAGGTAGGCGTTGACCGGGGTTGACAACAGATGAAACTCGGATGTACAGGTTGCCTTGGAGGGAGAGAAACTGCTTAAGATCTGCGATCGCGCCTCTGCTCTATGGGCAACCTCCACTGCCCTATCCACTGCCTCTTCATCTTAGAGCCAACGATCCGTTCAAGAATTTGCAGTTACTTTACAAAGTGAACTGTCCATACTGAGGTCACGCCTTTGCCGCTCTTGCTCTTCATTTTCCTATTCTCCTATTCCCCGAAAACGCCCGTGCAGACCCGCTCCCGCAAAGATCCTAGAATTGGACAACTTCTCTCCAATCGCTATCAACTGATCGAATTGATCGGGCGCGGAGCGATGGGGCAAGTGTACAAAGCAGAAGATGTGTTGCTGGGCGGCGTCATTGTGGCGATTAAGTTTTTGGCGCAAACCCTGCTGACTCGAAAAATGCGCGATCGCTTCCGCAGCGAAGCCCGCACCTGTGCCCTGCTGAGCACCAAAAGTATGCACATCGTCCGCGTGATGGACTATGGCGTAGACGAGCAAGAAGTGCCCTACTATGTGATGGAATATTTGCAGGGCAGTAGCTTCAGCGATATTATTTCGTCGCAAAATCTGCCGTTGCCTCGGTTTTTGGGGTTGGCTCGGCAAATTTGTGCGGGCATCCAATGCGCTCACCAAGGCATTACGATCGACGGCTCTACCTACCCCATTATCCACCGAGATATTAAGCCGAGTAACCTCCTCGTCACTCAAGATCCGGGCTTTGGAGAACTGGTCAAAATTCTCGACTTTGGCATTTCCAAACTGTTGCAAGCAGACGTTAGCCAAACGAGTTCTTATATGGGCACGCTGGCGTATTCGTCGCCAGAGCAAATGGAAGGGCGCGAACTCGACTCGCGATCAGATATTTACAGTTTGGGCGTTATGCTGTTTGAGATGCTCACCGGAAAGATGCCGCTTCAAGCCGATACCCATTCGTTCGGCAGTTGGTATAAAACCCATCACTTCCAACCGCCGCGCACGTTTGAATCGATCAATCCCAGTCTCAAAGTCCCCAAAATGCTTGAGAATTTGGTGATGAGTTGTCTTGCCAAAGATGTTAACGATCGCCCCCAAACGATCGCCGATATTCTCAAAGCGCTAGAGCCACTAGAACAGCGCTACAATGCCACGCGCCAAATTAGCCATCGCATCGGTGAAGCACTACTCCGACGCCCCGTTGTGGCTCCTGTTCGCAGCCCTGATGCGCTATCGCCCGATGAGGCGTGCCAGCTAACGACGTGGCCAAAAGATAAGCCTGTTGCTCAAATTGTGTTTCCTCACATTCTAGAAACCAAGCGAGAAACGCTGGCGACGATTTGGGTGATGCTGTCTCAGCAAGAGATTGAAAATATTCAGATTGGCAAGCTCTACAATCGCCTGTACAAGAATTTTTTGTGTACAATGTCTCCGCACCCGATGATTTTGTGGATCACGGCGCTGTATAACCAAATTCATCACAAAGATTCCGATCCTCGCTGGTTGCGTTGTTACCTCGATCTGAAAACCGAGCAGGGTGAAAAAATTTCACGGTTACTGATTGATAAAGAGAAGTATTACATTCTGTTTTTTGCGCTTGAAGATCCCCAGCACTGCGCCTATGTGTTGCCGTTACAGACCACTCCAGCCCAGCGATCGCAGTTGCTTCAGTGGATGATAACCAGCCGCACTTGGACTTCGGTAGGCAAGGCAGCCCTGAGTAAAGACATCCTTAGAGACGAATTTGAGAGACTCAGACCTGCGATCGCCGAAGAACTACAGGTTGCTCAATAATTTACCGTGAGTTCGACACCCCCTTTCCCGTCGCGGCATAACTGCCGTGAAAGAACTGATCAAACTCCCGTCAAGAAAGGTTTTTTAACGGTTCTGCCGATGGGCGAAGCATCGTTTCTGGACGCACGATCGCATCAAATTCGTCTGCATTCAGAAAGCCTAGCGCTAGACAAGCCGATTTCAGCGTCGTCTTCTCCTGGTGGGCTTTTTTGGCAACCTGAGCCGCGCGATCGTAGCCAATATGTGGGTTTAAAGCAGTCACTAACATCAATGAGTTTTCTAGAAAGTGTTGAATCTGATCGCGATTAGGTTCAATGCCAACCACCATATGATCGGTAAATGAAGAACACGCATCCGATAAAATGCGAACAGAATGCAAAAGATTATGAATGAGAACAGGTTTGAACACATTAAGTTCAAAGTTTCCTTGCGTACCTGCCACTGCGATCGCGCTGTCGTTTCCCAACACTTGCACACACACCATGGTCATCGCTTCGCATTGAGTGGGGTTCACCTTTCCCGGCATGATCGATGATCCAGGTTCGTTAGCAGGTAAGACAAGTTCACCCAACCCACAGCGCGGCCCCGACCCCATCCAGCGGAGGTCGTTGGCGATTTTCATCAACGCGCAGGCAAGAGTTTTAAGGGCACCGCTCGTAGCAACAATGCCATCGTGGGCCGCCAAAGCAGCAAATTTGTTGGGCGCGCTGACAAACGGCAACCCAGTCAGGGCAGCAATCTCAGCCGATGTTCGTTCTGCAAATTCAGGATGGGTGTTGAGTCCGGTGCCAACGGCAGTTCCCCCGATCGCAAGTTCATACAAGCCTGCCAAACTCGCTTCGATGCGGTCTAAGGCTTGCTCTAACTGAGCCACGTAGCCTGAAAATTCTTGTCCCAAGGTTAAGGGAACGGCATCCATCAAATGAGTGCGACCCAGTTTAATAATAGTGTCAAACGCGATCGATTTTTGGTGCAATGCATCGCGAAGTTTTTTAACCATCGGAATCAATCGATGATGAATCGCTTCGACAGATGCAATATGCATCGCAGTTGGAAACGTATCGTTAGACGATTGAGACAGATTAACGTGATCGTTGGGATGAATGGGATCTTTACTGCCCATTGTGCCTCCTGATAGCTCGATCGCTCGGTTAGAAATCACTTCATTGGCGTTCATGTTGGTCTGCGTTCCGCTGCCAGTTTGCCATACGCTTAACGGAAAATGATCATTTAATGTGCCTGAAATCACTTCATCGGCGGCTTGAATCAGGAGCATCGCCGTTTCGGGAGACAACTTTCCGAGGGATTGATTGACAATCGCCGCCGCTTTTTTGAGGATGCCAAAGGCGCGAATTAATTCGACCGGCATTTTATCGTTACCGATCGCAAAGTAAAGCAGCGATCGCTGGGTTTGTGCGCCCCAATAAGCATGGGAAGGAACTGCGATCGCACCCATGCTGTCGGTCTCTGTTCGTGTATTCATCGTGCCCCTCATCTCACAAGCTCAATTCATAAAAAAAGTGCGCTAGTTGGCGCACCCTTATCTTATGCTTGATCTTATGCTTGGAATCTGGGTCTTTACACGCCCAGGGTTAACTTCCAGAAATTTAGCGTTCCGGTATCGTTTGCGATCGCATCGACGACGCGCAACTGCCATTGCCCCTGGGCGCTTTGCCCTAACAGGCGTCTCAGCGTTGGTGTTGTTTGCAGCGTATAGACTACTTGCAGTTGGGTTCTGCGTCCCAAAGTTCGACCTTGCAGCAGCACCACCGTGCCCAACGGCGAGATCAAGCTCACTTCGATATCTCCAAGATACGTATGATCAATGCCCACACTGACTTGCACATCGCGAACGGCAGCAGCATCATTGACCTGAACCGCACTGATCACGCCTTGGGCACTATTGTCTGGAATCGAGGCGGGATTGACGTTTTGGGCTGAAATAGAGCGGGTAGGAGACAGCAGAGATCGCCGTTGCACTGCCGCTTGCACCGCCTTTGCAGCGTTAACTTTACCATACCCAAACCAATCGCAGCGACCATTCAACTCGTAGGTTCCTTTGCGGAGTCCCAACTGAGGGTCAGCGTCAGTATCGGTAATTTTATCTGCCGTTTGTTGCAAAATTTGCCGCACCTCTTGGGCGCTCAGATCCGGGTTGGCAGACAGCACCAACGCCGCCACCCCAGCCACCAGGGGGCAAGCGCTCGATGTGCCCCCAAAGTCAGACGCGAAATTGCTGCGATCGTAGCCCCGATCTCCCACGAGATCGGCGGTAAACACCCCCAACCCTCGCAATGGCACTCGGATTTGCGGCGGCGTATACACATAGCCTAACTCTGGCAATCCCAATCCTGGAGGTGCATTGTTGCTGGGCGCGCACACCGAAATCTCTGCGCCCCAATTGCTATACGCCGCTTTCTTATTCAAGCTAGTGCAGGCAGAAACCGTAATCACATCCGGGTGAGCAGTAAATCCGCCAAGCCACTTGGTCGCGCCGCTAATCACGTTGCCTTGCCAGCCAGATTCATTGATCGTGCCATTGGTCGGTCGGTTAGCGTTGCCCGCCGCAAACACAATCACGCACCCTTTGCCGTTGCGCCCGGTGGTAGCAGCGCGAGTAATAGCCGCTTTTTGCCGGAGGGACGGCGGATAGTAAACGGCACTTGGCCCCCAACTACAAGAGATCACTGCCGCACCGCGATCGACGGCCCACCCAAATAACGCTTCGATGGTTTCATCATCTAGAAATCCGGTGGTGCGAATTGGCATCAACGCACACTCCGGAGCCACACCAACGACGCCATACCCGTTTTCTTCTGCCACAGCAACGCCTGCACATGCGGTGCCGTGATCTTCGCCAGTTTCGTCTGGCAGAGGCAGAAAGTCTTTTCCTCTAAAGTCTCTGGGCGCAACAATTTTACCGACGCCTTGAAAATCGGGGTGATTGAGATCGACGGCATCATCCATCACCGCCACTGCGATCGCACGACTGCCCCGCGTCACATCCCACGCTTGCTCTGCAAACACATGAGAACCCGCCGCCAAATCAGCCCCACCATTGTGATGAAGATGCCACTGCTTTGGATACATCGGGTCGCTGGGGCGATAGAGAGCCTGCTGTTGCACAATTATATTCGGTTCTGCGGTGAGAATTCCGGGTCGGGTAATCAGACGATTGGTAATCTTGAGGGGATTTTCCGTCGCGGCATTGGTGAGTTGAAACACAAAGGCATTGGGAATACCGAGAATCTGTTTGACCTGCTCTACCCCAAACTCTTGCGCGATCGCACGTCTTTCATCGGCATTTACAGCAGGCGCAAACTGAATCGTGATCTCGTTGGTGAGATAAACCTGAGATCCTGGAGTGTCTTGAAACTGGTAGATGTGGCTGGCATAGTTCACCTGCTCTAAGGCACGAATCTGTTGCATCACCTGATCTTTCTGTGCCGGATCGACCACTAATTCGGTCAGCTTAGACGGTGCCGCCCCTTGGGTTCGTTCGGTGGGAAAGTCATTCACCAAATTCCAAGCAGCTTCTTTGGATGTTGCATTTACAGCAAAGCGATCGTCAACTTTTTCGAGTAATAGTTCCTCGCCGCCGCGCTGAAGAATGCTGCCGCGATGCTGGGCAGAAATACTGGCATTCCCTGGTTCATGGTCGGGTAGATTGGGCTGATTGGTCATAGCATTCTCTAGATATTCAAATGAGAACTCAACGTCCCACGCTTGGTTAACATCAGTTTAGTCTGCACAAAGTTTTTCGATCCTGGTTTTTTCTGATCGAAACTCGCAGTTTGTTTAGAATTATGCTTAGCGTTAACGGCAGCTTTACGATTTTTACTATAGATATGTGATCATAAAGTTTTTGCTCACATTTTTGATCACAAAGGATTCAGACCCACCCTGTTTGATTGAGACCGCTTGATCGAGGTTCAGAAAATCCCACGAACTGCATGAAGCGGGTAGAGCATTTGTCTGACAAAAATTTATCAACTTTCAACCGATTAAACTAATAAAAAATTGCATTGTGAATAAATAGGTTTCATAACGATGAAAACACTCCGTTTGTTCCCAATTATTGATAACCAATTGAGAACCTTAGAGGATCTCTGTAGTTGCCGATCCTACCCTTCAGTAGCCCTAACAGTTGGCAGTCCTACAATGGATGCCCGTAGAGAATTCACACAAATGCTACCAATGCGATCGCGTGCAAGACACGACTCAAATCGACAATTTGAATGTGTTGAATTTGTGTTTGAAGAGAAAATCAGCCCTTTAGTTTGCCAAGATTGGCGATTAGATTTCAGAAGTGTTTTAGTAGTGATAAGATACCTGAAGTTTAATTATCCACTACTGCAAATACGGTCTAGTTTTCATGATTGATTCTGGAACTGTTCGTCACCTTCGTACTTCAGGATTGATTGCACTTTCAATTCTGACTAGTCTGGTGCTGACCCATCCGGTGAGTGCCCAAACTCCGAAACTTCCGTCGGGTGCGAATCAGGCACAACCGATCGATCCAAATGACCCTAATGTTGTGCGTCCGCTTCCGCAAAACGACAGCGTGTTGAGCTTGCAGGGCGGGCAACGCCTTATGGGCGAGGCTGAACGGGCGGTTTCTGCCCAAAACTACCCCTTAGCGATGAAAAAACTGCAAGATGCCCGGCAGGTATACAATCAGTTGTCCAATTTTTACCAGGAATTAGCGAGCAGTTTTTCTGGAATTGATATTCGAGTTGCAGACAGTCAGCGCAAGAAGGCACTAGAAACTGCTCAGATGCGAGATCAGGCAACCTACCAACTCGCACTGGTGCATCGTGCGATGAATCAGCCCGAATTAGCCGTTCCGCTTTTAGTGCAAATCATCCGCAGTCAACAACCAACGCGGGACTTGGGCAAAAAATCTTATCAGCAGTTGCTCGAACTCGGCTTTGTCGATGTGCAGTATCCCCGCACGGCTGAGCAACCCGCTACCCCTCCTGCCGCTCAAAAATAAGCGTTTTAGCGCGCATGTTGTAAAGCATCTCCTGGGAGTTGAGTCAGAAGCCTAAATCAGGGGCTTTTGACTTGAGAGTTTGACCCCAACGGTTGATGCCATGACCCCAATGGCAAGCGGGACGTTCTAGATAACGTCCCGCTTTTTTAAGTAGCAAAGTTTTGTCTTAAAGCTTTCTGGCTTGGCAAAACTTGCGATCGCGATCCGACTGCGGCTCTTGCCAAGAGTAAGCAAAGTGACTAATTGCCGAAATTCGGGGCGCAAACTTTCGCAGCGCCTCCATCTGAACTTCTAACGGTGGGCGGTTGCTAATCGACTGCTGCCAAATCCCAGCTAACACAGGTCTGACTTGCGTTCCCGGAGACGCTTGGCTAATGGTGCGCTGCACTTGATTAACAATGCAATCGGCACGACCACACACCCCATAGACCATGGGATGCCACTCAATACTGTTAGGAAATCGATCCCACGGCTGCAACCGCGAATCAAATCCCCCCTGCCCGATCGCTTGGTTGCCCTCTGGGAAAAACACCGCACCCGCCGGAATTCCGGCTTGCCGAGCCGGGTAAATGGCAGCATTGAGAAAGTCCACCACGCCTTGCATGCCATGGGCAACGCTCAAGCGCCAAAGATCGGCTTGCAAAAGGGCACGGCGCTGCCCCACTGGGGCGCGAAACTCAGTGCTAAGGGGTTGGCGTCCTTGCCACATTGGATTTGTTTCGTTGCGAAAGAGTTTATCAACAGCAGCCACATCACTTGCGTTAATAGAACCACGAGCAATAAATCGCTTGATTAGCTCTCGCCCTTTGCCATTGGTGCCCCGCTCATAAAATGCTTTGCGGGAAGCTTCGCCGTAGATCCACAGATCCTGTACTTTGGTTGCGATCGAAGCTTCTCCTGTACTACGCGGATAACGAATATAATCAAACAAAATTCCGTCAGGGCGGCGTTTTAGCACCTCCTGCACCATCCGGTAGTAGTCTTGTTTGGCTGCCAAGCTATACGGGTCGATAAACGCTTCGTTCGGGTTGACTTCTCCCAAATCAGTGCTTAGCCCGGCTAAGGTGTTGGCAGACAAGCTCGTTTGCCCGCGCCCGTTCCGTAAAAGTGAAATCTGTTTACTGGGCTGAATGGCATAGCTATAGCCAAAATTCATGGCAAACATCCACGAATACACCGACAAACCCCGCTCTCGCCCCTTTTGAATGATCTGGGCAAGGAGATCCGCCCGTTCGTTGCCGGCGCTTTTGATCACGGGTTGCCATGCGGTCGGGTTGTCACTGGCAGGCAACAAGACCTGTCCGTTATAAAACGTTTCGACATACACCTGGTTGTAGCCCCGATCGACGATCCGATCGAGCACTTCTTCTAGCGCTCCGGGCTGCAAATCGCACTCATACAGGCGTATCCACAGCCCCTGAGTCTTCAACCAGTTTTGATTGCGGCATTGTTTTAGCTGCGCGGCTTGTTTTGCAACGATCTCCTGGTAGCGCCGTTTTGCGGCTTGTTTGCCGCTCAACGCATCGCGCCGAGCCGTTTCCTTGCGAGCAATTTCATCGGATGTTTGTTGACAGTAGGGGAGAAAATTGGCTTCAGCCGGAGGTATCCAGAAATTTTGAGCGACGATGCTTGACCCCACGAGGGGTAAGGCGATGCCCCGAACCAGGGCAGAACCGTATTTCGTGATGCGTTGAAGACTGGTAGAGCAGATTGCACTTACCCTACCCCAACCAATATTGCCTTGCCCGTAAACCATAAATGATCGAACAATTCCTATAAAACAGCTAACCCTCCTCACCTGAGTTTTATAAACCAGAAGTAGGAGAATGGTTACAAAAAATCGCTAAATAATTCTGGCAGTTGTTCTAATCGTTCAGAGCCTCTGCCAGAACATTTAGCAAAGCAAGCGTTTCAAGGTTGCTTTTAAACTTTGCATTTTAGAGTTTACCGTCTCCGGTTCCAACACCGAAGCTGCGATCGCAATCCTTGCACAATCTATATCCTTGAGCTTGGTAGAAAAATGCAGGAGTTTCTCAGCAGGCAAATCCTGGTGTGCGGGTCATTTCTGCTGCCTCAAACGGTGCTCAGAGGCAAGACTGCTCATTGTGGCATCGGGTTCCGAGGGCGATAGGTTGGGTTCCGGTAGGTTGGGTTTTGAGGGCGATGCGTTTTCGCGGGGTGCGGCACTGGCTGCTGGTTGGCGAGCCACTGGGTGAACGGAGAGAGCTTGCGCGATCGCATCTAACCGCCGCGCTTGGTCTCGGCTAATGCTCGATTCTGTGTTGCCAAGCCCAGGTGCATCCCACCGATTGGTCGCAGGATTGATGTACGCATAAGTCCGGGCGCGCAAAACAGCATCTGTGCCGCGAAAGCCCTCCGTCTGAGCTTGCCGGAGCCGTTCGACATAGCCACCTTGGGCGAGGGCAGCAAGGGGGGCTTGGTTGGCTAAATCGATCGCATTTAGCTGCTCTTCGAGCGATAGCTGCACCCCGTTTCGCTCCGCCGTTTGGCGAATTACCTCAAACTGTTGGCGCAAGCGAGACAGTTGCCGTGCGTCTGCTTCTTCGGGCGATCGCGCCCCATGCTGGTAGGAAAAGCTACCCAAATTCCACACCGCATTGCCCGGATCGACGTGTCCATAATACGCCCACGTTTTGCCGCCGTCCGGAGTCCGCGTTCCTTCTGCGCTACCCACGGCAGTGGCAACCAACGAGTTAGATCCTCCCTCAAACAACTGATCAGGAGACAAAAGAATGGAACGCCGAGGAGCCGAATCGACCGGAGCAGGCTCGATCAACCGGGGCAGTTTTGCAGGAGCAGGGTTGATCGAGTTTTGGGTTGAGCGTTGCGGGGCAAGACGGGGAGACGGCTGAAACTCAACCGCGACTCTCGCTGGCTTAACTGGCTCTGCAACAGGTGGAGGGGGCTGAGGAGAGTCCTCCTTTTGTTTAGTGGGCATGTCTCGTTTTAGGGTGCCGCGCCCATCGATCTGGGTTGGTGCTGGCAAGAGTTCTGGGCGGGGCGTGGGGGATAGCGTCTTAAGGGCAGGCGGGGCAAAATTTAACCCGGGGCTAGCTTGAGCAGATTTTGCAGCCCCCAATACAAGAGCCGCAAGGCTCAGGGCTACACATACAAGTCGCTTCATGGTGTTTTTAAGGCTTTAGGGTACGTTCTAAAAAAGCTTTATCGGGTTCAACAATTGCCCAGGTTTTATCTTGTTTGAGCAGAGCCGCAAATTGCACAATTGTTGCCCGTCCGAGGGATTGCCCTTGGCGCAGCGAGCCGGTAGTGGGCGATCGCAGCCCACAAAATCGAAACAGGTAAGCGGGAATCGTGGGCGTTGAGAAATAAAGGCAGCCCCGTCCATCCACGAAGGTGTCGCCGTCGTAGGGCGCGTAGACGGCGTTTCCGTTTAAAAAAATTGACGTATCGCCCAATCCACCGGCTACGGTGTACCCCGCGATCGCATCTCCGGGCTGGAGTCCCCATTTTTGGTAAAGCGGAACCTCAATCTGAGAGCGGGTCGTAGCAGCCAGTTGGCATCCTCCAAGCATGAGCGCCCCGAGCAGAAGCCCTGCGCTAATGCACCCAAAACCGAAACCCCGCATACTGATCCCCTTCGTACAACACCACCAGTTGAGTTTTCGGCTGAAACTGGACAAAATCATCGGCTTCGACTAAGTAAACATCCCGCTCAGCCGGTGTGTCAGAGCGAATCTGAGCGTCGGGCAAGGTGCAGTAAGGCTCCTTCAGAAGGTCACGAACCTTGCCTTTAGCGGCTCCTTGCTCGATGCTGAGGAGTTTGGCAATCTGGGTTCTAGTCAGCTTGCGATCGCCGTTCGCAACGGTTTGACACACCTCACCCGCTTTCGTGCCAAACGAAGGTAAACTTCGGGACTCTAGCAACAGCGCGATCGCAAGTAAGGCGGCTCCTCCAGCCAGCAGTTGCTTGGGCGTCAGCCTCCCAAGCGTGTCGGAGTACTTCATAAAAGTTTCCCTCCAATCACCAAACCCGCCGTGATCAGCAGCAATCGGTAGAGAATAATGGGCGACACTTGCGGTAAAAATAGCGCCGCATAGATTGCCATCAACGCTGGAACAAAGACCAACAGAGCGATGGGCAGCCCTAAGACTGGCAGGCTCGACGCGATGAGATAGAGTCCGTACCGCAATCCGGTGGATGCCCCTATCCAGAGAACAGCATCTAGAGCAACCTCAGAGGGCTGAGGCGGCAACTTCACGACTCGTTGCCAAATCCGTAGGGCAATTGATTTCAGCGTCCGCCGCCGCACCCGACGACGAGGCGGCTGAGACAGATGGGGCGGCAAAGAGAGCGCTGGAATCGGCGAGGAAGGCATCTGTGTTGTGCCATTCATTGCTTCCGGACGGGGAAGCGGAGGTTCTGCGGCAGGCGGCGGTGCCACCGATTTTGGTGGATAGACCGGAAGTTCAACGCCTGATGCGCGCTGATCGGGAGATTCAATATCTTGCGCGATCGCTTTTAACCCTTCCATGTCTTCCAGCATTTCTTCTAAAATGGAGGCAATCTGCTGCCGAAACTGCTGAACGTCGTGTTCGCGGGGGGCGGGCTGCGCCGCGATCGTAGAACGTGAAACCTCCCAAATCGGTTTGACGGGCGTAGAGCTAGTCTGCTTTGATTTAAGGGCGGTTTGAGGCTTGGTTTTGGGTGAAGACTTTGCAGACGATTGGCGTTTGCGCTTAGGGGTCGCCTCAGCCGAGGCAGCGTCAGCCGTTTCTGGGTTAACCTCGGGTTGGGCGGTTGGTTCCTTCGCTAGCCGAGAGGTGCGCCGCTTTTTAGGGCTGGGTTGGTCTTGGGGTATCTGGGTAGATTGGCTATCTGCTTTCAGTTCTGTCATGACGGCTCCTGGAGGCTAGCGAATCATTTAGTACAATAGTACTATTAATAGTATTAGTGTACTAAATGCTATAAGTCAAGCGATGCCGTGTTCGTAATTTGCATGGGCTGACTAGCCTTACAGAGAGAAATTGATTCGCCTGATGCCCTAAAGCGACGGAATAAACAGAAAGTCCTTTATCACAAGTTGGCGCAGTCTGTGATAAAGAAGACGTTTTTTTATGATTAGATGACTTAAACTAAAAGTAGAGCTACCAAAGGAGATCCCTATGGGTCTGAAACGCGGTATTGAAATTATTCCTTTATCCTCGGTAAAAGGAGGAATGGCTGAGTTCTACACGCCTCAATCAAGTCACGAGACGATGTTGGTCAACGTTCCCGCCGGGACGATCGATGACTTGTTTGTGCATCACTTTCAAACCGATCAACTCCTAGTTGTGCGTGGCAGCTTTGTTCTAGTCGTGTTGCAAAATCGCCAATATCAATACATTCCGTTAAGCGAAGCTCACCCCACGATCGCTAAGATTCCGCCGGGCGTTCCCCACGGGGCGATCAACCCAAGCGCTGAGCCTTGTGTGCTGGTCAACGCTGTGTTACGCCATGGTGCACCATCTGAGCGTGACTATCGCCCACTTCGGCAACCCTTCCCCTACGATATGAATACGGTCAATCGATTGCTGCACAATCTCACCTCTCTGACAACGGCGTAACGGGCGTTGCCAGAGTGAGCATTTTCAAGGATCGCTTGACCAGAAGCCCCTCATCTGCATTCCGATGCCTCTTGTTCATGCCGTTGACCATTCTTGTTGCTGAAGACGACTTAGGCACTCGTCTTTCGATCGGCGATTACCTCGAATCTTGCGGTTACTCAGTTGTGTGTGCTGAGAACGGTCGAGAAGCGCTTGCCTTGGTTGAAACCTATCAACCTCATCTGATCATCACAGATGTGACGATGCCGCAGATGGACGGCTATGAGTTTGTGAGGCGAGTCCGCAAGCGCCCGGCAATGCGGCTGTTGCCGGTTGTGTTTTTAACCGGGCGCACTGATCCTCAAGAACGGGTCATGGGCTACCAGCTTGGCTGTGATATCTACTTGGCAAAGCCGTTTGAGTTGACCGAGTTGGGCGCGATCGCGCGGAATTTGCTCGATCGGGTGCAGATGATTGAGTCGGAATGGCGATCGCGGCTGCAAGCGGCAGAACCTGTGGTGCGATCGGAGACTTCTAACAAATATGCGCCTTCCCTGATCACCCTGACCTCGCGGGAGAAAGAGGTGCTAATTTTGCTCAGTGATGGACTCTCGAATGGTCAAATCGGGGGTGAACTTCATCTCAGTTCTCGCACCATCGAAAAGTATGTGAGCAGTTTGCTGAGAAAAACAGATACCAACAACCGAGCGGAGTTAGTTCGCTATGCGATCGAGCATCAGCTTGTAGATTAACTTGGGGATGCATTCAGCAACGCCCAATCGGCAGGTTGCATCCCACCCAAAATGGTATCTTCCCATCGCATGGCTCAGCGATCGCATCTTCACTCACCCTCCAGCAGCCCATACTGTCTACACAGCCCTTGCAATTCCTGCTTCACGCGATCGCGCACCCCCTCTGGAAAAACCACCTCACAATCTTGCCCATACCGCAACACCTCTCGAATAAACCAAAACGTATTGCTGACTCGCCTCACCACCCGCCTCACCTGCGGCAGATCCGTCAACCATTCATTCACCTCATCGTGGGAGGTCTTACTTCGGTAAGCAAACGCTAACCCTCGAAACAAGTGCATCTCAACCCGAATTGTTGCCAAGCTAGAATGCCACTGTCCTGAAACAGGCGCGATCGCGGCATCTGCGATCCGGTCAAACCTTAAACACCGGTTGTGCCTCAACTCTGGCAGATCTCGGCTGTCTTCCGTTTCCTCGCACCAACAATCGAGATAGTGCCGCTCTTCATGAACGGCAACTTCGGCGCATCGGATCGTAAATTGCCACACCCGTTCTGCTGCATCCTGATAGGACAACTGAAACGGTTGCTGCCGTTGGATATAGCGCTCTACTTCGAGCCGCCACGGCGGTGAAGGATGCTGGATAAATTGCTCTAATTCTATTCGCATCGGGATAGAAATCTCACTGCGGCTTACCAGAATTTGCGCGATCGCTAAGGCATCCTGAATCTGCCCTGCATCTAGCAACGCAGTCCGGGCATGGTTTAACGAACGAATTCGCTCTGCCGTCCAGTCGTGGTTTGGGGCAATGATTAGCTGGCGACGTGCGATCGCTTCGACCAATTTAGAAATATTGGCGCGATCGCCCCACGTCATGCCCAATTCGAGCGCTAGGCTCTCTAGCTGTGCCTTGTCGCGATCGGAAATCGATAACGTAATTGATTCACCTTTACGACCCATATTTATGTACGTACACTTTGAACTTGCATATTTTTATTATGCCGATATGATAGACCTATAGCAACTCGTCACGTACACTTCGATGAGCAATTATTCTATTACGCTCCAGCCAGTTTATTCTTGCCCTGCGCCAGAAGCGTCGGAGAAATTGAGGCTTCCGGATCAATGGGTGCTTTCCTGGCATCAGGCAGAAACTTTAAGAGCATTGCAAGATCCAACGATCGATGTGGTCTTTAATACCGCAATGACAGGCGATGGAAAAAGCCTAGCCGCTTATCTGAGCGTTCTTCAAGGAGACTGTTGTGCGATCGGGTTATATCCCACTAACGAGCTTGCAAGAGATCAGGAAACTCAAATTAAGAACTACATTGAACAGTTCAAACCAGAAAATGATCCACGAGTTGTGAGATTGAGCGGAGCAACATTAGAAAACTATGCAGAAAATGAAGACCTGCGAAAAAGTGCCGCGATCGCGACTCGAACTGAGCAAACAGAAGTTTTACTAACCAATCCGGATCTCTTTCACTACTTGCATCGAGGGGCTTATCTCATGCCGGATGATAGTCCTGACAAGCTGTGGGGACGAATCGATAAAGTCTTTAAGCTATTCATTTTTGATGAGTTTCATGTGTTCGCTGCGCCTCAGATTTCGAGCGTGATTAATACAATGCTATTAATTCGATCGACGAGTCGGCGCAGAAAGTTCTTGTTTCTTTCTGCAACACCAGATGAACAGTTAATTCAGCGATTGAGAAAAGCAGGATTTCGCTGCAAAGTCATTGACCCGATCGCAGAAAATAAGTATCAATTCCCTGTCTCAGCCGAGCAACAAGAACAGCTTAAATCAGAAAATTGGCGACAAGTTGCACGATCGATTAGGCTCAACTTTGTACCGTTGGAGTCTGCTGCAAAAGCCTCAGAAACATGGTTAAGAGATAATGCAGCATTGATTTTAGAGCAGTTCCAGCAACATCCTGGAAGTAAAGGGGCAATAATTCTCAATTCGATCGCAGCAGTCAAGCGATTGAAACCTTTCTTTCAAGAGCAACTCTTACCCTATGGTTTAACAGTCAATGAGAATACGGGACTATCTGGAACAACAGAGCGAGAACAGTCTTTGTCTGCTGATCTGATTTTGGGAACCAGTACGATCGATGTCGGAGTTGACTTTAAGATCAACTTTCTCATTTTTGAATCGTCTGATGCAGGTAATTTTATCCAGCGCTTTGGACGATTAGGGCGACACGATGGCTATCAACTGAACAATCGAACGATTCAGTTTAAGAACTTTACGGCTTATGCACTTGTTCCGAAGTTTTTCACAGAGCGACTGTTTGAAAGAGACTCACCTCCATTGATTCAAGGTGAACAATACGATCGTCCTTTTTTCAATGCGACGGTTTTAGATGAGTATCGGACTATCAATGATTTTCGGGGTTACTACAAACGATGGGGAGCTTTTCAGTCGCTTCATCTGGGTCGCAAATTAGCACACAAAACGATTCAAGACCAATACGCGAGTAGTTTAGAAGAATTTCAGACCGCTTGTGAGACTGTTTTCGATCGCTCTTTTAGAGAACTAGCTGGGTTTGTAAAAGGCTGGGGGGAGGCTTGGCAAAAACTTTCGGGCAAAAAAGAGAAAAGTCCAATTTATGAGGATGCTTGTAGTTTCAGAGGCTCTAGTCCGTTACAGTGCGGCATCTATGATTTGACTGAAGAGAATGAAAGCGATCGCTTTAAAACTTACGATCTCCCCGGAGTTCTCAGCAATCTAGAAATCGAGATCACGACCGAAGCGGCGTTCATACGATCGCTCAATGACACCGTTCAGCGCACTCAGCACCCGATTCCGAAAGGTCGATTTTCTCACTGTTTAGCCTTTATGAAACTTCATCGCTATCGAGAAGAGCGATCGAATTGGAAATTTACCTATTCAGGAGACCTCAGCGCAAAAGCCTGGCAAATTCAAGTTCTCACAGGAATCGAAGTCTGGCAACCGGATAACCCTTGGGCAAGCGAGATCAATAAACGACTGAGAATAGAGGGCTTGGTTGCTTACGTGGTAAAGCGTCCTGTGGCTGATGTGCGATTTAAGCTAAAGCTGCCGATGCACTTTCAGATTTATCCGATTAGTGATTCGCGCAGTTTTCATGATGTAGTTGCGCCTCATGCGATCGCGTTTGGACAAAGCGCCCTTCTCCTCGACACCCTCGCCTACCAACTCAAAAGCAAAGGAGGCGAAGACCCATGGATATTTTGATGTTTCAGTCCCGTTGCCGGGATTTAGAAGAATCTGACGGAGATGAAACAGCTTACGCCATTAAGTGCAGACGTATTTATTTCAATCCCGTTGCCGGGATTCAATTCCCTGTGTTTAACGCAAGGCTCCGCAGACATCCTGAAATTGTATCAAGTCTCGACTTATTTAGCCGTTAAATAGGTCTGAACTTGAAAAATCTCTTGCCATCGGCTGTCGATCAGGCTAGATTTTGATCGGCTAAAAGAAATGGTTCGTTTGAACTGTAAATTTAGTCACATCTTTTACCACGGAGGATTTTATGGATTCCAAGAAGACCAAGCTAGAATTGTTGCGCGAACTTCTCTCGGATGCAACATGGCACTGGGGCGATGAACTGGCTGTAAAAGTCGGACATCGTTTTGGGGCAACGATTAAACTAGCTAGAGACAAAGGCTACTTGATTGAAACGAATCGAGTGGGGCTGAAAAATCGCTACCGGATGTTGAAAACTTCAGTTCGTTAAAAACTTTAGGCTCTCTATAATTCTAAGAAAGTCTGCCTACGATTAGAGGGAAGTTCTCGAATAGCTTTCGGCATTAAGTACAGGCATAAGTAATCTCAACCCCCTTCTAGATACTTCGGTAACAAGGTTGGTTAAGTAACGATAAATCCTAAACCTAAAATGCAAATCGCCCTAAACGCTTCCCTCTTTCTTTAACTTATCTAAAAAGTTGCGGGACATGAATGAACAAACCCTTCTAAAGCGAATTACGATCGATCGCAAAATTCTCAATGGCAAACCTGCGATTCGGGAACGCCTTACTGTTGAACGCGCCTTAGAACTACTGGCAACCGGAGAAACGTTTGAAACAATAGTAGAAAGTTATCCTTGGTTGGAACGGGAAGACCTTCAAGCTTGTCTAGTTTATGCCCGTCAGCTAGTGCTTCAGGAACAAGCTAAACCCTCATATCAGCAGCCACAAACTTTAGAAGATCTCATTGAACTGGTTCCGCAAATCCTTGAGCAAGTTCCCTACCTCAAACTATTAGTGCTCTTTGGCTCCAGAGCTAGAGGGGATCATGATGCAAACAGCGATTGGGACTTTGCTTTTCTGTGTGATGAAGAACGCCGTAAAGAGTACGAAAAGGGAGGCTTCGACTTTCTTCGTATCTGGGGAGTTTTGCAACAGGTTTACAAGCTAGGCGATGACCAGATTGATGCGATTGATATGAAAGAGTGTTCAGATGTGCTAGCGCATAATATTGCAAAAGACGGGCAGATCCTTTATGAACTCGAACCCGGAGAATTTGAGCGATTTCAGCAGCAGAAACTAATGAGTAAAGAACAACTTAAAATTTTTCGGCAGCAACAGCGAGAGATGATTCAATCTACCTTAGAGAAATTGAAACGATGAAGGAATTCACCTCGATCACGGTTGGCGAAAAAATAGGAGGAATTGGAAGGCGATTACAACGCCTCGATCGCTTTCAATCTCTGACGTTGGACGAATATCTGCAAGATGAAGATATACAAAGCATTATTGAACGCCTACTTGAACAAATTATTCAATCTGCTCTTGATATCAATCGGGCTTTCCTCAAGCGCGTTGCTGGAATTGCTTCAGAAGGTGGCAAAGCTCCAAAAAATGCTGAGACATTTACCTTAGCTGGGCAGTATGGATTGATTTCTCCAGCATTAGGTAAACGTATGGAGAAATCAGGAGGATTTCGCAATGTACTAGCTCACTTGTATGACGAAATCATTGCTGAAAAGGTATACGAAGCTCTGCAATATGCTTTGACTGATTACCCACAGTATGTTGCAGAAGTTGAAGCCTATTTGAATTTACTGGAACAAACAGATGACGAAGAATCAGACTGATCATCAAATAGAGCAATTATCGCTTGATGTGGAAGAGATGACAGAAGGTATAGATCAACTAGATGATTGGAAAGATGATTCTGAGCTAGAAGGTGAAAGCAGTTCTCGCACGATCGAACCCGTTCAACGCGAGTTACTCACTCTCAAACTCCTTCGAGAAGCAATTCAGGCGCAAAATCCGAATGATGCTGTGATGCAAGACTTTGCTGAGTATGTTTTACCGAATCTATTGAGAATTGCGATCGGTGTTACTGCAAAAGGCGGAAAATTTACAGAGCGTCGAGATGCAGAAGCTGCGGCGAGAGGAGAAAAAAATACAAGTAGGCGTAGTGCAGCAGACCAGTCGCTGAATACGCATTTGTTGAACGGGCTGTTTCCAGCGAATCTAATCGAACAGAGACTAGAAAAGCTTGATACTACGATTCGTAGAGTAGTGAAAGAAAAAGAACGGAGACTTGCGATCGCAGGCTTCATTCTTCACGATTTTGAGAAATTTCCTGATGTTCCCGATGACTGTCGCAAATTAGCGATCGCAGAACATCGGCAAATTATTGATCAGAAAGTTCAACAGCTAGGACTCGATCGATTTATTGATCCAAACAATGCTGAAACGTATCGAGATTACATTGATGACTTACTTTGTATTGCCTACAATGCACAGCGACGATGGGACACAAATTGGAACTTTTCTGAGTATGGACTAGACCCGATTCTCAACGGTCAGAAGCTTTCAAGCCTTGCGAATCTAGCTTGTCTCGCAGATTCTCTGGCTTCGATCGTCAAACATCCGCATGATGCTAAAACTTCTAGGCTCAAAGAGCTAATTCATACGCTTAGTGATGGAAAGCTGAAATTTACCTATCACAGCATTTCAGAAAATCGCGGTGCTCTAACAAACGTTGTTAATAATGCGCTAGTAGATGCACATACGAACCTCAATACAGATGAGTGTATCTATGAGCCGTTGCTATACCTGCCAACTGGAGTAATCTATCTCGCGATTAAAGATGCACCAGAGATCGATCCCAGCGATCTCCCTGATCGAGTCGTCAATAAAATCAAAGACCTATGTACTGAGCAATTACGGCTCAGACAAACTGGATTTGGGCGAGACGGCAAAGGAATGAAATATGCCGATTACTATGGATTGTTTTGCAGCGATCGCACTTTGATGCAAATCGCACTGGATGCAACTCTGCGAATTTTGTCGCCGAGTAAACCGTCAGTCGCGAAGAGTCGGAATGACAAGCTAATCGATTTTCAGCAGAAAGGTGCGTTGTCTTCTGATTATGATTTTGGCTTTGAAGATGACATTCGCATTGACCAGATTGCTGAATTTGGCGATGTGGTGAGCCGCAAAATTTGGGGCGATCGCGTTGAAAAAATCACCACTGCCCGCAGACACGATAAAAAACTTCCTGAACTTCCTGACCTAAATTTGACGCAAATCGTTGCTGAGTCGCTAGGACTGGCTGAATATTTACCGCAAATTCGAGAGATTCAGAAAATTAATGAGACGCTCAAGGAGAGAAAGCTCAAAGGCAGCACAGGTGGAATTCCTTACGAATGGTACTATCTAGCCGCAAAGTATCTAGAGCAGCATCCCGGCATTGAGAATGTCCGTGAACTGTGCGATCGCATTATCACTTGCATTGCAGATCAGATCGAACCAATCGTAGCTCAATACCCGTTACCAGACGGTTGGGATGATCTGCGA
Source organism: Myxacorys almedinensis A (assembly GCF_010091945.1). Taxonomy (GTDB): domain Bacteria; phylum Cyanobacteriota; class Cyanobacteriia; order Leptolyngbyales; family Leptolyngbyaceae; genus Myxacorys; species Myxacorys almedinensis. Next base: position 64,067 of record NZ_WVIE01000023.1, read on the forward strand.
TCGTGGGTCAAATCAGTCGTGATGCTTCCTCACTCAACGCCTCCAACCCAACAAGTCGATCAATTTCTTAAAGAGTTGTCGAATTATAATGCTGCAAAGAAATCTGGGCGAGGCAAACAACTCATCTGTTCGGTATCTCACTCTGCTTATACGGTCACTGAGCAAATGGAATCATCGGTGCTGTTTACGCCACAGGTGTATACCAATAAGCAAATGCTAGGAGGAGGAAACGCGAAACGAAATATTTCTAGTATTGCAAGTCTAGAAATTATGCTGCGGCAAATCTTGATGAATCAAACCCAAGCGGTTGGAAAGCGATTTGAAGATGGAAAATATCGCTATCTCTATTTCTATCCGACCTATTACTTCACACCAGAAACGAATCGATTTTTGCAAAAAGCATACACCAGCATTGCTCAAACTCGATTTGATACAACGTTGCGAAATCATTTTATTTCTAAGTCTCTGGAGGCGGATTTTGGGCGCGATCGCTATCAGACAATTGATGCCTTTCTAATGGATGAAAACTGCGAACTCAGGAAAAATCTTCCCGAAGATGATCCTAATTACAAAAAGGATCGCACCTTCAAACTGTCCTATCCCGATGACCAACCCTTGACGTTTTACTTCATGGCGCTGCCACCAGGCAAAGACCCAACCGATACCGAATCTTGGGTGATGCCTGCCTGGTTAGGCTTCGCATTTCCGATGATTCTAGATGTCAAAACGGTTGTGTCTGAATCGCCGATTCCGCCGTTTACAGACGGTGCAGAGTTTGAGGAAAGCGTCTTTCTAGATAGTGCGCCGCAAGCAATTCGGGTTTTAGTTAAGCGCGATCGCTTTCGGCTCGACTCTATCTTAGAAGGCTGGAAGGATGCCGACGGCACTCAATATCCTGCACCATTGAATGTTTTGACCGCTGCTTACGCCATTCATTTAGAAGTTAACGCCAAACAAGGAAAGGGTGGCTATGATGCTGACTGGGGGAAGTTAACAGAGCTTGCCAAGGATTTTGAAACAAGTCCACTTTATGTTTTTAGTTACCTTAACCGATGGATACGCAAACAAAAAAACGACATTGCCCGCATCGAGAAAATTCGCCTCTATGCCTATCATTTTTATCCCTGCTTCGATCCTTATGTTGAATTCGACGCAACGCTAGATCGATTGCACTTGAAAACACCAGAGAAATCGCCAATGAATCATCCTCAAAAACTTACTGATCTGTACCGCAGATTTTATCGAGCTAACAAACGATACAATCCCAAAGCGAATGCTGTCCTTAAACCAATCGATGTGGCGGCTGAGGTCATTCTCAAAGCAGACTCGACGGTCTTTGGGGGTGAAACCCTAATCACTGTCGTCGCGTCAGAAGTCTTCAAGCTGATGGATCGAGTTCGGGCTTCCCGCGCAGAAGGTTTTAATAAACTCTTCGATCGCGAGGAAGAACGACAAGCTATTCTCGACTTTGCCCAATATTTCGTCGTGGATGTGTTTGAAAAAGCATTTGCTAGCGATCGCGCTCGGTTAGCAGGACGGCAACTCAACCTACTTCGAGACACTTGCGAATTTCTCTACCGTTTAGAACAAGACAAAGAGAATCGCGACTTGAAAGCAAAAGGCGAAGCAATCGAAGACGAAGATACCACCACTGAAGACTAACTTACAGGAGAATCTCAATGTCATTACTGAAAACGCTCGACTCTAAATTTTTCCATGCTGAAATTCCATACAAGCCAATGGGTAAGTATGCACACTTTTTAACGATTCGGGTTACAGAATCTTATCCACTGTTTCAAACGGATGGAGAACTAAATAAAGCACGAGTACGAGCAGGAATTGAAAATGCGGCTCCTATCAGTCGGTTAACCATGTTTAAGCGCAAACAATCAACGCCAGAACGCTTAGTTGGTCGAGAATTGTTGCGAAACTATAGCTTCATGACCGATGAAGAATGTGAATACAACGTCAAATTTGCAATGGATAATCCTGATTGCATTATCTATGGATTTGCGATCGGGGATTCTGGCTCAGAAAAATCAAAAGTTGTTGTAGATACAGCCTTCTCAATCACAACCTTTGATGGGTCGCACGAGACATTTACCCTAAACGCGCCTTTCGAGAATGGCACAATGGCATCCAAAGGTGAGGCAGGGTCTAAACCTGGAGAGGTGACCAGTCGAATTAACCAACAAGATCACATTCGCCCTCAAGTCTTTTTTCCCAGTATTGTCACGTTGAAAGATCCGACTGAGGCTAGTTTTCTCTATGTGTTCAACAACATTTTGAGAACTCGTCACTATGGCGCACAAACAACGCGGACTGGACGGCTCAGAAATGAATTAGTTGGTGTTGTGTTTGCCGATGGAGAAATTACCAGTAACCTGCGCTGGACTCAGGCAATCTACGATCAAATGCAAGCGAAAAACACCTTGCAAATCACTGATCCACTGAATGAAGATGAGGTGTTGGAAACTGCGATCGCAACGATTCAAACTTTAATGGCTGAGGAATTCATTGTGCATACTGACCTCATTGGTTCAGACTTTCAAGCCCTCCTGGCTGAAGTAAAAACGCTTACAGGTCAAGAATCGGGAATGCGATCGCTTCTCCAACAAGCAGATGTAGAAGCTAAAGCCTATGCCAAGAAACACATCAGCAAAAAGTCAACAACTACAAGAGCAAAGTAACGAACAATGCCTTTTTTCTACCGTTGCACTCTAGAACTTCATGACAGCCTATATTTCGCAACCCGTGAATTAGGACGGCTGTATGAAACGGAGCCAGTGATTCACAACTACGCGCTTGCCTATGCGATCGGTTTAATTGATAGCTTGCAACACAATACTATAGTTGTGGAGGAAAATGCTTACCGCTATTTCTGCGCTGAACAAGTTCCAAAATATAAAGAGCATCTTACACCGCTTAATAATCAGGGCATTTATGTGACACCTGCAAGAGCAATCTTTCATACGACCACATTAAATACTTGGAAGTATGCCGACAACCGCTACCACGTTGAGATGCAGCCAACTGAACGCAATATCCCAAGTTTCGGTAGAACAAAGGAGATTGCACCCGAAAGCCAGTTTGAGTTTTTCATCGTGTCTGAGCGATCGCTAACGTTGCCGCGCTGGATTCGGTTGGGCAAGTGGGCAAGTAAAGCTGAGTTGATTGCTGAGCCATTACCAACTGCCAAACATCATCAGATGGCGGAGTTTACAGTTCCTTATTTGCTCAATCCATTGGATGTGATGTTTACCAATCAGATCTTGAGCTACGACACGGTGAACATGCCTCCCGTGAGCTTGATTCGGAATGTGCGATTGTGTGGAGAGTTTTACACATTCGAGGGACTGAGCCTCAAAATCCCAGCCCAGATGCACTATCGCTTTGGATAACCGATGCCTCATAGTTTAGTTCTGCAATTACAGCCTCAGTCGCCTATCCCAGCGAGCCACTTGAGTGGGCGACATCTCCATGCCTTGTTTTTGGATTTAGTACGATCGCAAGATCCCACTCTCAGCAAAGCCCTCCATACACAGACCTCCGAAAAATCCTTCACGCTCAGTGCCTTGCAAACTAAGTCGCGGGATTCAGGGCTTCAATATCAGCACGATCATGCGATCGCGGCAGGAACCCCCTGTTGGTGGCGAATTTCGCTGCTTGATGATGCCTTGTTTGGCAAACTCGCACCGCTATGGCTTACCTTAAATTCTCAGCAACCGTGGCACTTAGGAGCCGCCGAAATTACCGTCACAAGCGTGCTGGGAACGCCGCAGCCGAGGCAACCTTGGGCAGGCTTTGCCACCTACCCTCAGATGGTCGAAGAGGCATCAGATCGCGATCGACAGGTAAAATTTCTATTTTGTACCCCAACCACATTTCGCCAGGCAAAGTATGACAGTGCTTTACCTACGAGGGATTTAGTGTTCCAGAGTTTGTTGCGGCGTTGGAACCAATACAGCGAGATTGTGTTTCTCGAAGCGATCATCGAAGCGATCTTTCCAAGTTTTTTTGACATTCGCACCGACATTGTAATTGACAGCCGCAGTAAGTTCATTGGCTGTGTAGGGGAAGTCACATTTCAGATTTTGGGTGATGTTGAGGCTCAGACGATCCGGCAGATTAATACACTGGCTGATTTTGCCCTATATGCCGGGGTGGGACGAAAAACGCCAATGGGAATGGGAATGGTAAGACGAAGGAGAAAGTAGTACTCATGGATCTTGAACAGTATTTGCCTCTCTCGTATTTGAATGCTTGGGAGTACTGTCCGCGTCGCTTTTATTTAGAGTATGTGTTGGGCGAAATGGCAGAAAACGAACATCTCGTTTTAGGGAATCATCTGCACCGCAATATCAATGAGGAATCGGTGATCCACGAGGGCGATAAGATCGTGCATCAGCAGCAATGGGTGTGGAGCGATCGCTTGCACGTTAGCGGCGTGATCGATGCCGTAGAGGAGCGATCGGGGCATCTGGTTCCCCTCGAATATAAGAAAGGCAAAATGGGTCGCCACTTGAGCGATCATTTTCAACTGTGTGCAGCGGCGCTGTGCCTGGAAGAACGGACGGGAAAGGATATTCCCCATGGCGAAATTTTCTATCATGCCAATCGGCGGCGGCAGACGGTGGCGTTTTCGCCAGAACTAAGGCAGATGACCGAACGGGCGATCGCATCTGCCCAAGTTGCCGAATCTCAACCAATGCCCGCGCCAATCGATCACAAAACAAAGTGTCAGGCGTGCAGTTTACAAGATATTTGCTTGCCTTTGGAAATGAAAGTATTGAGGAGTTGGTGCTAATGTCAGTTCTATATGTGACTCAGCCGGATGCGGTGTTGAATAAATCTTACGAAGCCTTTACCGTTGCGCTCAAACAAACTGATGGGTCTTGGAAAAAGCAAACGATTCCGGCGCAGACTGTTGAACAAGTTGTGTTGATGGGCAATCCTCAAGTGACAGGAGATGCATTGGTTTATGCATTGGAGTTGGGGATGCCGGTGCATTATCTTTCGAGTTTTGGGAAGCATTTGGGTTCGGCATTGCCTTCGTGTTCGCGGAATGGGCAATTGCGATTGTCGCAGTATCGGATGTATGAAGATTGCGATCGCAAGTTGGCGCTTGTCAAGGCGATCGTCGGTGCTAAAATTCACAATCAATCTACGGTGTTATATCGTCATCAGGTGAAGGAAAGTGCGCTGAAGCAGCGTAAAGCTCAGGTTCCGTTGCAGGGTACGATTGACCAAGTGCGGGGGATGGAAGGCATGGCGGCACGGGAATATTTTGCCTGCTGGTCGCAGATGCTGAATGAACCTTGGACGTTTTCGGGGCGCAATCGCCGACCGCCGACTGATCCAGTGAATTCGCTTTTGAGTTTTGCCTATGGATTGCTGCGATCGCAAGTCACGGCGGCGGTGCATTTGGCAGGGCTTGATCCGTACATTGGCTATTTGCATGAAGTGACGCGGGGGCAACCTGCTTTGGTGTTAGATTTGATGGAAGAGTTTCGCCCACTGATTGCCGATAATGTGGTGCTGGCGGTGTTGAATAACCGGGAACTTCAGCCGAAGGATTTTACGGAAAGTTTGGGAGCATATCGGCTTTCAGATGCGGGGCGAAAGGCATTTTTGCAAGCGTTTGAGCGCAAGTTGAGCGATGAGTTTAAGCATCCGGTGTTTGAGTACCGCTGCACTTATCGACGATCGATCGAGCTTCAAGCCCGACTGTTAGCCCGACATTTACAAGAAGGTGTGCCTTATAAACCGCTTGTCCTCCGTTGAGATCTATATGTCTGTTCTGTTTTATCTGATCATTTATGATTTGCCTGACAATAAGATGGCGAATAAACGGCGAACTCGTCTGCACAAGCTGCTGTCTGGTTATGGTAAGTGGATGCAGTACAGTGTGTTTGAGTGTTTCCTGAGCGCGATGCAGTTTGCTAAACTTCAGACACAGTTGGAGAAGTTGGTGAAGCCTGATGAGGATTCGGTGCGAATTTATGTCCTCGATTCTGGGTCAGTGAAGCGAACGCTCGTGTATGGTTCTGAAAAACCGCGTCATGAGTCGGCAATCGTTCTATAATTAGGAAAATATTTTGGCAAACCGAAGCGGGGTCGAAAACCCTGGGGGGTTTGCCAAACTGCCAGAACCTTGACAATTCAATACTTTCAAAAGATGCACAAAATGCTCCAATCAGCTAATAAAGGCTCAATTTGACTTTCAAGTTTCAAAAACCCAAATCCCGGCAACGGGACTGAAACACACAACAATAGCAGCAGGAGATATCGTATCTGGCAGTTTCAAAAACCCAAATCCCGGCAACGGGACTGAAACCGGAATGCAGGCAGAATTCAGAACGGCAAAAACAGCAGGGTTTCAAAAACCCAAATCCCGGCAACGGGACTGAAACACGATCGAGTTAACGATTCGCCCCAACGAAGATCGCGACGGTTTCAAAAACCCAAATCCCGGCAACGGGACTGAAACCAGTCAGCGAAAAGCTACAGCGAATCGACCCGCACGTTTCAAAAACCCAAATCCCGGCAACGGGACTGAAACATTCGGAACGAAAACGGGCTAACTCTGGATTGGGGTTCGTTTCAAAAACCCAAATCCCGGCAACGGGACTGAAACTCGAGTTTGCCTTCGACAACGACAAAGGAACCATCGTTTCAAAAACCCAAATCCCGGCAACGGGACTGAAACTGTGAGGAGGGCTTTACGACCCGATTGAAACTTGTGTTTCAAAAACCCAAATCCCGGCAACGGGACTGAAACGTTGGAAAGAGACATTAAAAAGAATTAGTAGTGCATATTGTTTCAAAAACCCAAATCCCGGCAACGGGACTGAAACATCATCTCAGTCAGATGAAGCTTTTAGGGATGCGTGTTTCAAAAACCCAAATCCCGGCAACGGGACTGAAACCCAATGAGTATGTAGAATTAGTAAATGAGGGTATTAGTTTCAAAAACCCAAATCCCGGCAACGGGACTGAAACACGTTTTTTCCACTCATATTTTCAAAAATCAAATAGTTTCAAAAACCCAAATCCCGGCAACGGGACTGAAACAAAAAATGAAAGATTCTGGAAAAGTAACAGTTGCGAGTTTCAAAAACCCAAATCCCGGCAACGGGACTGAAACAGCGATCGCAAATTCTTCCTAATCAAGACACAGGAGTTTCAAAAACCCAAATCCCGGCAACGGGACTGAAACATCTGTAATGTCGTGGCGTAAGAGATCGAATCAAGGTTTCAAAAACCCAAATCCCGGCAACGGGACTGAAACGCTTAAATTAGTCTGCCAAATTCCAGGAGACAATTCGTTTCAAAAACCCAAATCCCGGCAACGGGACTGAAACACGATAAATTGATAAATCCACCGGAATCAACATAATGGTTTCAAAAACCCAAATCCCGGCAACGGGACTGAAACATCGATTGCGTCGTGAAAACCCATAACGAGGGCTGGGTTTCAAAAACCCAAATCCCGGCAACGGGACTGAAACCTTTTCTTATTTGATCTTGGCGCTGAGCAATCTTCGTTTCAAAAACCCAAATCCCGGCAACGGGACTGAAACAATCATCGATACCAAAATCGTTATCGTATATTTTGTTTCAAAAACCCAAATCCCGGCAACGGGACTGAAACTTTTTATTAGAAAATAGTGATTCCTTGCCCACACAGTTTCAAAAACCCAAATCCCGGCAACGGGACTGAAACCATAGTCATGTTTTACGTAAAGGATTACGGTGGTTTCAAAAACCCAAATCCCGGCAACGGGACTGAAACAGTAATTTTGGGCATTAGACACTCTTGGTCGTCTCGTTTCAAAAACCCAAATCCCGGCAACGGGACTGAAACTCTTGGCATCAACAAGCCACCTGGGATCTATTGGGCGTTTCAAAAACCCAAATCCCGGCAACGGGACTGAAACCTGTTGCGGGTGCTGCAATTGCTTTCACTTCTCAGGTTTCAAAAACCCAAATCCCGGCAACGGGACTGAAACCTTTGCGACATAAAATGCTGCAAAAGTTTCATCACGGTTTCAAAAACCCAAATCCCGGCAACGGGACTGAAACAACGTGAAAAATCAGATACCGATAATCAAAGTAGCAGTTTCAAAAACCCAAATCCCGGCAACGGGACTGAAACTTCGGTGGCGCACCCGGATCAAGAAATACACATCTGTTTCAAAAACCCAAATCCCGGCAACGGGACTGAAACAATTGCCAGCAATCCATCATTGATCGATGTGAATCGTTTCAAAAACCCAAATCCCGGCAACGGGACTGAAACCTTCATTTCAAAACACTTTTCAATCAGTTTCCACTCAAGTTTCAAAAACCCAAATCCCGGCAACGGGACTGAAACGATAGACAAATGAGACTACTGACTCAGTTCTGGAGTAGGTTTCAAAAACCCAAATCCCGGCAACGGGACTGAAACTGATACTGTTTTTTGTAGGTCGGCAAAGGCTTTTTAGTTTCAAAAACCCAAATCCCGGCAACGGGACTGAAACATCTTTGTTCCGAACAACATCCCCGCTTTCTAGAGGGTTTCAAAAACCCAAATCCCGGCAACGGGACTGAAACTCGGAGTTAATAATCTCCGAGATTCTAAAACTGTTTTAGTTTCAAAAACCCAAATCCCGGCAACGGGACTGAAACAATCGCTCGACGGTTAGAGGTGAGCCAGATCAGATCGTGTTTCAAAAACCCAAATCCCGGCAACGGGACTGAAACCTTCATCGTCGTCCTCCAGCCAAGTATCCTCGTGGTTTCAAAAACCCAAATCCCGGCAACGGGACTGAAACACAAGATCATTCCGTGTGCCGATACCCCAGCAGGCTATAGTTTCAAAAACCCAAATCCCGGCAACGGGACTGAAACTCATAGCGCTTTAGCTCCAAGGCGATCAGGGTTGCCCACGGTGTTTCATACCAAATTGAAAAAAGGGAGAGACAAATGAGAGAATGGGTTCTGCCGTGTGGAGAAAAACAGCAATGTCAGGT
>NZ_WVIE01000024.1 GCF_010091945.1 Myxacorys almedinensis A
TACCCTCGCTCGACTTGCAGCCAAAAGGCTTGCCTGCTCTCCCTCCTGCCATCTTTTAATCCGTCGAACTCACGTTAAAGAGATCTGCGAACGCATCTTCACACCCGTTACCGCTAAGAGCAAACCTTTGGTTCTTTTTGTCAAAGGAACCAATTTCCAAATTCAAGTTTGGCGGGCGCTGTTGAAAGTTCCGTTTGGAGGGATCACAACCTATCAGGGTCTAGCGGAAGCGATGGGTCGTCCAACTGCTGCGAGAGCCGTCGGCAACGCATTAGGTCGTAATCCGGTTGGGTACTTAATTCCCTGTCATCGAGTGATTCAGGAATCTGGTGATTTGGGCGGTTTCCGGTGGGGCTTGGATCGCAAAACGGTTCTGCTGGGTTGGGAAGCGAGTCAAAATCAAGCAATTGGGCAGGAGTTGACATGAAAGGTTTAGATATTGCAGAACTTTTGCTTCTTGCTGCACTGTGGGGTGGTTCATTTCTATTTATGCGGATTGCAGCACCCGTTCTCGGTCCAATTTGGCTGATTGAGTTGCGCGTCCTACTAGCAGGGTTAATACTGTTACCGATTTTAGTCCGCTTAAATCTTTGGCATGAGGTTCGACGGAATTGGATTTCGCTTTTTATTGTGGGCTGTATCAATTCTGCGATTCCGTTTGCATTGCTTGCCTTCTCATCTATATCGCTACCTGCTGGATTCACGTCTATCTTGAATGCGACAGCGCCATTGTTTGGCACGATCGTTGCTTCTGTCTGGCTTAAGGAGAGATTAACTATCACTCGGATGATTGGGTTCATTCTGGGATTCGTTGGTGTGATTATTTTGATGGGTTGGAAAACGATCACTGCAACGTCTGCTTTTGTCATGGCGGTATCGGCTGGATTACTAGCAGCATTCATGTATGCGATCGCGGCTCCTTACATCAGACAAAAATTGGCGGGCGTTCCCTCATTGGTTGTTGCAACTGGAAGCCAGCTAGGTGCAGCATTCTTACTTCTACCTGCATTGCCTTTTACAATCCCACAACAAGCACCTACGACAATCATCATCGTTTCAGTACTTGGTCTCGCTTTACTATCAACCGCATTTGCCTATATTTTGTATTTCCGCCTCATTCAAAATATTGGTTCTACAAAAGCATTGACCGTTACTTATCTAATTCCCCTATTTGCAATGCTCTGGGGCGCGGTGCTGCTCAAGGAAGCCGTAACGACATCAATGATTTTGGGATGTAGTTTGATTTTGTTAGGAACGGCGATCGCAAATGGTGTATTCAAAATGAAGTTCGGTAACAGAGTGAACAATGAGTAGCAACTTAACATTCAACTACCTTGCCAATAGGCTTGAAATACTGCCTCAACCGATTTCTCAAGCAGTACAACGGCGCGGTTGAGCGGCAGCAGATCGACCAGAACGTTAGACGAAAAGACTTTCAACTGTCCGCTCCAACCGGATTGTTAGACATCTGACACCAACGGCAAACGGCGAATACGGATACGGCTCGGCTCAACCGTAATGGCTGATCCTTGCTCTAAATCCTCCCTGCACTCAGCAATGACTGTCAATAAAAGGTCTGTGAGTGCTTGGGCGCGTAACCTTTCAATCCGAATCCGAATGACTGAAGGGGTAGTTGCTACATCAAGCGCTAGCAGTGCATGAAAATCTGCATCAAGAGTTACAACGATACGCTCCTCGTCTTTAGCTCGCTGGATAATGTCTGCATCTTCAGCCTCAGACATCCCGATTTCACCCACATGAATTGTGTCGATGTCTGCATCTCGTAACAACGCTGCCGCAGAGAGTGGCAATCCCTGATCAAGCAACAGTTTCATAGCGATTAGGTAACTCAATGATGCGATCGTCCAAGTAAGAAGAGGCGAAAATTAGAGCTTGCCGGATATCTTCATCCTCCAGTTCTGGAAACTCTTGATGTAACTCTTCTCGATCAGGATAAGTTGCGAGTAGCTCAATCACCCGACGAACCGTAAGGCGAAGGTTACGGATGCAAGGTTGCCCATTCATCCGGTTTGGATTGCTCGTAATACGATCGAGTTTCATTAGAGTGCTTCCAACGCTTCATTATTATCTTAACCTTCATAAGGATAAGCCATACCTGCAATACAGGCTCCACATATCCATTCTCCATCATCATATAACCCGTCCCCCATACTGTCTTTGCACCCACAACTAGAACAAGTCAGTAAAATCGGTCGCGAGGCTTCTTTCTTTTGCTCAAGGTAAGAAGTGGGAGGATGACGTAGTGTAGGAGAAACTGCAAACTTGCCACAATTTGGACACCACTGACCGCCGTTGTGTTCAATTGTCTGCGTGGTTTTACACTTGGGACATAGGTTGGACATAGTAGTTCACTTATCTCTGTACAGCTACTTAACAGAGTTACCATTTCTGCAAGATGCCTAACGTTCCGACTGAGCGGGTGCAAGTAACCTTTGTAACACCACCAAGATCTTCCAACAGTCCGCTCTAGTCGGGTTGTTATGCCGCGCCTACGTCTGACTTTCTCAAAGCTCTGCAAACAGCCTCTTCAATAGGGATAGAAGACGTTTCCTTGTCTATATACTTAATCGGAGACGTTTCCTTGTCTGCAACCTCAAAGGCTCCAACCGGGTAAAGCGGTGGTTGAGTCATGAATCGAGGTTGAGAGCCACGATTGATCTGGGCAGCATGAACCAAAAATGGATGGCAGAGGTAAACTGTCCCCGCTGCCCCTGTCGCAATCACTTCGGGGCAGTTTGCCGTAGCACTTACATCAAAATCCGTTAACCCTTCTTCTCCAGCAGGTTCGAGGATTTGTGCTACCACTAGATGCGAACCCACTCGAATCCGGGTCGGTGCGTCCTGCTCACCCACATCCGAAAACAAGAACAACATCAATAATGCGCGATCGCGGGAATGGATATTGATGCGCCATGTTGAATAATCATTCGGGTCTGAGTCTTCGCCTGGGAAGCTTGAGTCAATGTGCCAACCTGTGTCGCCGGGGTCTTCATTAATTGGAAAGCGCACAATGCAATATCCTGAACTAAACCTTGGTTGCCATCGCCCCTGACCCACAAGCTGATCGAAGGCGGTACGCAATTTCCGCGTGTTCGCTGCTTGTACAAACGGTGGTTCACTGTGATCCGGAGTCCGAATTACAGGCTTCTTCCAGGTTAAGCAATCGTCGGGGTCGCATCCAGTGTCAGCCCAAAAAATCTTGCGGCATCGATCTGCAAGCTCGCGAGAAAATGCCTGCTCAACTCGGACATATCCGTTGGTAATGAACTGTTCAATTTGTTCGTTTGTCAACATTTGGGCTGATGACTCCACCGACGATCGCGCAAGAACCTGTAAATGTTGCCGATCATACTACATAATACTACAAAGCTGCAATTGCTTGAACTATGAACACTCACAAATAACTTTTATGCTACTGTCCCACTCAAGATTTAGCGGCTCAAGATTTAGCGGCATAACGTTCCGGTTGAGCGGCTGCAAAGAACTTTTGTATCATCACCCAGATCTCTCAACAGTCCGCTCCAGCCGGGTTGTTATACGGCTATCGCGACGACTGGCTAACTAACGTAGCTGTCTCTCGATCTAAACTGACCAATGCTTCCTGGATCAAATCAACCTCGCGTGCTTCAAACAAAACCTCGCCGCATTGAGCACAAACCCACGCTGGAATGTTATCCCACGACACACGATAGCCATTTCGGTCAATGGAAAATGGGGCGGTTCCGCGTCGCATTTGGGCTTTACAGCACAAGCATTCCATTCTTAAAGTCTCCTTCTAAAATCTGATGTCCACTGGTCAGGCTTAGGTAAATATGCTGTGATGATAGCTAAATATTCGTCTTTCGGCGCACAGACCACATGGATCGCTCGGTCGTCTTGCCCAAATCCCAACATGAGGCAACTGTGCCCTCTTGCGTCTTCCGGGTAATCTTCAATCACCTCACCTGTTTTGATTACCACTTCAACCTCAGTCGTTGCGATCATACGATCTGGGCGCGACATCTGCCTAATCGTATGAGGTAGAAACAGCAATCGTTTATCTGCTGCTGCTCGAACTCGCTGTAGAATGTCATCAGCCAAAACTAACCGCTCACAACTCTACTTTGTGCAAACATAATTTTGCCGCTATTGCGAATTTGGATATTAAGCAATCTTCTGGCTTACAACTCCTAAGCCCGCTCCAAGCGAATTGTTATATGGCGCTTTTCCGCAACCAGTCAATAACTTCATTAGCATTGCTATCAGGAGGAAAGACCGGGTAGAAGGCTTTAACAATTTTCCCTACCTTTGCAATTAGTGTCACTCGTTTAATAAGCCGCTGCCCTCCTATCTCAAAAGTTGGCAATTTTAATGTATCAGCAAAACTTAAATCAAAATCGCTCAAAAGCTCAAACGGTAAATGAAGCCGCTCTATTGCCTCTTTTTGATGTTCGGTACTTTGCGTGCTAAGTCCAAACACTTGCGCTCCTAACTCGCCTAGCTCTTGGTGATGATCCCGAAAGGCACAGGATTGTGGAGTACATCCCCTTACCCCAGGAATCTCATCCCAACCATTAGGTAGCGGAATACCAGGCTGACCTGTCATTGGGTAGCAATAAACGACAACATAACCTGCGATCGCTGATAAATTTACCCATCTACCTTGAGTTGAAAACAAAGTGATCGATGGCAAAGACCTCTCTAGCAAATGATTGCAAGCGCCATCGTCTACTGGAACAGGTAAATCTTTCGGCAACTCTGTCAGTTTTTCCATATGACTCTCTGTTTTTGCAATTCACCTGATGCTAACAGATAACCTCTCAACCACTTCTCTACCAGAAACTTGAGCCGTATAACGACTCAAATCAGCGGCGGCAAGCAACCTCGAACTCAGCACCAGGATCTCCCAACCGTCCGCTGCATTTGAATTGTTAGCTGGCTGGCTACGACTTCAGGCTTATCTCAAACTCCAACTTAGAACGGTAAAAACAAACATCAAATTCAAGAAAAAAGTTCGTCTGACCAAAAATTAGTGGCGCGTTCGGACTTCTTACCCATGCAAATACTAATTCGGTGGGTGGGAACTCTTCAATGTGAGTGATCGCAGAGAAAGGCATCGCTGGCTGATTGCTGAGGTTACCCGCTAATTGAATAACGGCTCTACGATCATCCCAAACACCTCCCAACTGTAAGCCGATGTCATAAGGTAAGACGTTAACTGTAGCTCCACTATCCACTAAACCAGTCGCTTCAACCCTTCGATCTTCTCGGCACAAGGACACTGGCAACCTCGGTAAACTGTCAAACTCGTTCTGAATTGGGCTGCTGGTTGAATACTTGAATCGCATACATCAAGATTGGTTTAGCTTTGACTGCTCAAGGGCTTCCATCAAAACTGCCCCAGCCCCAAAACTATCGTATGGAGTTGGCAAATCATAGGTTTTGAAGGGTTCTAAAGGTGAAATATCCTCAACCATATCCAAGTCTTCAGCCAGAATCCGGATTAGTCTGAGTTTTTCCGGTGCAGAGAGCTGTCGTGCTGCTGGTAGTACTTCAGCTAATGTCATATCTGTGCTTCCTTGTAAGAATTCACATCTATAGCTTACTCGATAGCAAGCTGATTAGGCTTAAGGCTTTATTCTTAAGCGATGAGGAGCCTCGCTAAACTTTTAGAGCAGTACCATTCTTTTGCTTGCTCCTCACGTAAACTGCTTTATTTTTTCGCTGAATCTCAAATAGGTCAATAGCCTCGAACAAACCACTTAACTTTGCATATCCGTAGTTACGTGGGTCAAAAGATGCCTGGTTTGCTATGTGCCCACCAATCTCTGCTAGATTCGCCCAGCCATCATCATCTAGAGTACTGGAGACAGCACCTCTTAATAAACTGATTAGTTTTGTGTCTTGCTTCAACTCTTTACCAGTTTTCTTAACACTTGCAGAAACCTTGGAAGTCTCCTCAGAATTTACTGCTTGATCGATAGTTTCTAAATATAAAAATGTTGAACACGCATAAACAAAGGGCAAAGGTGTTTTTTTCTCACCAAATCCATAGACTTTCAAGCCATTTGTCAAAATCCGCATCACTAAAGGAGTAAAGTCACAATCACTCGATACGATTGCAAAAGCATCCAACTGCTGTGTATATAGCAAATCCATTGCATCAATGATCATTGCAGCATCAGTAGCATTTTTGCCCTTTGTGTAGTCAAACTGCTGGACGGGACGAATCGCATATTCGTGTAAGCACTCTTCCCAAGTTTTCAGAGCAGGACTTTTCCAGTTTCCGTAAGCCTTACGAATATTGGCAACTCCATACTTTGCTATTTCAGACACGATCGCCTCAATTTTGGATGCAGGGGCGTTATCTGCATCAATCAGCAGCGCAATTTTTGATTCTGATTGCTGCATATTTCTCCAGGGGTGCTGGTTGCTTTAAATTCTGAACTCTGACAGACACCCTTCAAGTATGTCCAAACCGACAACCGAAGCCAGCTAACTTCTTTTTAGAGAGAAAGTTTCCGCATATCACCCTAAATCAGGCGGATCGGCGGAAACTTTCCGTATAGTACGCTGACATAGGTGGAGCGGCAGAGACTTTCAGCATCTCTTCAGATATGTACGGCTGTCAGCGCAAGATATCGACTGCGAGTTTAAGCAAAGGTGAGGCTGGTATAATGAACAGCGATTAGCGAATGAACCGCGTCATCTAAATCTCTTATTACCCAATCTTCTGCCTCCAACGTGTTATGAACGACCCCAACGACACCATTTTCGGCAAAATTATTCGGAAAGAGATTGATGCCGACATCGTTTATGAAGATAATCTAGCCCTTGCCTTTCGAGATGTGAATCCTCAAGCTCCGGTGCATATTTTGGTGATTCCCAAGCAAACGATCGCAAAGCTCTCTGATGCAGAATCCCAAGATCATGCGTTGATGGGGCATTTGTTACTCACCGCAAAACGGGTTGCCGAGCAAGTTGGACTGACGAACGGATATCGCTTAGTCATCAACACCGGAGACGACGGCGGGCAGACCGTCGATCACCTTCATTTACATGTCCTGGGAGGGCGATCAATGGCATGGCCTCCAGGTTAAGCAGCAAAAGTCGGCTAATGTCTGCGGCACGCAACTCGCTACGCTACGATCGACATAGAAATTCGGAGGAAGGACAACGGTTTACACACGCCCCCTCGCTCGATTAATTGAGCACCTTCAACATCTACCTGGCATTGGTCCAAAATCCGCTCAGCGCCTAGCATTGCACATTCTAAAGCGCCCCGAAGAAGAAGTTAAAGCCCTAGCCATGGCATTGGTAGAAGCTAAGCTACAGGTGGGCTACTGTTCGGTGTGTGGTCATCTATCGGCAGAGCCAGTATGTGATATTTGTCGTGCGCCCAATCGAGACAGCAAAACGATCTGCATTGTTGCCGATTCGAGAGACGTGATTGCGCTAGAGAAAACGAGAGAATATCGAGGCAAGTATCACGTTTTGGGCGGACTCATTTCACCCATTGATGGGATCGGTCCAGAACAACTCAGTATTCAACAACTTGTCCGGCGAGTCAGCCAGCAGAAGGTTGAAGAAGCCATTCTGGCTATCAGTCCCAGTGTTGAAGGTGAAACCACAACCTTGTACGTGGGGCACTTGCTCAAACCCTTTACCCGCGTTACCCGGATCGCGTTTGGGTTGCCCATGGGCGGCGATCTAGAATATGCAGACGAAGTGACGTTGGCACGAGCACTTGAAGGTCGGCGCGACCTCGAATGAAAAAAGGACGCTCTCAGAGCATCCTTTTCTAGGGCAACCCGTTGCGATCGCTGGGCTATTTCATCTTTTGTTTGATGAACGCCATGATCTGAGCCATCTGCTTCTTCATCGCATCCATCTCTGCCTGCATCTTGGCAATTTTGATGGTGAGGGCTTGAACCTCTGCGGCTCCGGCTCCTTCTGTGGGTGGAACGGTTGGATCGGCAGCCGGACGACGTTTGGCTTTCGTCATCGCCGCTTTGATGGCGTCAATTAGCCCTTTCTGGTCAAAGGGTTTCTGAACAAATTCAAAGTACTCAAACGGCTCTCGAAATTTTTCAGCAACTTCCTCCTTTCGACCAGACATCAAAACGAGGGGAATTGACTGCAAATCGGCTTGACCTTGAATTTGCTGAAAGACTTCCCAGCCGCTCATGCGAGGCAGCAAAAAATCTAACATAATAATAGTCGGGCGTTCTTGCCGAATTTTGTTGATGCCCTCAACGCCATCTTTGGCTTCTAGGACTTCAAAATTTCCTTTGGGCAGCATGTCTCGCACCATTGTGCGAATAACAGTGCTGTCATCTATCACTAAAATCTTGTGACCTGCCACAATTGAACTCCTCTTAATGAGACTGAGAACAGAAAAACTTTAATATCGTCAGGGTGTAACCCCCACATTTGGCAAGCCAGAGAGGGGCTGACCCAGTGAGCTAAAAAATCTTACAAATATAGTCATCCGATGGGCGAAGGCAGTGCGCGATCGCAGCAAATTCAGTACTAAAATGTGCCAAACATGACCCAGTGTAGCTCCTAACTTCAAAATTGAACGGCAGGTTCTGTGCTCAACAGCGTGGCACTTCGCCCACTTTAGCGATGTGTTTGTCTCCCCGTATTTGATGACCGTGGTTGCCAGCACGTTAACCAAACTGAGTCCTAGTATTCCCACCTCCATGTCACTAGAAACGTCACCAGAAACCAATTCCATCCCTTCGCTAGCTTCTGTTCCGCCGCCCAAGCCCAAAGGGGTCTCCCTGCCAGATTGGTTGAGGCGTCCGCTAGGTAAAGCGAGCGAAATTTCTACGGTTCAAAAAATTATCAAGCAGCGCAACATTCATACAATCTGTGAAGAAGGACGGTGTCCCAATCGGGGCGAATGTTATGCCCAAGGAACGGCGAGTTTTTTACTCATGGGACCGACGTGCACGCGATCGTGCGGGTTTTGTCAGGTGGATAAGGGTCATGCCCCGATGCCGCTTGATCTTGATGAACCTCAGAAAGTGGCAGAATCAGTGCGATCGCTAGGATTGCGATATGTCGTCCTCACATCGGTGGCGCGAGATGATTTGCCTGATCAAGGAGCCGGTTGGTTTGCTGAGACAATGGCACGGATTCGCCAGGTGAATCGGCAGACGCAGATTGAGGTATTGACGCCTGATTTTTGGGGTGGGCGAGGCGCTGGAGAAGCACCAGAAGACTTGCAGCAGCAGCGAATTGCAACGATCGTAGCTGCAAAACCTGCTTGCTATAACCATAATATTGAGACGGTGAAGCGCTTACAGGCTCCGGTGCGGCGGGGAGCAACGTACGATCGCACACTCCGAGTTCTGCAATTGGTTAAACAACTAGATCCTACAATTCCTACCAAGTCAGGCTTAATGCTGGGGCACGGAGAAACCGAAGCAGAAGTGATCCAAACGCTGAGCGATCTTCGGGCAGTGGAGTGCGATCGCGTCACGCTTGGTCAATACCTGCGCCCCTCCTTGGCACACCTTCCTGTTCAGAAATACTGGCATCCTGACGAGTTTGAGAACCTAGGGGCGATCGCACGGGATCTAGGATTCTCTCATGTGCGATCGGGGCCACTGGTCAGAAGTTCTTACCACGCAGGCGAAGGAGAGTAGGTTACTCAACAGCGATCGCACTTCGCAAACTTTGGCAAAATTGGGCGATCGCTGCCAACCCTTCATTGGGCGTTCCTTCCGAGAGGCGCTTTACAAACGCACTGCCCACAATTACCCCATCTGCTCCCCACTCCATGACTTGCCGCGCCTGATCAGGGTGAGAAATCCCAAATCCGACCCCGATCGGTTTGTCGGTGACTTGGCGGAGTTCTAAAAGCAAATCTTTGACGCGGGTTTGCATCTGCGATCGCATCCCCGTGACACCCGTTGTGCTGACGAGGTAGATAAACCCTTGAGAGCGTTGCGCGATCGCGGCGATCCGCTCAGGTGGGCTAGTAGGCGCAACGAGTAAAATAAGTTCGATCCCGTGCTTTTGGGCAGGCGTCAAGAGCGCGTCTGCTTCTTCTAGCGGCAAGTCTGGCACAACTAATCCTTTTACGCCTGCTTCTGAAAGTTCTTGGAGAAACCGTTCGATGCCGCGATTGAGGATGGGGTTGTAGTACATGAAAAGAACAATTGGCGATCGCAAGTCTGGTGTCACCTCTTTGAGCAACCGAAGCACATCGTCAAGCCGCGTTCCTTGGTGGAGCGATCGCGTTGCCGCCGCTTGAATCACTGGACCATCTGCCAACGGGTCAGAGTAGGGCACACCTAGCTCGATGAGGTCGGCTCCACTGCGATCGAGCACTCGTAATGCTTCTGCCGTCGTCCCCAAATCTGGATCGCCAGCCGTAATAAAGGGAATCAGGGCACATCGAGCGTGATCTCGAAGCTGCTCGAAGCATTGAGAAACTGAAGTCATGGCTATCCTCTAGAAAGCGTAGATCAGTAGGGTACTGTAAATTTGCTCCTAGACCTACCCATTTATCACGACCCTGGCTTTCCTTTCTTTTCCTGCTCAATCTCCGCCTGAAGCTTTTCTAGCTCCTCTGGCGTCAATTCTTCTAACCGCTTCTGAAGCACGGCGTCCTCATAATCTTTTAGCTGCTGGTTATAGGTCATATCTTTGCTGACCACGCGGAACAAATAGCTTGCTAGCCAGCCCAACAAGCCGCCCACTAGCAGCAGTTGACTCCAAATCCCAGCACTCAGACTATCGATGCCAGCGCCTTTCAGCAGAAAATAGGGCGCTCCACCCGCAATGAAGACCCCGATTGTAATTGCGATCGCATCAATTCGACGCATTGACGTTCCTTATGCCTCAATCTGACGGCGCTTTGGTCTGAAATTGAGAAACGGTGAGAGCGCAAACAAACCAGGAAAGAAGAAAAATACCATAAAGTACATAAATGCTCGTTCAAACGAACTTGCAACGTACCAACGCTTCTGTAAGTAAAAGAATAGGATCAGGGGCACAACTAACAGGTAAGTTCCACCAAGCGCCAAGTATAAGAGAGCAACAAGCATAGCTGTACTGCTGTAGCAACTCCTCTATCGTACCGTTTTTCATCGTCAGAAACAGGCTTTACCAACAGGACTTACGCACTGAGTGACATCACGACATTGACCTATAAATGACACGAACCCAATCTGTCGCGACACTGAACCGAGACTTAACCACACAAACAAGATTCGTCACGACATAAACAAGATTCGTCACGACACAAACAAGATTCGTGACCACAGGAACCTTGTTCGTAACGACCTAGGGATGCACTGCAACATCTACAACGTTTTTCGTCAGCCCTGACTAAACCTCGACCATTCGATTTGGCGCATAGAAACGATAGCTATTGCTAGAGGCGTTGCATGGCTCGTAACGAATACGAGTAAAAAAGTTGATAAGTTGCTCAATTAATGGTGAAATAAACAAGGTAAAAGCTCAGCTTCTGTCCAAAATCGGCTTGTAACTAACAAAGAAGAAGCCATCGCGCTAATTTTTTGCAGGTCTGAGTTAGATTCTGGCACTGTAGCTGAAGCAGACTTGGGGGCGTGGCGGAATGGTAGACGCTACGGACTTAGATAAATTGAGCACCTGAGCAGAAATGCTCTGTGTGAATGGAGTCAAATTCGGTGAACGCTTTAACCTGCCAACGCCGAGCTAAGCTCTAGACAAACATGCTGTATTTCAAGCAACGTGTTGCTAGAGAAAGTGTAGAGACTAGACGGCTCCTACCTGACTGGTGCATCGCGCTAAAAGGTAAAGGCATAGTCCAGACTACAAACACGCTTAAGGTGAAACCGACTCGAAGCGTGGTAGCGAAAGCTACAGTAGTAAGAAAATCCGTTGACCGAAAGGTCGTAAGGGTTCAAGTCCCTTCGCCCCCATTTTTATATCAGTTTAGCGATCGCAGCCGCACGATCGCAGCGTCTGGCTTCAGTTCATTGGTAGGGAGTTATCCAGCGCGAGTTCAGTATAAATCCTAAGGGACGAATGTCCAGATTAAAATGAAGGGGCAACTGTTGAGACGTTGAAACGAGGTCAAGCCCATGACAGTTAGGCAACCCCGCTACAGCAAAGAAGAGGTTGCTCGACGTGGCGATGAGATTTATGAATCTCAAGTGCGCCAACAGGTCGAGGAAGGCAATTATGGCAAGATCGTAGGGTATGACAGTTGAGAATCTAAGACTGAGAGTTCAGTGCGTTGAGTAGAATTGAGATACAAGCTCATCCTCAAACCCATGACAGAACTTCTTCAGCAAGTCATTTCAGAAATTCAGAAACTGCCTGCTGATCAGCAAGATGCGATCGCGTCGCGTCTCATGGCTGAACTGAAAGACGAACAGAGATGGACAGAGCAGTTTGAATCAACGACGGATGAACAATGGGAGCGATTGGCTAACATGGTTCGGCAAGAAATCGCAAGCGGTGAGACGGTTCCATTGGATAAGGTTTTTCCGGTTAAGCCATGAAATCGAGTGTCACAAAAGCATTCCGCAAGCGGCTTGATCGACTTTCCGCAACAGTGCAAGAGCAGGCTGACAAGGCATATGAACTCTGGCGTGAAGATCCATACCATACTAGTTTGCAGTTCAAGCGAGTAAGTCAACGCCAACCAATTTATTCTGCGCGTGTCAGCATTGACTATCGAGTTCTAGGGTTGCTGGAATCAGACGACCACATTTATTGGTTCTGGATTGGGGCGCATGACGAGTACGATGAGTTGCTGAAAAGACTGTAGTTTCTAGTCGCTCTGTTGAGGCACGGTCTAACACACAGTGAAGCGGACTGAAGGAAGCCGCTTGGGGTGGTGCTAAGATGCTGGCAGCCGATGACTAGAGCGGTTAGCGGCGCGAAACAAGCATTTCTACTCTTTCACCGCACCTAAGCCGCCGTTACAGTTGCCAAATCTTCTGGGGCAAGGTAGGGCTGCATCACTTGACCATCTTTAAACCAAATCACTCGGTCGGTGCATCGAGCCACCTCAGATTCGTGGGTCACCATTACGACCGTCATTCCACCTTGGTTGAGTTCGCCAAAAATAGTGAGAATTTCTTTAGTGGTCGTTGAGTCTAGCGCGCCGGTTGGTTCGTCTGCCAAAAGCAGCACCGGACGATTGACAATAGCTCGCGCGATCGCAACTCGTTGTTGCTGCCCTCCCGATAGCTGATTCGGTCGATTTTGCAACCGTTGCCCCAATCCCACCCGCATCAACGCCTCTGTGGCTCGCTCTTTGCGCTCGGCAGGGGAAATGCTGGCATAAACCATTGGCAACATGACGTTTTCTAAGGCAGATAGTTGAGGCAATAGGTGAAACTGCTGAAATACAAAGCCAAGTTTCTGATTGCGGATGTGTGCCAAGTCGCGATCGCTCATCTGCGCCACATCTTGCCCGTCTAAATAGTAGCTCCCGTCGGTGGGGCGATCCAAACATCCAATCACATTCATCATGGTGGATTTGCCCGACCCTGACGCACCCATAATCGAACAATACTCGCCTTGCTCAATGGTCAGATCGACCCCTGCTAAGGCGCGAACTTCCGTATCCCCCGACCCGTAGATTTTGGTGATTCCTTCCAGCCGGACGATCGTAGATAGAGGCATAGGACAAGAGGTAAAGGAAACGTAGGCGTAACTTAGGCACTTCTGAGGGCAACGATCGGATCGAGCTTGGCGGCTTGTCGGGCAGGAATGACGCCAAACACCAAGCCAATGGTGCCGGATACTCCGACTGCCAGTGCGATCGCGGTCGGTGAAACAACGGCTTTCAACGGGCTAAAGGTGGCAACCAAAAGGGTACCGCCTACTCCAACCCCGGTGCCGATCAAGCCACCCGCCGCCGATAGCAGAACGGCTTCAATCATAAACTGCACGAGAATATCTTGACCGGATGCGCCGATCGCTTTTCGTAGCCCAATTTCTTGAGTGCGTTCGGTAACAGACACTAGCATGATATTCATGATGCCGATGCCACCAACGAGCAACGAGACACCCGCGATCGCGGCTAACATCGCCGTTAGCCCCCCCGTGATCGTGCCAACAATTTGCAAAATATCCTTCTGAGTCTGCACCGTAAAATCATCTTGATCGACAATTTTATGGCGGCGTCTCAGCAAATTACTGATCTGAAACTCGGCGGCGGGAACGCTGGCTTCGTCTTTGGCAGATACTGAAATAATCGTCACATCCAGCCCATACGGGGACGTTCGCCCGGTTAAGGTGCTCGCCATCGTTGTCAGAGGAATGTAGGCGACATCATCCTGGTTGCTGCCCAAAAACGAGCCTTTAGCCTGCATCACCCCAATCACTTGAAAACTCACATTGCGAATGCGGATGCGTTTTCCGATCGGGTCTTGATCGCTAAAAAATCGATTGGCAAGATCCGAACCCAAAATCACCACACGTTGATTACGCTTGAGATCGAGATCGGTAAGAAACCGTCCTTTCGCTACATCAAAACTGCGAACTGATAAAAACGAAGGCGTGGTTCCGGTGACGGTAGAGCTTGAATTGAGTCCGCCGTAGACAATCGGGTACTGACCTTGCTTTTGGGCAGCCACCTCCTGCGCCGCCGGAACTTGAGCCGCGATCGCGGTGGCATCATCCCAAACCAGGGTTCGCGGCAGGTTTGTGGTGCGCTGGCGCGCCTGACCGCTACCCGGCGAGACAAACAACACATTCGGACCCAACGACTCAAACTGCTCAGACGCTAACCGCTGCGCCCCTTGACCAATCCCCACCATCGCAATCACAGACGCATTGCCAATAATCATGCCTAGCATCGTCAAACTGCTCCGCATCTTGTTGGCGGTTAGCGTTTTGACGGCCATTCTTCCACTTTCTACCCAATCCATTTCGCTCCTTCCTTTCTAGCTGTCGGGTGTGCCTAACTTTTGCCCTTCTGGAGGCTGAACATAAATCAGATCGCCCGATTGCAAACCGCTCACGATTTGGGTTTCGTTGTCAAAGGTCAACCCTGTTTTTACCGTTTGAAAGGTTGGCTTCTCGGTGCCCGGAACCCAAACTCCAGTTTTGCCGCGATTGGTTGAAAGGGCTGCCGTGGGCACAACCACGGTGTTGTCTAGTTTTTCACCTAGAAAACTCACGTCGGCGTTCATTTTAGAGCGCAGTTGGTCTTTGCCAGTGAGGAGCGCCACTCGAACTTCAAACGAGGTCACGTCTCGATCTACGATCGCTTCAGGCGCAATCCGGCGGACTCGTCCTTTAAACACTTGATCTGGATAGGCATCGACCCGAATATCTACTTCTTGCCCCTGCCTAATCTGCCCAATGTCTACTTCGGGCACTCTTGCCCTCACTTCTAGCCCGTTTGCCAAAGCAAAAATGGAGGTAGACGTCGCGCCGTCTGCGGTTGCCGAGGCTTGAGTCGTTGGCGTGACAAAGGCCCCAACCGTGGCATAGCGCTGCGTAATGATTCCGGCAAAGGGGGCACGAATGAAGCTGTCTTCCATTCGATTTTCTACGCCCCTAAGCTGCCCCTTCGCGCTGGTTAACTGAGCGTCCGCCTGAGCAATTTCTTCAGGGCGTGCCCCGTTTCGCTGTTGCCGAAGTTGCTGAACAGCTTGCTCATACTGGGCTTGGGCTTGGCTGAGTTGGGCTTGCGCTTGTCCAACAGTTTCTCTAGCGGTTTGCTCTTTGCGCTGAAACTCGTCTAAGGCATTAACCGCGATCGCACCTTGATCGGCGAGTTCTTGCTGCCGCCCAGTTTGGCGACGGGCAAACTCAAGGGCAGAATTGGCATCGGCAACTACCCGGCGGACGCGGTTAATTTCGCTCTGTGCCCGACTCACCTCTGCTTCTGCTTGGCGAATTTCTTCGATTCGTGTTCCGGCTTTTAGCTGGTTCAGCTTGGCTTGGGCTTCTGCCACTCGCGCCTGCGCTTGAATGCGTTCTGCGTCAACATCTTGACTGTCCATCCGAGCGACAATCTGACCCTGCTCAACCCGATCCCCTTGATCTACCAGGATCTGAGCAATCTGCCCCGCCGATTTAGGACTTAAGTTCACCGTCTGATATGGAATCACTTCGCCACTAGCAGCAATCCGAACCGTTACGGTCTTTGCCTCGACCGGGGCAGTTGCAGTTGTGATCGCTTGGCGCGGGGCTAGGGTACGAGCAATCAAAAATCCTGTTCCAGAAACTGCGATCGTACCTGCTGCCATAGCTCCGATCAGCCAGGGAGCGGGCTTCTGAGTTTTGCCAATAAAAGGGAGATGCATTCGTCTAAATCCAGTGTAGAGAGAGGGATTAGTGAGACAGATGGGTAGAAGCCGATGGAAAACAGTTCAGATCCTTTAGACCGCTCCTCTAGCCGTTAAGTTCATCCCCATCCTTAAGCTGTCTGTCACAATCTTCAAGCTGTCATAAAAACTTAACATTTGACATCAGACTTTAGGGTTGCTTTGATCAAGCAGGACAGGGCGCTACTTTAAATCGACTTCATCAAAAACGGCTTTCGTTTCGGAAATAGGTTGAGATGAAATTTTGCAAACCCTAACAACAACGCTATCTCGTGTTGATTGAGTTTAGAAGTCGGGAAACCTGAAGGATATTAGCCAGATAACCAGACAACAGGCTGGAGAACCCTAAAAAATCAGTATTATTGGCATAGCTTTCTTGCTCCCACCCTGCCGTAAATGCTAAGAAAGGTTCAACAGATCCGTGCTTTTTCGGTGTAGCTGCCTTGCTAAGCTCAAAGAGCACCTGTTGCAGACCGATGATCATTGAATGTTTTTTCTGTAAAAATAGCAGAACTATTCGGATTCGTCCGAGTCTAGCTGCATTCAGTACAATAAACGGATATGCATTCTGCCTTCCTGTGACGATGATAGCCTATGAGTCCCTTGCCCAACCGTTCTCCCCAATCTCCAACGCCGCTCTCGACCGACGACAGTTCTACTGAAAACAGTTCTGCTGAACGTGGAGATACCGTTGAGATGTCCCAACCATTGAGTGAGAAACCTGCTTTGATGCAGCCTCCAGCCCGTCCTGTCCGCCCTGCGCCACCGCCTGCGTCACCGCCACCGCCTGCATCGATCGCAGCGCCTGAGCCAGTGCCGCCAGTGCCTGAACCTGTGGAAGAAGATCCGATGGCGGCGTCTCGGCAGCAACCTATTCCTGCGCCCAGTGAGCCGATGCAATATCGGGCGATCGGTCTTGTGCGCGGTCGCTATGAGCCGTCTGATGAACAGTTTACCCGTGGTAGCATGACTACCAGCGATGGTACCCTCGTTGAGGCAGTCCTGTTGGGGCGGGTCATGAGCTTGGTGAAAAACCATTTAGACCTCAGCCAAGAGCATGTTTGGGTTGTGTACCCTCGCACCCGCGATCGCCAGGAAGATTTGCACGTACAGATCGTTGGCGTGTGGGAACCGGAGAATCTGATCAAATCTGACGATGCTGAGGAACCGGTTGAGGACGAGGTGCCGTCTTATGTGCCGTCTTCTGAAGTGCAAGACAACTACTTCTCGATTCGCGGGGAGATAGTTTACCACTCTACCGACGACGGTTCGATGATCGTTAAAATTCAGCAAGCGCCTCGCAAGAAAGATGATCGTGCCAAAGCCTTTAAACTCAAGCTTCTAGGCAATGTTTCAGGAAAAGCATTAGGCTATTTCTGGGATTTGCAAGTTCATCGGCAAGCAGGGAACTTGGTCGTTCAGCAAGGAACGTCGATCGGCATGATTCCGCCTCGGAAGAAGCCAAAGTTTGAGGGTCGAAGTGATTTTAGAGGCGGTGCGCGAGGAGGCAGTAAGCCACCATTCCGTCAACGGACAGGGAGTGCACCGGGCAGACCCATGGGTGCTACCCCTCCTCCCGCCCCTAAGCGCGATGCTCCTCTCCCCAAGCCGGTGAAGAAGAGCGAACGGGCTGAGTCTGCTGAGACGGCAGAATAAGGTCTGACAATTAAATAGGCTACGCAAGGGGAGCAGGTCATGCTCCCCTTTAATTTTAGGTTTAGGCAAGTAGAGAGGTTGCTCAGTCTGTGGAGGTTGTCACAAAGTGAGCGATCGCATCCAAGAGGGCATCGGGTTCATCAGTGCGGATCGAGTGTCCGCTCCCCTCAAAAATTTGTAACTCTGCGTTTGGGATCGCCGCCGCGATCGCTTCTGAACACTCTGGTGGGCAGATCCAATCGTGCCGCCCGCCGATTACCAACGTTGGGGCAGTAATGCGAGGCAAATCTTTTAGAACGTCATAGGTTCGCAAAAAGCCACCAAATGCAACGTTGATCGCCTCCACTGAAAGAATGGCGCGATCCCACGCTGTTGGTTTATTGTTGGGCGTGTAGGTGATGGAATAGAGCGGCTGCATGACTTGAAAGTATTGGCGCAGTTGTGCTTCAGACTCAAAGTTGCCATCCCAAAGATGCTGCGCGATCGCGATTTGTTCGACGGTGCCTCGCTGGGCTAAGATCTCTTGCGCTCGCTCTAGAAAGCGAAAATCTGGAGCGGTGGCGATCGCAACTAAGTGAGACAGGTTCTGCGGATATCGACTGGCGTAAGTCAGCGCTACCATGCCACCGTAGGAACCACCGATTACAATAATTTTGCCCAAGCCTAAATATTGCCGCAGCGCTTCGATATCTTCCACATTGTGATCGAGGGTGTAGGTCGATGGGTCGCCCCGCTCTGAGCGCCCCTGCCCACGATGGTCGATGTACACAAGCTGCATGTGATCGCCCAACCGCGAAAAGGTGGGCTTGTAAGACGTATGATCGACTCCAGGACCTCCATGGAGCAAAAAGGCGACGGGTTTTTCCTCCATGCGATCGCCGTTTGGCACAAGCGCCGATCCTTCGATGTCAAAATAGATCTTTGTGCCGCGAATCGTTGCAAACATAGACTACGAGCCTCGCATATCTTGAGGAATAAAGGTGCGATCGTTCGGAATTGACGCGACAGGTTCGGTCAACATAAATGCGCCCTGTTCGATCCAGTGTTTCAATTCAGTCGCCACTTGCCGCGATAAATAGATGCTGGCGAGCGGCGCAACCCGAACCGATTTACCATCAATGATCAGTTTTCCTGATTTCAACTGGGCATAGCTTACCAGCCCAAACGTTGGACGCACCCGCCTTGGAATCGAGAAATCGACCACAGGCGCTACCAAGTCTTGATCTTGAACTGAGCAATGAGCAATCACGGCTTCGGTCAACACGGGCAACGGAATGCCAACTCCTAGCATCAGCGATGGACCATATCCCCGTAAATAACAGCCTCTGACCCATTTCGGGTTCATGTATTTGGCGTTGCCCACGAGTGCTAGGGTTGCTGCCGGACCGATGGGCGTTCGATTGGGCAAACGTTTTTGTAGAGGGAAATGCTGGGTGCCTTCCCACGCAACATACCCGATCGCGCCGCCTAAAAACACGCGTGTGCCAATGCCAACGAGTTCTAAATCCGGATCGTTTAATAGCGGTGAAATTGCACCAGGATTGGAGTAAACCGCGTTTCCTAAGCGAGGTTGAAGCGGTCCTAGATAGGTAAAAAGCGCGCGATCGCCACCGTTGACCCCTACAATAAAATTTTGATATAAATTACGGGGATTAAATAAATAAAACTGATTAATTGTATTTTGGGAAATCGTGGTCTCAAACGAGGCACGCGGGTAGCAATCCGTTACCTGCCCCACGGCTCTAAGCGGCACCGAACGACCTGCAATCAATTCCTCAATCACATGTCCCCCACCCCGTTGCCGCACTCGCGCTTCGGCTCCTTCTCGAACTTCTTCGATGTCGTTGAGGTCTGTCGTGCCAGAGTATTCAACCGCTTGAGAGGCTCCTAGGTACAAATCGACGGCTCCAAACCCCGCATAGGCAGGCACGCCATCGATCCAGCATTGCCGAATTTTGATCGGTGGATCGGTTTGTCCTAGATTTAGAATCGCCCCAGACGACTCCATCGGCTCAAACGTCCCTGTTGTTACCACATCAACTTCTTTGGCAGTTTGGGCAATCCCAACCTCTGCCACTTGAGCTTTGACTTCTTCCACCGTTCGGACGACGGCTTGGCGGCGCTCGATTTTGTCATTGATTTCAGCAATCGATCGCATAATCTATTTCCCCTAGTTGCTTAATTTACCTTGGGACAGATGAGAATATCCAGCCTTCCACCGCATCCTACAGAAGGTAACGAAATTGCTAAGGAAATATCACACATATGCTGTTACAAGAAAAAGAAACCGGAGCCTTGGTTGAAGTGCTAGACGTTCAGGTGTTAACCAATCCGGCAGAAGCTGAGGTTCCGGGTCAAATTCAGGCAGGGCAGGAAGAGCAAGATGCTAAATCCTACGGAAAAGACATCTTGATTTTCCCGTCGGGTGAAGACTTGCCACGCTGTTGGGTGGATGCAGACTACCGTATGAAATAAGGAAAGTTGGCAGCGGGTGGGCGACGTTTTATCCGCCAATCGCCAAAGCGTTTGACAAAACAAAGCGCGATCGCACATAATGGAGACCGCGCTAGAAACACAGCGCTCACCCGAATAGGGGACTGTAGTTCAATTGGTTAGAGCACCGCCCTGTCACGGCGGAAGTTGCGGGTTCGAGCCCCGTCAGTCCCGTAGAGCATTTTGAATAACCTGAATCCGTGAATCAATAGAAATAAATGGTTTGCTCTATTTGCATACCTGAGGGGATGAGGCGCAGTGTCAAGCGAGACATCATTTAGGATTCGCCGCACTTTGGAACAAGCTTGCGATCGTGCCGTTCTGCCAAAATAGATGTAGCTGTCACTCGGACAAGACGAACCGATGCTAAAAATTCAAGTTCTCTATGACACAGATTTTAATCTATGGGTTGAGTCTCAACTTCGAGCGTTGCAAGAGGGACGTTACGAGGATTTAGACATGCCTAACCTGTTAGAGGAGATTGAGGACTTG
Organism: Myxacorys almedinensis A; assembly: GCF_010091945.1. Taxonomy (GTDB): domain Bacteria; phylum Cyanobacteriota; class Cyanobacteriia; order Leptolyngbyales; family Leptolyngbyaceae; genus Myxacorys; species Myxacorys almedinensis. The sequence goes on from NZ_WVIE01000024.1 coordinate 20,940, forward strand.
GGAAGGCGCGATCGACAAGCGTTGGAAAGCCATTTGGTAGTGATCTTCACTCATCTACTGAAGTGGGAATTTCAACCCCAACAGCAGTGCAATAGCTGGAAATCCTCTATTCGCAATTCTAGAATTAAAATTGCAAGGACTTTAAGAGATAGCCCTAGTTTGAAGGGTTTTCTACCGTCTGTGTTAGAAGAGGCTTACTTGGACGGGCGGAAGATGGCGACAGATGAGACAGGCTTGCCAATCGCTACTTTTCCAGAATCATCTCCTTACTCATTGGCACAGGCATTGGATGAGGACTTTCTTCCAGAGTCATGAAGCCAGTAACGCTCTACCGCTAGAATGAGGACTGCAAAACCCGAAGTAAAAATATAAGCTTGTGACTATCGAAGACTGTGACCATCGCTCTAATCGAGATGAGAAAAGCGTATGCTAAAAATTCAAGTTCTCTATGACACAGATTTTAATCTATGGGTTGAGTCTCAACTTCGAGCGTTGCAAGAGGGACGTTACGAGGATTTAGACATGCCTAACCTGTTAGAGGAGATTGAGGACTTGGGAAGGCGCGATCGACAAGCTTTACGAAGCCATCTCAACGTTCTATTTACGCATTTACTAAAGTGGCAGTTTCAATCTAACCAGCGCTCCAATAGTTGGAAGGCTTCAATCCGTAACGCCAGACTGAGAATTTTAGACATTTTAGAAGATAGCCCAAGCCTAAAGAATTACCTGCCGACTGTTTTAGAGAATGGATATTTAGCTGGGCGGAAGATGGCGACAGATGAGACAGGCTTGCCAATCGCTACTTTTCCAGAATCATCTCCTTACTCATTGGCACAGGCATTGGATGAGGACTTTCTTCCAGAGTCATGAAGCCAGTAACGCTCTACCGCTAGAATGAGGAATACAAAATTCCCTTTCGCAGCGTTTCTTTATGTCTGTTCGAGTTCGCATCGCCCCTAGCCCCACCGGAAATCTACATATTGGAACTGCGAGAACCGCCGTTTTCAACTGGCTGTTTGCGCGTCATCAAGGCGGCACATTTATTCTGAGAATTGAAGATACGGATTTAGAGCGATCGCGCCCTGAGTTTACTCAAAATATACTCGATGGCTTGACCTGGCTGGGAATGACGTGGGATGAAGGTCCAGTTTTTCAGAGCGATCGCATCGATCTCTATGCTCAGCAGATTCAAGCCCTGCTTGACCGGGGGCTGGCATACCGTGCCTACGACACCCCAGAAGAACTGGACGCGATGAGAGAGGCCCAAAAAACGCGCAACGAAGCCCCTCGCTACGATAATCGCCATCGCAACCTAACGTCAGAACAGCAAGCCGCCTTTGAAGCGCAAGGTCGGCAAGCGGTGATTCGCTTTAAAATTGACGACGATCGCGAGATTTCTTGGACGGATCTCGTTCGCGGAACCGTCACTTGGAAAGGACGCGACCTTGGCGGAGATATGGTGATTTCTCGCGCGGCAGATACAAATGGCATTGGTCAACCGCTCTATAACTTTGTGGTGGTGGTAGATGACATCGATATGCAAATCTCCCATGTGATTCGCGGAGAAGATCATATTGGCAATACGCCAAAGCAGATTTTGTTGTATGAGGCGTTAGAAGCAACCGTTCCAGAATTTGGGCACACACCGCTCATTCTCAATCAAGCGGGTCAGAAACTCTCGAAGCGCGATGGCGTCACCTCGATTTCTGACTTCAAACGCATGGGCTACACCGCAGAAGGTCTGGTGAACTACATGACCCTGCTCGGCTGGTCTCCCCCAGAGCCGATGACCGAACTTTTCACGCTTGCAGAAGCAGCGAAGCAGTTTGGGTTTGATCGGGTGAATAAAGCGGGTGCAAAATTTGATTGGGACAAGCTGAACTGGCTCAACAGTCAGTATTTACATGCAATGCCCGTTGAAACCGTGACAGATTTGCTGATTCCTTACTGGCAAGAAGCGGGTTATAAATTTGACGAGACCCGCGATCGCGCTTGGCTAGAGACTATTGCCAGCTTGGTCGCACCGAGTTTATCTCGATTAGATGACGCAGTTGAGATGACGCGCTATCTCTTCATGCCCTTAGAGTTTACGGAAGATGCCAAAGCTCATCTTCAACAAGATGACTCTGCTACGGCGCTCAAAGCGATTTTGGCAGCCGTTAAGCCTGAGACGCCTCTAACCGAAAGCGAGATTCAAGCCATCATTAAACAGGTGGTGAAAGAGCAAAACCTTAAAAAAGGGGTGGTAATGAAATCCCTAAGAGCGTCTTTAACCGGAGCTTTGCAAGGTCCTGATCTCGTGCAATCGTGGCTGTTGTTGAATCAGAAAGGCAGCGATCGCGATCGCTTTGAGCAAGCCCTAACGCTCGGCACTGTGTAGCGTCTTAGGCATTCAACGTTGCTTGAATCCGTAATACGCCAGTGCTGCCATCCTTGCCGTTTTTATCGTCTAAAAGTTGCTGTTGGCGGTGGGATGTGGCGCGTGCTAGCAGCGTGTAGGTTCCTGGTTTTTGGGGGTTCCAAGCATAGCGCCAGAGCGTCCATTCGTGGGGAGATTCGGGGCGATTTTGCTCGGCTCGGTGCCACGTTGCCCCCTGATCTGTACTCACGTCGATCGCGGTGATTGCCGTAGAACGATCGAGCGCCACCCCCGCGATCAGAACCCCGGTTTCCCAGCCTGCCTCGCCCCCCCGATCGAGCGTAACCCGATGGCGCTTATCCCACACGCGCCGCTCTTGCACCTGCCGGATCATGCCATGAGTGGGAATTTCAGCCGTGTTAGACCAGCCCTGATTTTCCCAGAAGCCGGTTTTGGGCTTTGCGATCGCGCTCAGTTCTACCAGCCATTTCGGTTGTTTTTGCCCAAAATGCCCCGGAATGATAATGCGTACGGGGTAGCCGTGTTCTGCGGTGAGGGGTTCACCATTCATCTGATGCACCAACCGCACCCCCTCGCGCATCAGTTCTGCAACGGGCAGCGTCGTTTCATACCAATCTGCGCCCTTCATGGCAAATTCCTTTGCCTCTGGTTTGATCCCCGCCTTCTCTAGAAACGGCAACAACGGCGTTCCAGTCCACTGAGCATTGCCGATGAGATTGCCTCCTGTCGGGTTGCCAATGCACTCCATCGTCAGATAAAACGTTTCTTGGGGAGCTTGCAAAATATCGCTCAGGGTCAGCGTTAGAGGCGCATTAACCGCACCTTTGATGTGGAGTTCCCAGGTGTCTGCATTCACCCGTGATGGCAACGCATAAGACTGAACATAAAACTCGCTTAATGGCGTGATCACACGATCGGGTAACGGCTCGTCAGCCCTGAGCGAACCTAAAAGCAGCAGGGGATCAAACGACCGAGACTGACATCCTCCAAAAACGCTGGCAGCAATGACGCCACCGGAGGTTTGCCCTAACAACTGGAGGAGAGTGCGACGGTTCACAAGATACGGGATGAGAGATGAATCCGGAATATCTCTCTAGTTAATTGTTTAGCATACTGGGAGCAGGGTTGACCGTTAGAGCAAATTGCGCGGTGTCTACGATCGTGTCACCATGGCGAGAAGCGGTGATAAATTTGATAAGCAAGAATTCTCGTTCCCCATTCCCCTCATTGTTGCCATGCGCCGATCGCTTCCTGATGGTACGCTCGTTCAAAATCGCTATCGCGTTCTTCGCGTGTTGGGTCAAGGTGGGTTTGGGCGGACTTATTTAGCGCAAGATACCAATCGGTTTAACGAATTGTGTGTTTTAAAAGAGTTTGATCCGCAAACGCAAGGGGCAAAAAACGCTCAAAAAGCGGAGGAATTATTTGCCAGAGAAGCGGGGGTCTTATATCAGCTTCATCACCCGCAGATTCCTCAATTTCGCGAACTGTTTCGAGTCAAACAGCCGAGCGGCGAGCTTTTGTTTCTCGTGCAAGATTACGTAGAAGGGAAAACCTATCAGGATCTGATCGAAGAACGGCGACAGCGAGGATTGGCGTTTAGCGAAAAAGAAGTCACGCAACTGCTGCAAGAACTGCTGCCCGTGCTGGACTACATTCACCGAGCCGGGATCATTCATCGTGATATTTCGCCCGACAATATTATTTTGCGAGAACGAGACCAAAAGCCGGTGCTGATTGACTTTGGTGTGGTGAAAGCAGCGGCGCATCAGATCGCCCCGTCAGCGTCTCATACCTTTGTTGGCAAGCCAGGATATGCGCCGGTTGAGCAGATTCAGAAAGGCAAGGCAAATCCGAGTAGCGATTTGTATGCACTGGCAGTCACGATCGTTGTCATTCTCACCGGGCGCGAACCGCAATCGCTGTTTGATCCTGTGAATCTCACATGGCAATGGCAGCGCTACGCGAGCGTTTCTCCTCGTTTGGCAGACATTCTCGATCGCATGTTGAGTGCCAAACCTAGCGATCGCTATGCCTCAGCAGACGATATTCTTCAGCACCTCTCGTTCCGCGCTCCAGACTCTGTACCCCCGATCCCCCTGCCGCCTGCTGCCCTTGTTCCTGCGTCAGCTTCTCACCAAAGAACCGTGGCTGTGGGGCGTCGCCGATCTAGCCGAGTGTCTGTTGTGCAGGCTCATCCGCGATCGTGGGTTGAGTCGGTTTTCGATGGACCTGCCTTTTTGATCAAAAGTACAGCCAAAGGAGCCTTCAAACTGGTCAAACGTTTGTTCAAACTGACCTTTGGGCTGGTGAGGTTTACCGTGTTGGGTCTGCTGAAACTGGGGTTGCAGCTGGGCTTAATTGTGGCTGCGATCGCGGCTCTGATCTGGGCAGCCCCGCAAGTTTTTCCGTTGATTGCAGGATCGCTTCCCACCTTTCCCCCGGCGGCTAAACGTTCTCCAGCCCTGCCTACGGATGAGCAAAGTCGGGGGGACACCCTGGAAGCTCGATGTCGAGAATTGGGCATGGATTACGGAGAACTCATTGCAGCAGCAAACGAAACGTTTTACGCCAAATATCCCGATCGCAAAGGCAAAGCTCTAAGCGGTAGCGCGGCAGACAAACGATTGCGAGATGAGTGGTATCGCATTGCCCAAGGTATTTTAGAACGGCGTAAATCTCAAAAGGAAGTCGCTGAGAATTGAGACCCGTTCACACCGGTTTGGCACCAAGATTTGCCCTAAAAAAACTTGATTTTTTGCGACGCATACAGGCACATCCGCAGCAAGATTAAACCCTCGCGGACATGGGCAATGTTTGATTCTCCATAGGTTCGCGGCTGATAGCGCACGGGCACATCTACAATATGGAGTCCCAACTTTGTCGCGCCAAACAACAAATCGAAATCGCCGAACGGATCGAAATCGCCAAAATAACTGCGCCCTTCAGCAATTTTTTCGTAGTCGGCTCGTCGCAGCACCTTTGTGCCGCAGAGCGTATCTTTGAGCGGTTGCCCCAGCAAGAAGGAAAACGCCAAACTGAAGAACTTGTTTGCCCAATTGTTGAGCCACGGCATCGCTTTGCCCGATCGTGGGTAGACCAGGCGAGACCCATTGGCAAACTCTCCGCGCCCAGAGGCAATCACCTCAAAAAAGTGAGGCAAGTCTTCGGGTTGAACGGTGAGATCTGCATCCAAAATCATCAACATATCGCCCGTCGCTTCCGAAAAGCCAAGGCGCACGGCATCTGCTTTTCCTGTTCCGGGTTGCTGAAAAGCTTTCAGGGTGAAGTGAGGATGCCCGTCTTTGACTACCCGCTGAATTTCTGCCCACGTATCATCTTTAGAGTGTCCTTCTACAAAAATGACTTCGGTGTGGCAACCCAGAAGGGGCAAACGCGCGATCGCACCTCGAATATTGCCTGCCTCATTGCGGGCTGGAATAATGACTGAGCAGGTGAGTTGTGATGGACATAGCGATGGTTGAGGTTGGGCAACACTATTTTGAGGTCGGGTAACACTATTTTGAGGTCGGGCAACAATGTATTGAGTCAGGCATAAATGATTCAGAATCGGCAAGTGGGCCAACACTCGATTGCATAGGAAACTAATGCCAAGAATGGGTTTTGGCAGCAACAATCGCCGCCCCGATCGCACCGATGAATATCCCGTAATTTGCAACAAATTGAGCACGTCAGAAAGCGATAACCAACTCTGCGGAGGTTGAGGACGACGTTGACCAATTTTTTCAGCTAAATGCAACAAGGGTTGCCACAAAAAGTTATGAAAGGTCAGAATAATTCGAGTTCGCGGGTGGCAAAAAAGATGTAGATTTTGTAACACTTGCTGAATATCACTTAAATGCCCAATCACGCCAGAAAGGATGATGAAATCGAAGGTTTGATCGGTCGCAAAGTCCTCAAGATTCAGGGTTTCAGCGTCTAAACAGTAGAACTGTAGATGGGGATATTTGGCGGTGGCAATCTTGACAACAGAGGGAGAAAAATCAATACCAACTCCCGTTTCAGGATTGACCGTATTGAGTAAATGACCCGTTCCGCAGCCAATTTCTAAAACGCGACTGTTGGGGGGAATTAAAAACCGATGTAAGCGATCTAAGTCTCGATAATAATAGCGATTGCGCCGACTCCAGCGATCGAGCGTGGGGGCAATTTGCTCGAAGTGCGATCGCACTCGCTCTTTAAAGGCATCTTGATCAGTCGAGAGAGGGCATTTAGTGGCAGGTCGAATCACAGGAAAACATCAGAAACCGTTAGTTTTTGATCTTCGCATATTAATAAACTCTTACATTATTTCTAAATTGCAAAATTTGTCATAAGGTAATTTCTAGCCAGATTCATCGCTCAAAAGGCTGCTTAGTTTAGGTTGTGTTTCCTTGCAACACCAAGCACGATTCCCATCGTTAAATTCTAAAGATTTGATGATCTGCTTTAGTATTCGCTTGGACTTGCCTAACAGGACTGCATCGGTGTAAAAAAGTTTTTGCTACTGTGGATGGAAAGTATGGTGCATTCAAAATTTTCTTTAGCAGTTGGGTTTGCTCTTTCCCTGAGTCTTACGTCCGGGGCACAGATGCCAGCGTTAGCGCAAGCAGCCCCATTCAAGCTCCCTGGCTCTGTGGCACAAGGAACCAACGTGCGGATCGATGGCTCTAGCAGCATGGTTGCTGTTAACCAGGTTCTCACTCAACGCTTCGAGAAGCAGTATCCAGGCACCCAGGTTACCTCTAACAATGCTGGCACCCCTGAAGGACTTCAAGCCTTGTTAGATGGCAAAGTCGATCTCGCGGCGATCGGGCGTCCGCTCACGGCACAAGAAAAGGCAAAAGGACTCGAAGCCGTCCCGGTTGGGCGAGACAAAATTGCGATCGTGGTCGGTTCTACCAATTCGTTTGCCAAAAGCCTCAATATTGGGCAATTTGCCAAAATGTTTCGCGGGGAGATCAAAAATTGGTCAGAAGTTGGGGGCGCGCCTGCCGCCATTCGCTTTGTGGATCGACCCGACAGCAGCGACACCCGCCAAGCGTTTAGAGAGTATCCCGTCTTTAAGCAGGGCAAGTTTGCCACAGGCACCACCACCGAAAAGCTAAAAAATGACACGACCCAAGCGGCAATTCGCGCCCTCGGCAAAAACGGCATCAGCTACACCACGGCAAACCAGATCAAAAATCAGCCCGGCGTCAAAGCAGTTGTGATGCACGGCACGCCGCCGACTGATCCCCGCTATCCGTTTTCGCAGCCGCTTTACTACGTTTACAATGCGGGCAATCCTACGCCTGCTGCTCAGGCATTCTTAGGATTTGCCACTGCCCCGGTTGGGCAAAGCGCGATCGCACAGGCAGGGGTAGCTGAGGCAATCAATGCCAGCAAGAAACCTGATGCGATCGCACCGGCAACCACGACTCAGAAAGGAGCCTTGCCAACGTTGGCTACCAATGATTCTAAAGTCGGGGTGCCCGAAAACTTGACTGGAGCCGTCGGAACCACAAGCGGCGAAGCCGTTTCTTCTAATACCGCAAACCCCGCTACCGGAGCCGGAAAGTCGGGTGCAGGGGGTGGCGGCTTGTTTGGCTTTTTACCCTCGCTCGGCGGGGATGGAGTAGCCGGAAAACCGGGAGGGTTGAACGGGTGGTGGCTATTTCCGATCGCATCGGGCGCAGGGCTGCTTTGGTTGCTCGGTCGAAGCGGGCGCGATCGTGCCCCAGCGAGCGGGTTGGGCACCGATCAAGTTCAGGAAGAGACTTATGGTCAGGGCTTTGCGCCGCCAGAGCCTGACTCTTTGAGCGAGCGCTGGGTTGGGACAAGTGACACCGAGACCCGTTGGGATGATTCGCTTCAAGACCTTCCCTCCGATCGCTTGGCACACGAGCAGGCGGGCGACGCTTTCCAAAGCCCAGGGCTGACCGAGGGCGGGGTAGCCCCAATACCAGGTGAGACCCTGACGGGTAAACCCACGATGGGTGACGCGATCTCTGCCGGAGGGGTCGGTGCTGCTGCATGGTCTGCCTTTGGAGGACGCGACAATAGCCGAGGGGTAGGTCGGGTTCAGGTCTCACGAGTGTTGCTCAAAGCCCGTTCCCCTCAAGAAGTGGAAGCCTACTGGGAGGTTGCTCCAGAGCAGATGCGATCGCTGCGCCAGCAAGGTGGCAACAGCCTCGCCATTCGGCTGTATGACGTGACAGATATTGACCTCGACACGCAGAGTGCCCACAGTGTGCAGCAGTTTGACTGTGATGAATTGACCCATCGGCAGCGCCTAGCGATCGCAACGCCCGATCGCGATTATCTAGCAGAATTAGGCTCTCTGGCGGCAGATGGTCGGTGGATTGCCTTGGCTCGCTCTGCCCATGTTCATGTTCCGCCCTCATCTACCTTTTTGGGGAACGCCGCTCAAGCTGGCGGTGCTGCTTTGGCGGGGGGGGCTATCCATTCTGGGCAATCGTTTTTAGCCGACGATCACGATTCGGCGGTAGAGCAGCCTGCGCCAGAACCCTGGACAAGCGCCGAAGCGCCCTCGTCGGCTGACGGTGAAACCTTGTTTGGACGGCTCACTCACCGGGCGGCGGACAGTGCCGATATGCTCAGTCAGGCAGGAGGGACTGCCGCTGCAACCGGGGCTGCGGCATGGTCGTTCTTGTCAGGCAAGCAAAATGCCGATGCCCCTCCACCGTCTGGGACTGCCTTCGGCGATGGGTCGGAGGTGGGCGACGCTAACCCTGCGGTTGAGCGCTATGATTCGCCTGCCATTCCTAATAGTGGGGCTGCCTTGGATGGGTCTGCGCGATCGCAGGTGCCGGGGCAAATCGGGCTAACCCCTCGCAGCGATCGCTGGGCGTATGCGTCGTGGGATGTGCCCAGAAGTCAGCGTGCTGCCGTGGATCGGATGGATCAAAATCTCGTGCTCCGGCTCTATGATGTGACGGATATAAACCTGGAACAAGACTCTCCAGAGCAGTTTCAGCAGTTTGATGTCGATGATCTGGCGCTCAGTTGCGATCTACCCATTCCGGAAAGCAACCGCAGCTACATCGTGGAACTTGGCTATGCCGAAGGACGCGATCGCTGGACAGTATTAGCGCGATCAACGCCCGTTTGGATTGCTGCCAACTAACAAAGGTTTCCATCAGGTGAATAGACGTTTCAACGCAACGTCTATTCGCAGGCTAGACATTAAGAATCATGTCAGTCAAGCTCGCCACAGGGCGAATTGCAAACCGTTCAAATTGCTACTGTGCGGATGTTTGAGCGATTTTTAACGGCGATGATAAAGCGGCACTTATGCCGCTGCCTCGATTTACAGGCTTCCGCAGTTTGAGACAATGCTAAAAGCAATAAAACTCACTCTAAATGTGGGACGAGAGGGCAAGAAACCCCGGTCTCACACCTCACCACACGGGAGATAGACGATATGAAATTGGCTTACTGGATGTATGCAGGTCCCGCTCACATTGGCACACTCCGCATCGCCAGTTCTTTTAAGAATGTTCATGCCATCATGCACGCGCCTTTGGGAGACGACTATTTCAACGTGATGCGATCGATGTTAGAACGTGAGCGGAACTATACGCCTGTGACCGCCAGTGTGGTCGATCGCAACGTGTTAGCGCGGGGATCGCAGGAAAAAGTAGTCGATAACATCGTCCGAAAAGATCGAGAAGAGCATCCGGATCTGATTGTGCTGACGCCGACCTGCACGTCCAGTATTTTGCAAGAAGACCTCAAGAATTTCTGCGATCGCGCTCAGATTGACTCTAAGGGCGACGTGATGTTGGCAGATGTCAACCATTACCGCTACAACGAACTGCAAGCCGCCGATCGCAGTCTGCATCAGATCGTGCAGTTTTACCTGGAGAAAGCTCGGAAAAAAGGTGAACTGCCAGAGGGCAAAACCGAAAAGCCGTCGGTCAACATCATTGGCATGACCACGCTAGGGTTTCATAACAACCACGACTGCACCGAACTAAAGCGGTTGATGGCAGACCTAGGAATTGAAGTCAACACCGTTATTCCAGAAGATGCCTCAGTCAATGACCTGAAGCTGATGCCCCGTGCCTGGTTTAACCTGGTGCCCTATCGCGAAATCGGTGTGATGACGGCTGACTATCTAGAGCGCGAGTTTGCGATGCCATGCGTTGACATTACGCCGATGGGCATTGTCGATACGGCGCGGTGTATTCGCAAAATTCAAGCTGTGATTAATGCTCAAGGCGCAACCGTTGATTATGAGCCGTTTATCGATGAGCAGACTCGGTTTGTGTCGCAGGCGGCTTGGTTTTCTCGCTCGATTGACTGCCAAAATTTGACGGGCAAAAAAGCGGTTGTGTTTGGCGATAACACCCATGCGGCGGCGTTGACCAAGATTTTGTCGCGGGAGATGGGCATTCATGTTCTTCTCGCTGGCACCTACTGCAAGTACGATGCAGAGTGGTTTACGAACGAAGTCAGCGACTATTGCGATCGCGTCTTGATCAGTGAAGACAATGCCGAAATTGCAGATGCGATCGCTCAGCTAGAACCTGCCGCGATTTTTGGCACTCAGATGGAGCGGCACATCGGCAAGCGCCTCAATATTCCCTGCGGCGTGATTGCAGCCCCGATTCACATTCAAAATTTCCCCTTGGGCTATAAGCCATTTATGGGCTACGAAGGCAGCAATCAACTTGTGGATCTGATCTACAACTCGTTTACCTTGGGTATGGAAGATCACTTACTGGAGATCTTTGGCGGTCACGACACCAAAGAGGGCATCACGAAAACCATGTCTGCCGAGTCTAACCTAGGGTGGAGTCGTGATGGGTTGGCTGAACTCAATAAAATTCCGGGCTTTGTGCGCGGTAAGGTAAAGCGCAATACCGAGAAATTTGCCCGCGATCGCAACATTGCTGAAATTACAGCGGAAGTGCTCTACGCCGCTAAAGAGGCTGTAGGCGTGTAACCGCAACCCTGTTTTTACCTACGTTGGGAGTACTCGAAAGGGTACTCCTTTTTATTTCTTTTTATTTAGATTTTGGATAGTCTGGATTATTTTAATTTTGGATTTTGATTTTGGATAGTTTGGAAGCTCTCGCCGTTAGCCTCCTGCCTACAAAACAAGAGACAAACATCCTAAAAATCCTCGAAGGGATTAAAAAAATCTCGCGACGGGCGATCGCGCTGTCCCAACTCCGAGGGCGAACGATCGTTGCTCCATGCCCACCACACCTGACCGCACTGGCAGTGATAAAACTCCTGCCACTTTTTCCGGTAGTCTTCTGTAAATACGGGAGATCGACGATTGATCCAAACCTGAGTGGCTTCGGTGGAAGTTTTGTGACAGGTAGGGCAAGTGAAAGCATGAGAATGAATCGCAGGTTGAGTCCACGCAGGCGGAGTCGGGTCAAAAGCGTCCATCATGTCGCGATCTTCAGCATAGCGTCTCGCTCATTATGACTCGTTTTTAGGGGATGGGGCACTAAGAAAAGTCCTCTTCATCGGCACTCTAAACGCAAGTAGAAAGCTAAAGTCTAGACCTACTGAAGGATAAGGCTATTTTATCAAAGTCAATCTTTCAACTTTGAGAACGTACCTATCAGCGCAATTTTTCTCTTCCAAAAATCAACTTTTAGGTGAGTCTGAATATATATTGAATATATAAAAACTATCTGAAAGAGAGTACTTTAGTGTACTAAAAATTGTCTGGTGCGTTGTTAATAAAAAAGCTAAAGAATCTAATCCTTGTTAAAAATAAACGACCATAATTAAGAGTGTTTTATTTCGTGATAAATGATAAAACTCATTAAATTAACAGGTCGCGTAGAGAAACTACTCCTTATTTCATAATGCCAACTACTCTTTTAGAGAGAGGTAACCATGTGGCGGCTTCGTAACATTGTTTTATAGAAGAGGTGAAATACAAAAACTCAAAAATATTTCACTTTGCTCAGATGAGTTCTACAAAAACAAAAGTAGAACAAAAGCAATTTGACCCTTTGATAATTAGGAGATTCATTATGTCAGATACAAGTAAGCGCGGATTTGCTTCAATGGACGAAGATAAACAGCGCGAAATTGCGAGCAAGGGCGGGAAAACCGCTCACGAGAAAGGCACCGCTCACGAGTTTACTTCTGAAGAAGCTAAAGAATCCGGACAAAAAGGCGGCGAAGCTACCAGCCAAGATCGGGAACATATGTCAGAGATTGGTAAAAAAGGTGGTGAGAATTCTCATTAAATAGAGTCTGCAAGAAAGCCATGAATTTACCCGTTGAGTTTCCCAAAATAAAAATCTCTAAAAAACGGGATGTCTTGTATTAAACGACGAACTTAGACGATCAGGGTGTTCTTTTTCACTCTCACTTGTTTGTAAAAAACGGTATACCTCATTTGTTGAGCGTTACTTTTTTAAGGCTCAAGCACAATCTGAACTTAGTTTAGGGGACACTGTTCTTTCCAGGGCAAAGTCCCCTTTATTTTTGCTTAATAAAAGTCCCTATTAGAGCATATAGCTCGCATATTTTTAGAGCCAAAGCTGAAACCTATATTTTTTTGGCAGCCTAATTATCATAAGAGGCGAATACCAACTTAACTGGCAATTCCTAAGTCAACTCGCTCCCTCAGCAAAGGCAGGCGAAGAAAGGTCAGATGTGCCCGATCTACTCATTTAGCTAGTATAAAAAGTTGGTATAAAAATTCATTCTGTCGATCGCGATCGCAAACCCGATTTCAACCCAATTCAAAGCGTTGCTCTCTAAAATGATCAATTTTCATCGAGCGATGGGCAGGTGTGGCGTGCTTTGCAGGGAGAGCGCACCTCACCGTAGTAGAAGCTGAGTAGAAATCGCTACAAAGTGTGAAGTCGAGGCAAAAAAATTGCGCCAGATATAATTTTTTTGAGTATCGTCTGTAGAAACATCTTCACTGTATTCATTTTTACTCTCTTTACTCCTTGCTTCTACTGCCCCCATGAGCGTTCTTAATCTAATTTCTCTGCTTGGCATTTTTGGGCTGTGCGCGATCGCATGGCTGTTCTCAGAAAATCGCAGCTTAAAAGTTTTTCCCTGGCGCATTGTGCTATCTGGGCTGTTGCTTCAGCTATTGCTGGGGGCATTGGTGTTTTGGTTTCCGGTAACACAGTGGGCACTACAAGTTTTTAGCAGTTTGTTGGATGGCGTCTTTTTGGCAGCAGATACGGGCGCAAGTTTCGTCTTTGGCAAAAATTTAGTGCCGCTTCCAACCAAGCCGGCGGATATTAATATGGGCTACGTGTTTGCGTTTCGAGCGTTGCCAACCGTAATTTTCTTTTCAGGGCTGATGGCACTGCTGCAAAATTTGGGCGTGATTCAAGCCGTCACGGGCGTTTTTGCCAAGGCATTCTATAAAACCATGGGTCTGAGCGGGGCAGAAGCGCTGAGCGGAGCGGCGAATATTTTTGTCGGCATCGAAGCGGCGATCGTGGTCAAACCCTATCTTGCGAAAATGACCCGCAGCGAACTCTGCGCCATTCTCGCCTGCTGCTTTGGCACGGCAGCCTCTTCAACATTGGCAATTTATGTGAGCTTTTTGCGCCCAGTATTTCCGAATATTTTGGGACATTTGGTGTCAGCATCAATTATTGCGATTCCTGCCTGTTTTGTGCTCTCCAAAATTCTTGTCCCCGAAACGGAGATACCGTTGACGATGGGCGGCATTCCTGAGGAAGACACCACCGAGCGGCGTCCAGAAAAAGTAGCAGGCGAGCCGATCGAGCGGATGAACCCGTTGGATGCAGCGATCGTGGGGGCGTTAGATGGGGTCAAGATGGCAGTTGCGATCGCGGCAGTTTTGATTTTGATTCTGGGTCTCGTTTCCCTAATGAACCAAATCTTTGCCGGTCTAGCCGGAATTCCAGGGGCGGTGGGCGATATCTTCAACGTTGTGACGCTTGCCAACATCACCGGAGTCTTGTTTTTGCCGTTGACGTTTTTGACCGGCGTTTCTCTAGAGTGGAACGAGCTTTGGGAATCGTCGGTGATCATCGGTCGCCGCCTGCTCGAAACTGCCATTCCGCCCTATCAAGCGTTGGGAGCCGCCGCCGCTCGCCCTGACAATCCTCTGAGCGATCGCGCCGTTTTGATCATCAGCTACGCGCTGTCGGGGTTTGCCCATTTGGCATCGGTGGGAATTTTTGTCGGCGGCACGATCGCCCTGATTCCGTCGCGGCGCAAAGATATCTCGGCGCTAGGGTGGAAGGCCTTGTTTGTGGGGACGCTCGCCACGATGATGATTGCCTGCGTTGCCGGAGTTTATGACACGGGCGCTCCAAGCATTTTGGGCAAGAAGGCACCGCCCCAAGTCGTAACCTCACCGTCTCCCATTCCGGCGGTTCCAGCGGCGGCATCACCCACCGTTTCGCCCTCTCCAACGCCATCGCCCAGCGCCTCAAACCCGCCTAGAGCCAACCCGTCAAAGGCTCCTGCCCCCTCTGCCGAACCTGCAAAACCCTAGTCGCGCCATTTCACCGAACAGCCAATCGGCTCGGTGGAGGCGAACAATGGCGGTTGATCGTTGAGCACCTGTGCGATCGCATTTCTTAAATACGGATGTTTCACCGCCTGCGGATTTTGGGCGTTGTCATCGATCGCACCTCGATAGCGCAGCACCCCGGTTTGGTCGAGGAGAAAGGCATGGGGCGTCTTGGTTGCCCCAAAGGTTTGCGCCACATCTTGAGTCACATCTCGCAGATAAAGAAAATTTAGCTCGTGCGCGGCAGCAAAGGGTTTCATGTGCTCGAAACTGTCTTGGGGAAACTGTTTCTCGTCGTTGGGGTTCAAGCCAATCATCAGAAAGCCTTGCCATTGAAAGTCTGCCTGAAGTTGTTTGAGGCGATCGAGATATAGCTTGACGTAAGGGCAGTGATTGCAGATAAACACGACTCCGATCGCACGGTGGTGCTTGAGATAGTTGGCGAGGTGGTGCACCGACCCATCAATTCCGGGAAGCTCAAAGTCTGGGGCGTAGCTGCCAATTGATGTGCTAGTTTCCATAGGGTGATCTCAGACGAAGAGGACAAAAATGAGGGATGAAAGCGGCAGGAATCTATAGTTTTTAGAGGCGGCTCAGACGTTAGGTGAATAAACCGTGAGTTCGATGTAGATTATCTGCTTCGTGGGTTGCGGCTTTAGCTTCCTGGATCTGCGATCGCAGGGCAGAAACGTCGTCGAACTTACGTTAATAGTCGAACTTACGTTAATAAAAGTTTACAATTGAGTAAGCTTGCCTGATTAGGGCGATCGCACCAACCTACCCTTTGGTATACCCCGTTCCTCCTCATTCCTGATCTCTTCTATGCTGCCATCTCCCGCCCCCTCCGTTTTAACCGACTACACCATTTGGCTGTGGAAAGGGTTTCAAGTTGCCTATCAAACTCAGGGCACCACCGGACCGGCGGTGATCTTGGTGCATGGATTTGGAGCCTCATTCTATCATTGGCGTAAAAATATTCCTGAGCTTGCAAAAACCTGTCGGGTTTATGCGATCGATCTGATCGGGTTTGGCAAATCGGCTAAACCCATTCCCAGTCAGCAGCTTGGCTACACGTTCGAGACCTGGGGGGCGCAACTTGCCGATTTTTGCCGCGAGGTCGTAGGCGAGCCTGCCTTTTTGGTAGGAAATTCGATCGGCTCGATCGCCATCTTGCAAGCCGCGATCGCGGCACCCGACCAGGTGAGGGGTGTGGCATTGGTGGGCTGTTCGCTGCGGTTGCTGCATGAGCGACACCAGGCGACACAACCGTGGTTGAAGCGCGTTGGCGCACCCATTTTGCAGAAAGTGCTGAAAAATCCATGGTTTGGGCAGCAGTTTTTCAAGCAGCTTGCCACGCCAAAAACCGTCCGAAACGTGTTGCTCAAGGCGTACGGGCGATCAGACGCAGTGACCGATGAGTTGGTCGATCTGCTGTTGAGCGCGGCAAAAGATGAAGGCGCAACGGGGGTTTTCGTCGCCTTTACAGGATATTCTCAAGGGCCCCTGCCCGAAGATCTGCTGCCAAACTTAAGCTGCCCCGCGATCGTACTGTGGGGAGAGCAAGATCCCTGGGAACCAATCGCTCTCGGTCGTGCCTTTGCCGAGTATCCGCAAGTTGAACAATTTATTTCGCTGGCAGGAGTGGGGCACTGCCCGCAAGATGAGGCACCAGAACTGGTCAATCCGATTTTGCGAGATTGGATTCTAGCGCAAGCTTCCACGGGTTGAGAGCAAGCTCCCATGGGTTGAGAGCAAGCTCATAGAGGTTCAAACACCATTTGAGGCACAAGGACGCCTTCGGTGAACCGGGTGATGCCTAAAAAACGTTCTTGCTCGTCCCACACTTGCATCGGTTGGGTTTCAGGCGGCTCGGAGAGAATCTTTTGACCCTGACACCAGCGCCGCGCCAGATCGTCGGGCAGGCTAATCTTGGGCAGGTGAGTCAAGGCGTGATCGGGGGCAATGGGCGCAAATGTTCCGGCGGCTAAGTGCTGCGCTAATGCCTCGAACGTTAAACTGTCTGAGAGCATAAAGCCGCTGCTTTCTGTCCGGGTTAGCGCGGCAAGCGTGGCTCCCGTCTTGAGGATTGCGCCTAAATCCCGCGCGATCGCACGAATATAAGTGCCTGCCCCACACGCGATCGCCAGTTCTAATTCGGGAAAATCTCCCGGTCGCCAAGCCAAAATATCGAGGGTGTAAACCTCTATCGCTCGTGCTGGAATTGCGATTGTTTGCCCCGATCGCGCCAAATCATACAACCGTTTTCCTTCAACTTGAATCGCGCTGTAAGTTGGCGGAATCTGCTGAATTTTGCCCAAAAAAAGCGGCAATTTCTCCCGAATGGCATCTAACGTCAACTGCGGCACGGCTTGGCAGGTCAGCGTTTCGCCTTCCAAATCATCTGTCGAGGTTGTCACCCCAAATCGCAGGGTTGCCCGGTATGCTTTGTCACTGCGGAGATATTGCAGTAGCCGGGTGGCGCGTCCGATCGCGATTGGTAACACCCCGATCGCAGCAGGATCGAGGGTGCCGGCATGCCCGATCCGCTTGAGATTGAGCAGCTTACGCGCCTTGGCAACGCAGTCGTGGGAGGTGAAGCCAGGGGGTTTGTTGAGATTGAGGAAACCGTTCACGGGCGGAATACTGTTTGAGGGATTAATTTTGCGCCTTTTGATTTAGAACCATGAAAGCGAGTTGGAGGTGAAATTACCATTAACTATCAAGGACTATCAAGTATCAAGGGCTATCAAGCCAGTTTTTATACCAAATTGATTTGTCTACTGCGACAGATCCTCGTCCCTCCTGACCCAGGGGGGACTTTCCGGCTCCTCTCCTGACTCAGGAGGGGTTGGGGGATGTCGCAGGTCTGTAGCATTTATAAATTAATTTGGTATTACCTCAACTGTTGCTCTTCCAACATCTGCACCAAACTCAACTTTAATGGGGGCTGCGACAAAAAATTGGCGTAGGTAGACGACAGATAGGGGCGATAGTTTGCCTGACCTGCAACGTAAGTTGAGAAGAATGCCAAACTCAACGCATTGATATACCGCCGCGCGATCGCGGGCGACGGCCCAATCACCTCAGGCGGAACCGGAATCCCTTCATCTTGAGAGTCGCCCAGGGTAGAAAAGTGAGTTCCGCGATCGATCAGCGCAAAATATCGATCGGGCGCTTGTAACCACGTAAACGGCTGAATCTGTTCGGGCAGGGCAGGCGCGATCGTATCGGCGTTCCCCCCCACTACAAACGTTGGCACTTGAATTTGGCTCAGCCCGGTTTGCCCAAACACCCCACTGTTGATCGGGTTAATCGCAAACACTGCCCGAACTCGTGGATCGCTCAGCGTGTAGTCTTCTCTCGGCAGGGCTAAGACCCGGCACTGCAATGCCAGCGAAATATTTAGCGTGTTGGCAAGCGCTGTTGGGGTGCAGTCTTGCCGCAGCTTGGCAAAATTGAGCGGCGCACCCGCGAGGGCAAACACTGTGTACCCCCCAAACGATTGCCCCAACACACCCACGCCCTGGAGATTCAGCCGACCATAGCGAGCATCAGACCTGGCTCGGCGGGTCAGTTCATCGAGCAAAAACTTGATGTCTGACGGGCGATCGATAAACTCTCTCGGACTTGCCACCTCACTGGCGGTGCCAGCAATTAAGGCTTGGAGTTGTTTAGCATTACTGCCTGGATGTTCTGGAATAGCCACCGCAAACCCATGAGATGCTAGATGTTCTGCCAGGTAGGCAAAGGTCATGCGATCGCTGCCTAACCCATGGGAAATCACCACCACCGGAACTGAAGAAGGCAAGGCTTGGCGGCGACTTTGCGGTAAATAAACATCCACCGGAAGCACGCGATCACCCCCCAGCGCAGAGACAATGTTTCGCCGCCGATCGACCAACCGCAGGGTTTCTTTCTGCACCCCAAAGGTGCCACGGGCGGCTAAGTCGGCTAGGGTTGGGTTGGGAAACGGGGTGTCGTTTTGGTCGGCAAGGCGTGAGATCGCAGCCGTTGCCTGATTGGTGCGATCAATCAAATTACCCAAGTCGCCTGCAATTTCTAAGGACTTCTGCAAATCTATGCGAATTCCACGAGTCGGAAACCTGCGAAACACATTGAGCGGTGTAATTCCTTCTGGATCGGCAGATGCCAAAATCAACGCTGCCCGAATCGCGTAAAACCCAGTATCCCGCGACTCAGGCTGAATCACCTCTCCGAGGCGGCGCAGCAAAATTTCTCCTTGCGGCGTATAAAGAAACTGAGACACTGCGATCGGCGACAACGAGGCACGGGTGGTCAGCGCTTTTCGCAAGGTGGCGAGTTGTTGATCACTCGCATACTGTGAATATACGTAGAGATCTTGATCGAGATTGCCAGTGCGGGCGTAGTCTTCGAGTGCAGATACGGAAACCGATCGCTCCAACACCCCATAGGATAGGTACAGCCTTTCTGCCCCTTTTGCAGGCAGACTGCTTAGCGCGATCGAAAGCAGACTTCCCGCCAAAAAGGGCACTGCTTGAAGAAGTCGCAAACGGTTCACCGGTATACGACGCGCCAATCGCCCCTGCTGGAGCCGAGGAGTAAAATCTGTAAAGCAATCATGCATAGCAACTATCTCAGATACAATGGGCGACCCTCTAATAGGCGCAGGACAACAGTTCCACCAATCAGTATGCCCGTACAACTGATAGCAGGTCTATTAAGCTATCGAGGATTCACGGGGGCATCAGGAGGCGCGATCGCATCGCTGACTGCTTGTTTTGGTAAAATGCCTCGTTGCCGCCGACCTTTTTGCAAACCAGGGTAACGAACACGACAGGTGAACCCAAAACACCGTCAGCATAAGTGTGAAGATAAGTCACGGTTGCCCCTGAATGAATTCAGTAGAGCATGAGTCTATTTCAGCACTCTTAAGTTATTAAAACCCTTTTGTTATTTTGCGACGGTGCCCGCTTCCTCAATAAAAATTGTCCCCCTTTGCCAGTATCGCTAATCTTTGCTCCATCTTTGCTACCTCGTTTAAACAAAGGCTTTAGATAACTGTTTCTAAAATTGCGTTATTAAGTGGTAAATTAACACCGATTTAATTTTTAGTGATACGATTTAGCTTCTAAATTTTTCGGAAACATTAAGGACCTACCTCCCTTGTCTACTCCAGGTATTTCTAACAACGCGTTGCTCCCATCCACAACGGTAGAGCACTATGAATTAGAAGAATTCATGAACAATCTCGATAGCAACCACCAAAAACTTGTGCGGTTTTTAGCGGAAGAGTTAGCGATCGCGCCCTCCTCGATTGCGATGGCAATGCGCTACGCTCACCACGATCGCGGCCCTTTACCGATGATTCTGTGGCGCTACGGGTTTGTGTCTCTAGAACAACTCAATCAGATTTTTGAATGGACAGCTAATAACGTATAACGAGATGCGCGTAGCAAAAAGGCGATTGGCTCTGCCAAACTCCAAAGCATCGCAAATCTCTCTGAACTCATCTTTCTGACTAATTTTTCTGACAGATACAAGCTTCATTTCACCATACTTACGTATCAGCGTGAAGGCGATTTTACTGACGACTCATTTTGTTGAGCAGCCAAAGCGAAGCCGTCGTCGCGATAAATTGAGCCAAGATCACATTAATGCTGGCTTGCACCACCAAAATATCGATCGGCTGAATGAATTTTGATTGGTCTACATTGACAAATCCTGCAAATCCTTGGTTCACTGCTTTGCCAAACAACAACCCGACGATCGCTTCTGCCCCAACTAGCGCCAGCAAAATGCCGATCAAGCTCGCAATTAACCCTGTCCGCAAGGCTTGAACCGCTTCTGCTTTTTTGGGACGAGCCACCGCCGGGGCTTTCAGCCGTCGCCCGATCGCCACATAGCGAGTCAGCGCCCAAAACATATTAAAGCCCAAGACAAGGATTCCCCCCACGGTTAGTGCCACCCCCACGCCCGTCCCTGGGTTATTGGTTGCTGTGCGAGTAGAAACAGCCGCAAACGCCAAAATCGCGCTCGACACAACGGTCAACACAAGCTGCACCCAAAAGCTAATCCAGCCGATGAGCCGAAAGCTACTGGCTATCTCTCGAATAGTGGTGGAGTCAGATCGATTGGTCATGGTTATCTGGTTCAGAGAACGGTTAAAACATGCTTAATAGACAGTCTTATATTATTTAGTGTGACAGCCGAGTATGCTGCCATACATCAGTTGATGTAATAGTTTACGGTAGGATGGAACTATGCCTACTATCACTGTTTTGGGAGTTCCCCACGTCTATGAGCAGACGGCTCCCACCTCCTCAAATGAAGTCCTAATTTTTGTCCACGGTTGGCTGTTGAGCCGCACCTACTGGCAGCCCTTAATCGATCGATTAGCACCTTATTATCAGTGCCTATCTTATGATCTTCGGGGCTTTGGTGAGTCTCAACCCTGCCGATCGATGGCACTATCTTCCCATACTCACCACCCTCAAGCAGAAGATGCTGCCCCGACAGACGTGCTCGCTGTGCAACTCGCCCAAAGTGCGCCTCTGAAGGAACCGATCGCCGCGTGGCAAGACTCATCGCCGCTTGCTCAGTACAGCCTCTCATCTTACGCAAAAGATCTGGGGGTTTTGTTGCAAGAGCTAAATATTTCTCAGGCTTGGCTGGTGGGGCATTCGCTGGGTGGGTATGTGGCGCTGTGGGCAGCCGATCAGCTACCAGAGCAGGTGAGAGGGGTGATTTGCCTGAATTCGGGCGGCGGCATTTATTTAAAAGAATCATTTGAGCGGTTTCGGGCGGCAGGGCAGCACATTGTTAAATTACGCCCTCGTTGGCTGTCTCACGTTCCTTGTTTAGAGTTGCTGTTTACGCGGACGAGCACCGGCAGAACGATCGCTCGAACGTGGGCACGGCAGCGCTTAGTCGATTTTGTGGTTGCTGATCGAGAGGCGGCGCTGGGAACGTTGCTCGACTCGACAACCGAGTACGAAGTGCATCGACTGCCTCAGCTTGTGGCTCGTTTAAGGCAGCCTGTCTATTTTATTGCAGGGGCTAAAGATCCGGTGATGGAACCTAAGTACGTTCGTCACTTGGCGAGTTTTCACCCGCTTTTTAGTGATTCTGGGGCAAACGTGTTTGAAATTCCGGAATGCGGACATTTGTCGATGGTGGAATGCCCAGAAATCGTGGCAGAGAGAATAGAATTGCTAGTCGGGAATTCATGATCTAGGGGTTGGCTGGCGCATGAGATCAGATAAGATGTTGCCGGGTGGCGTGTTCGACACGCGGTTGTTCCCTTACGTATGATTGACTATTGAACTTTGCACCGCTATTAAAACCTCGGATCGTTGACAACGCCAAGCTCTCCTGGATTGCACGTCTATTGCCGTTCGTTTGGATTGGATTTTTGGGCTGGCTGGCATTTTTTCATCGGCTCGGAGCAACAGGCTTGCTAGATGAGACAGAGCCATTGTTTGCAGAGGCGGCACGGCAGATGACCGTCACGGGAGATTGGATTACGCCGTATTTCAATGGGGTAACTCGGTTTGATAAGCCGCCGTTGATTTATTGGCTAATGGCGATCGCTTATCAGATGTTTGGCACAACGGCGTGGGCGGCTCGGTTGCCCTCTGCGATCGCGGCTACTCTCCTGACCGGATTCTGCTTTTACGTTTTACGCAAGGTTGCCCAACAAAACGCTAACGCGGCTGCCCGTCCTGCTCTGCTTCCCTATCTTGGCTCTGCCATTGTGGCGCTTAATTTAGAGATGCTCTTTTTTGGGCGACTGGGCTACTCAGACATGCTGCTAAATGTGTGTTTTAGTGGTGCGTTGCTGTCGTTCTTTATGGGGTATATCCAGTCTTTAGCGCCCAACAAAACTCGTTGGTATTTTGGGTTTTATAGTTTGATGGCGTTGGCGGTTCTTGCGAAGGGTCCGGTGGGTGTGGTGCTGCCGGGTGCGATCGTGCTCATTTTCCTGGCTTGCGTTAGAAACCTGCGATCGGGCTTAGAGGAAATGAAGGTCGTTCCGGGTGCAGTTGTGTTTGGTCTCATCACGCTGCCTTGGTATGGGCTGGTTTACCTTGCCAATGGGTCAGCCTTTATTAATTCATTTTTTGGGCTGCATAATGTTGAGCGCTTTACACGGGTTGTGAATCAACATTCCGGAGCTTGGTATTTTCACCTGGTGATTGTTTTTGTTGGCTTTCTGCCTTGGTCGCTTATGTTACCTGCCGCGATCGCACAGGTGCTTGGGCAGAAGAGATGGCGAGAACCCGATGGGGTTGACCAGCAGAGCGATCGCACCGAGCAGTTGGGATTATTTGCGCTGATTTGGTTTGCGGTGATTCTGACCTTTTTTACGATCGCTGTCACCAAATATATTACCTATTCGTTGCCCGCGATCCCGGCGGCTGCCCTCTTGGTTGCGCTATGGTGGCAGCAGCAAATGACGGAGCGCAGATCCTCTCTGTGGTTGATCGGTAGTGTCTATGCTGCCCTTGCGGTTAGTGCAGTTTTGGGAAGTTGCGCGTTCTACAGTCCGCAATGGTTGATGAGTGATCCGGCAATGCCAAACTTAGGACGGGCGGTGCAAGCCGCAGGATTGCCGATTGTGGGGGCTGGGATTTGGTTCGGCAATGCGATCGCGGGTTTAGTGCTGGTGGTGCGTCGTCAGATGAAATGGTTTTGGAACGTCAATTTCGTTGCGATCGCGGCATTCATTATATTTTTTATCACGCCTGCGTTTGAGCTTGTCGATCAACAACGGCAGCTACCGTTGAGACAAATTGCAGAAACAGTGAGGCAAATTCGCGAGCCAAACGACGCGATCGTGATGGCGACAAATTTGTTTGAAAAACCAAGCTTAGTATTTTACACGCAGCAGCCCATTACCTTTATTAATCGGGTTCGATTCATCCAACCTTATCTTGAGGAACTGGAGACCCAGGCACAGCCGTCTTCAGTTTTAATGATCACAACCTCGGAATCATTGCGAGCGGCAAACGTGACCCATTATCAACTGATTCAAAACGCTGGAATTTATCAACTTGTGCGAGTTTCCATTCGAGAGGCGGGGTAGATGAAAAAGCAATGGACTATCTTGCGATCGCAGCACCCTCTATTATTGATGCTCGGTTTTGGGCTGCTATTTCGCAGCCTGATTGCGTTGTATCTACCTCCAGGATTTGATGAAGCGTATTACTACATTTACACGCAGCATTTAGACTGGAGCTATTTTGATCATCCGCCGCTGGTTGCCTTTACCACTGGCTTAGGGGTTTGGTTAACTGGGTTTGTGTCCCAGTTCACAATTCGGATTGGCAGTTTACTCACCTATACTGCAACGTTGTATTTTTTATACCGCGCTACGATTCATTTATTTTCGGCGCGTATTGGGATATTAACGGTTGCGATCGCGTCTACTATTCCTATTTTCCAACTCGTGTTTGGAACGTTTACGCTTCCTGATGTACCGTTGATGTTTTTTTGGACATTAACATTGTGGATTTCCGCCTATGAGTTTTTTCCGGAAGATGGTTCTGAATATCATCCTACGTATCGATTAGCGATTTTAGGATGGTTGGTTGGCGGTGCGTGTTTGGGTAAATATCATGGCTTTTTGTTAGGATTTGGATTGATTGGTTTCTGTTTAACTAGCCGTCAACATCGCAGTGCATTGCTATCACCATGGGCGTTGCTAGGTTTAGCTCTGTTTGGCATCACTTTTGCGCCTGTGTTGTATTGGAATTGGCACCATGAATGGGTTTCCTTTCGCTTTCAAGGAAATCGCAGTATTCCCGATCGCCAGTACAGTGTTTTTAATGCATTCAAAACGGCTTTGTTGGCATCTGCGTACCTGTTTCCAACGTTTGGTTTACCGTTGTGGTGGGTGGGATGTCGTTCCACTGCTTTCACGATTAAATCTTGGTTTGCAAATCCTCGTTTACCCGTGATTCCGTTTCTGATCTGGTTATCGATGCCGGTTGTATTTGTTTTTACGTTCATTGGAGGCTATCAGCAGATTCTTCCCTCATGGACTATGCCAGGCTTTTTGGTGGTGACTCCCCTCCTGGGTTGGCGGGCGTCGATTTGGGAAGAACGGCATCCAAAAACGGTAAACCGATGGCTCGTTGGCTCTGCGATCGCAACTGCAACGGTCATGATAGTAGCCTTGCTCCATGTGACGGCGGGTATTGTTCAACGACCCGGAAACTACTCCATATTCGGAGGGTTTTTAGCCCCCCAAGAAGATGCCTCAGTCGAACTTGTGGATGTGCTGCAACTGCGGCGAGAGTTGGCAGCGTCGCCTCAGCTTTTTGCGGCACTCCAACAAGCCGATTTTGTGTTTAGCAATCGCTTTCACCTCGCTGGACATATTGCAATGGCAGTTGCGCCCTTGGCTCCTGGTTCTGTCACCTGTTTTGACAAGCGCGATGTTCGCGGATTTGCCTTCTGGTCAACCGCAGAGCAGTGGGTGGGCAAAACTGGAGTCTACATCACGTCTAATCGATTTCAGACCCAGGAAAATTCTGCGGCGCAGTTCTCGCCCTATTTTCAGCAGTTTACCAAGCTAGGTGAAGTGCCTTTGCGGCGGGGTGGAGTAGTGGTCGAGACCTTTCATGTGTTCCAAGGTACAAATCTCTTGAAGCCGTATCCGCGTCCACCCCTGTAGAGAGTCCTCAATTTCTGCGTTGTCAGCGATGGGCATCGGATGGGCGAATTGGGGAGTTGGAGAGGAATCAGCCTTGCTTTTCTGAGGTGGGGGCGTTGGTTGGCGCAGTTGGGACATTGGGTTTGCGATCGCACGCACAATCAACACCGCACCCCCTCCTTCATTCACCCTGCTCTGAAAGAAACATTTAAAAGAAAAAAGGAGGCGTCGCACACAAATACGACTCCCCCTGTCATCAGGGTGCATCTACTTATCACAGTATGCCACCAAAGGAGCAGGGGGCATAACCCCCTAGTCCCCTTCTTTGTCAAAATTACACTAGATTTTTGACGGAATTTCATAAAATTCCAGATTTGCTCGGTGGTAATCCTTAGCTAGATTCCTGCAATACCGCAGAGTTTCTCAGGGGTTGAGCTTGTTTGCCAAGAGTTGGTTGGTCAGCTTGGGGTCGGCTCGTCCTCCCGTCTGCTTCATGACTTTGCCCACAAAAAAGCCGAGAAGCTTTGTTTTGCCGGCACGATATTGCTCTAACTCGCTGGGGTTTTCAGCGAGCACCGCCGCGATCGCTGCCTCAATTTCTCCCGTATCAGAAATTTGGCTCAAGCCTTTGCGTTCTACAAGGTCTTTGGCAGATCCCCCCTTCGCTAAAAGCTCTGGCAAAATATCTTTGGCGATTTTATTGCTGATCGTTCCCGCTTCGATCAGCCCAATCAGTTCGCCCAACGCCTTGGGTTTAAGCGGGATCTCGGTAATGCTCAGCCGCTCAGTGTTGAGATAGGCGCTGATGTCGCCCATGATCCAGTTGGCAGCGAGCTTAGGATTGGCGTTTGCAGCCACTACGGCTTCAAAATATTCTGCGATCGCGCGATCGTCGGTCAGCACTC
The DNA here is from genome assembly GCF_010091945.1 of Myxacorys almedinensis A. Taxonomy (GTDB): domain Bacteria; phylum Cyanobacteriota; class Cyanobacteriia; order Leptolyngbyales; family Leptolyngbyaceae; genus Myxacorys; species Myxacorys almedinensis. Next base: position 47,360 of record NZ_WVIE01000024.1, read on the forward strand.
GCGCATCGTAAGGCGACAACCCCAGCGTCTCCTCATAGCGCGGACGCTTTTGATAGGGCAGTTCTGGAAGCTCTGAACGCCAAGCTTCCATCTGCTGGGAAGACACCTCGATCGGTCCTAAATCTGGTTCAGGGAAATAGCGGTAGTCGCTCGATCCTTCTTTGATTCGCATCGAAATAGTGCGCTGAGCGCCTTCTTCCCACAGCCGAGTTTCTTGCAAGATCTTCTCGCCACGCGCGATCGCTTGAATCTGCCGTTCAATCTCGTGGTCGATAGCTTTCTGAATGGCGCTAAACGAATTCATGTTTTTAATTTCGACCTTGGTGCCAAACTCTTGCTGCCCGATGGGACGCACGGAAATATTTACGTCGCAGCGCAGCGATCCTTCTTGCATATTGCCATCGCTCACACCGAGATATCGCATGATGCGGCGCAACTCTTGAGCGTATTCGGCGGCTTCTTGCCCAGTTCGCATATCCGGTTCAGACACAATTTCCACCAGAGGCACCCCGGCGCGGTTGTAGTCTACAAGAGAATAGGTCGAACCCGATAAACGGTCACTGCCGCCATGAACGAGTTTTCCTGCATCTTCTTCCATGTGCAGGCGAGTAATGCCAATCCGTTTCGTGATCGAGTTTCCGGCTTGGTCGAGCACTGGCTTGCCTGTGCTATCTGTGATTTCAACTTCTATCCAGCCGTGTTCGGCGATCGGTAAATCAAACTGCGAAATCTGATAGTTTTTAGGTAGATCGGGATAGAAATATTGCTTCCGATCAAACTTGCTGTAGGGCGCAATCTGGCAGTTGAGCGCCAGTCCTGCCTTGACGGCGTACTCCAAAACTTTCTGATTGAGAACCGGCAACACACCGGGTAGCCCCAAACAGACCGGATCGATATTGATATTGGGATCGGCTGTAAATGTTGCAGAGCTATCCGAAAAGATTTTAGTCTCGGTACTCAACTGACAGTGAGTTTCTAGCCCGATCACAGCTTCGTACTGAGTGGTTTTAAGCGCAGTGGTCATAGATTCATTGCAACTGCAAAGTCTGATTTTATTGTAAGGGATGAAGGATAACAGAGGGAGGATGAGATCCGAACCCTTAACGCTGGAAGGTGGCTGCCTGTCAGCTATCCACCGCCTGAAAAGCTATATTTGCGCCCCATTAGCCCTCGCGATCGCAGCTACCGTGCTGCCCAAACAGTACTGCCCAAACAGTGCCGACTTGGGGGTGATCGATCCTCCCGTTCTCTGAGGGCAAAGCCTTCCCGTAGGTATGCTTGCGCCCTTCTTTGCAAAAATCGCATCACCATCGCGAGAAATGTGCGTAAGATTGGAGTGTCTTCTCCTCACGAGAATGCAGGAACGATCAATGCTTGTTTGTTCTCAGTGCCAGTCTGAAAATTCAGACACTCATAAATTTTGTCAGGTGTGTGGAACCTCTCTCACAGAAAAATCATGCCCAAATTGTGGTGCTTCGGTGCTGCTGAGTGAGGAAAAATGTTCTCAATGCGGCACTGTGACTGGAACGATCCTGCGGGCGATCATCGCGTTGCATGGGTTTGAAGACCGGTTAGCCCAAAAAGGCATCCCGGTGCTTCAGCATTTAGATCCGGCTTGTCGCTATCGAGTCGTGTCAGGGTTTCAAACTGCCGATGCCGGAATTGAAGGGTTGGTGCTAGATACGCGACCCCTCCAACCTCCCTTGTTTGACGAATTTAAACCTCTGTCTCAATTGGCAAACCCTTATCTGCATCTGCCCGAACTCCATCAAATTTTGCCTGGGGTCTACGATACTTGGCAGCAGGGCGATCAAGATATTTTGCTGCTAGAAGAGCGATCGCACCTGCTCCAACTGACCGAATTTATGGTGCAGACCAACGACACGATTCCGATGCTGCAAATTTTGCACTGGTTCTACGAAATGGTAGACCTGTGGGAACTGCTTGACCCGTGGCGCATGCGGCAGAGTCTGCTCACGCTGCCCAATCTTCGGCTCGATGAAGATCAGGTGCTATGTTTGCAGCGCTTGTATCGTGACCCCCCGACCGAACTTACCCTAAAAAACTTGGGTACAATCTGGCAATCGCTGCTGTCTCACCTGTCTCAAACTCAATCGGCTGATCTGCATTTGCTCTTGGCAGATGTGTTGGCTGAGGCGGTGGTGACGGTTGAAGATCTGCGATCGCGGCTCAAACTCCTTGCCCAAGAGCTACAAGATACTCCTCTCCCAGCCATGATTATGTCTGAATCCTCGTCTAACTCTCCGTCTGAATCTATGTCTGAGCTACCCTTGCCCCATTCTGATGCCGAGCGCCAAGAGACGACAACGACCCCGCTTGAGGCTGAAGACGAGTTGGATGACTTGCCAACTGTAGTGCTGCCGATGCAGTTATTCAGCCTAGACGATGCCGGACGAACCGACATTGGACGCCAGCGCAACCACAACGAAGATTGTTTTAGCATTGATACGCAGGTGACCAAAACCCATCTGCCCTCAGGTAAGGTTGTGCAGGCAAGGGGGCTGTATGTGCTGTGCGATGGCATGGGCGGGCACTCAAGTGGCGAGGTTGCCAGTCAGTTAGCTGCCGATACCTTACGCACCTATTTTCAGCAGCACTGGCAAAAAGCAACAGAGACTCGATCTGCTGCCAAGCTACCCCCTGTGGAGGTGATCCGAGAGGCAATTTGGCTGGCGAACAAAGCCATCTACGATGTTAATCAAACCAACGCTCGATCGGGCAGTGGCAGAATGGGAACCACCATGGTGATGGTGCTGTTGCAAGATACAGAAATGGCGATCGCGCATGTGGGAGATAGCCGTCTCTATCGCTACACCCGTAAACGGGGCTTAGAGCAACTCACCCTCGATCATGAGGTGGGACAGCGAGAGATTTTGCGCGGGGTTGAACCGGAGATTGCGTATGGTCGCCCCGATGCCTATCAACTCACGCAGGCGCTAGGACCGCGAGATGAACATTTTGTTCAGCCCGACGTGCAATATTTTGAGATTAATGAAGATGCTGTGATTATTTTGGCATCGGATGGTCTCACCGATAACAATCTGCTGGAGAAACATTGGCAAACGCACGTTGATCCGCTAGTTAGCTCGCACGCTAATTTAGATCAGGGTGTTGGTAAGCTAATTGACTTAGCAAATCAGCACAATGGTCATGACAATATCACTGCGATCGCAATTCGCGCCAAAGTCCGCCCTAACTTAGAGCATCTGCGCTGATTCCACGCGTATGCAAAACAGACGCGCCATGCCCTAATTTTGGTACGGCAGTGATCAGCGCAGTGATGATCACTGAACGATCAGATTCGATCGTTGGTTACGGCTGGCAATTTAATGTGGTGAAGCGATGAATAGCCGCGATCTTGGGAAGCGATCTCGCCTTGTCTGATTGCCTAAAGGGTTTGGCTTTAGTTCTCGTCTTCTTCCCACGTATCGACTGCAAGCAATGTGCTCACTGGATCTTTCATCGAAAACTCAAACGAGAGGAGTTCTTGCTTCCAGTACCCCCACTCATCGCCATAGAGCAATGCAATTTTCCATAGACCATCAGTTGGTTTTAGCAGCTTAGCATCCACGAGTTTTTGAACGTGGCGCTGCAATTTCTCCATCGGATGTGCGACCTGTTGGCTCATACCAGTCCTTAAATTTGAAATTGAGTTGTTGAAATTTTTGATTGAAAATTCTGATGATAGCGATCGCAACGTGTATCGTGGCTATCTAAGACTTTCAGCTTCTAATGGTATCGTACTTTCCAAGAATTGCGGCAAGTATTTTCGCGATTTATTTCTTCAGAAATACCTATCGTTATCTTGAGAAATGTTCGTCATTCTTTAAGCTAAGAGCAGCAACGGCATGCAGATCTCTAACTACTAGAATAACGTAATCTTGGCGCTCGCTGCTTCGAGGTATTTGATGCGGTTTAAACCCGAGAAACACGTCAGCAGGAATGCCATTTAGGCAGATGGTTGCTGTTTAAAGACAACCCAAACGCGCCCTTCTAATGTAGCGTAAATTAGCTTACGGTCAGCGCTGTTTTGGCTTGGCGCTGTAAAAATAGCCCATACTCTAACCCTTCGACCACGGCTTGATAAGAAGCTTCTAAAATATTGCACGACACCCCCACAGTGCGCCATCGCTGATAGCCATCGCTCGACTCGATTAGCACGCGCGTATTTGCAGATGTTCCGGCAGCCCCATCTAAAATTCGGACTTTGTAATCGGTGAGAGAGAACGCTCGAATTTCTGGGTAGAAATTGACCAGCGCTTTCCGCAAGGCGGCATCTAGGGCAGAAACAGGTCCGTTTCCTTCGGCAGCTTCAAGAATATTGTGTCCGTTTACCCTAACTTTTATGGTCGCCAACGATTGACTCCGCCAGTCGCCAACGGCGCACACGGGTAAAGGAATTCCTGGCAGCATATCATAATGCACCTGAAATCCTTTCACTTCAAATGGTTGCAGCCGTTGCCCCAGGGCCTCGCGCATCAGCAATTCAAAACTGGCTTCAGCCGCTTCAAACTGGTAGCCTTCGTGCTCTAAATTTTTGAGGCGCTCTAGAATCTGGCGGCAAGCTGGATCGTGCTTGTCAAGCTCAATGCCCAGCGATCGCGCCTTTGCTAAAACGTTGCTCATGCCCGCTTGTTCAGAAATAACGATGCGCCGGCTGTTGCCCACGAGTTCCGGCTGAATGTGTTCGTAGGTGATGGGGTTGCGTTCTACGGCACTGACATGCAATCCGCCTTTATGGGCAAAGGCAGACAAGCCAACAAAGGCAGCGTGATCATCGGGCGCAAGGTTGACAACTTCGCTCACAAATCGGCTGGTTTCTGTCAGGTTTGCGAGTTGCGCGATCGCTAAGCAGTCATAGCCCAATTTAAGCTGCAAGTTGGGAATAAGAGAGCAAAGGTTAGCATTGCCACACCGCTCTCCATAGCCATTGATCGTGCCTTGCACCATGCGTGCCCCCGCTTGAACCGCTGCGATCGCGTTGGCAACGGCAAGCTCCCCATCATTATGGGTGTGAATGCCGAGGGGAGCAGCCGGAAGATAATCTAAAACAGCGTGGACGACGCGATCGATGTCTTGGGGTAATGATCCGCCATTTGTATCACAGAGGGTCAGCCATTCGGCTCCTGCATCATAAGCAGTTTTTAGCGTCTCTAAAGCATAAGTTGGATTATGTTTAAAACCATCAAACCAGTGTTCAGCATCGTATACCACTCGCCGATCGTGCATCCGTAAATACGAAATCGTATCCCGAATCATTTCTAAGTTTTCGTCTAAGGATGTTTTGAGACCTTCTGTTACCTGGAGATCCCAAGTCTTACCGACGATCGTGACCCATCGCGTCCCTGCTGCCAAAATTGGCTGAAGCATTGGGTCGGTTGCAGCCGTTTTCCCAGGGCGACGGGTAAAGCAAAATGCAACTACTTCTGCTTGCGTGAGCGGCTCTTCTCTAAGCTGCCAAAAAAATTGCACATCTTTCGGATTTGCCCCCGGCCATCCTCCCTCAATAAAGGGCACACCCAACTGATCCAACTGACGAGCAATCCGGAGTTTATCTGAAATGGATAACGTCAAGCCTTCGCGCTGAGCGCCATCACGCAGCGTCGTATCGTAGAGCCAAAGCGGGTTAGAGGATTGAGCAGCCATAACTAATCATTAGCCTTAGGTAGATGACCTTCAGGAGGGTCTCAACAGTCGAGATCTCACCGGTCGAGATGGGAAGCCGGTACGCTCTGGAATCGAGCATTGCTTACCATCGTCTACTACCAGGGTCAGGAGAAACAGACCGCTTTCCTAAATTATTATTAAAAATTGTCTACAACACTTCTTTCATCTTGGTGCAAGTTGGTGCAGGGCATTTTGGTGCGAGACCTCCGATCTGCCCAAAAGGCTGAAGATCTGAGTATTCCGAGGATCTCGAAGCCATGCAGCAGGCGGTTTTTTCGCGGCTTTCTGCCCTCAGGTTTGCCCTAACCGGCTCACCACATCCCCCGCTTTCCACTTGGGCGAATCGTTAACCAATTTGTTCGCGCCATGACCAACTGTTCTTCAGTTAGCTTTGCGCCCGTCAGGTTTGCACCACATAAATTTGTGCCGCGAAGATTGGCATTTAACAAGTAAGCATGACTTAGATCTGCCCCTCGTAAATCTGCTCCTTCTAAATCAGCGTTGCTCAGATACGCCCGCCCCAAATTTGCATCCCGCAGGTTGGCACGGTTGAGGCTGGCTCTGCCAAAATCAGCGTTGAATAGATTTGCACCCTGGAGATTAATTTGTCTGAGATTGGATTGATGAAACACGGCTCCTGACAAGTCGGCTCTGGGCAGCTTTAGCAGGGTGAGATCGTGTGCTGCAAAATCGCGTTTCCCTTTGTCATAATAGCTTTGTAGCCCTTCAGCATCTAGCTTTTGCCCCGAACCGAGCGATCGCACCCCCGACGGATCGATATGCCCACCCGTATTTTTAGTTCGCAACGTTGCTGTCGTGGGTTTTGCGGCAATTACTCGGCTCCGAGCCGCACCGGGCTGTAAACTCGTTGCTTCTGATCGCTGTTGCTGCCGTGCCCGGATTGCCATAGCTGCCCGCGCCACCGGAGATGAGGAATCTTGAGAATCGTGTCCCCGATCTTTGGCATCGCCTTTTACCCCATCGGTTCGGGCTGCCACGCTATTCATGCTGCCCGCGAGACTGTCCAGGTAGGGTTCTAAATCTAATGCTCGAAGAATTTCACTAGAAGACTGATACCGATGGCGCACAGAGACTTCCAGCATTTTCTTGAGAACGCCTGTGAAGTGCTCGCTGATGTGAACGTGCTTTTCCCATATCAGTTCGCCGGTGGCTGGGTCGTAGTCGAGGTCTTTGGGAGACTTGCCGGTGAGAAGATAGATGCACGTTACGCCTAAGGCATAGACATCACTGGCATAGACGGGGCGCATTGCCATCTGTTCGGGGGGGGCAAAGCCGGGAGTACCGATCGCGTAGGCAGTCAGAGCGGTTTGATCGGTGACGCTAGCTGCGATCGCGCTGACCTGATTTTTGACAGCCCCAAAATCGATCAGCACAAGCTTGCAGTCGTGCGATCGCCGAATCATATTGGCAGGTTTGATGTCTCGGTGAATCACCTGATTGCTATGAATATATTGCAGTACGGGCAGCAGTTCGCTTAGAAATTGCTTGACGCTGGCTTCGCTTAACGGACCTGAGCGTTTAATTTCTTGCTGAAGTGTCGAGCCACTGACATATTCTTGTACTAGATAAAATTCTTGGCTTGCCTCAAAATAGTCCAGCAGTCTCGGCACTTGGGGATGGTTGCCAATCTTGCCTAGCGTTTGTGCCTCTCGCTGAAATAGCTCTCGCGCCATCTGCATAACATGAGGCGCAGTGGCTGTGGGGCGCAATTGCTTAATCACACAGTGGGGCTGACCGGGCAGAGATTCATCGCGGGCTAGAAAGGTGGCACCAAAGCCCCCTTGACCCAACGCATGGAGGACTCGGTAGCGATCGCGCAGCAGCAGCTTAGAACCACACGCTTGACACAGTTCTGTGTTAGCTAGATTTTCTGGATGGGGACAAACCGGATTCAAGCAGTAGCTCATTCAGCATCACCCGCTTCGATCGGGAAAACGTGGACAAACCTCTCCTACCTCAAACTTGGCAAGGGCAGAAAGATAGAGGCTAGATCGGGAGAACGTTTGGGTTGAGGTTGCACCCGGTTGATGGAGACCCAAAGCCTCGATAAACCGATGAAAACTAACCCGCTGATTCAACCCTGTTTGATCACAGAGTACCCAGCGAGAAAGCCTAAAAAAACAATCGTCAGGGCTGCGATCGCAGTTTCTAATTAGTTAGCAAAAGAATTTCATGGCTTAGCTTGCAAACCGAGCTTGCCTCCCAACCTTAAGGCTCGAAACCGGCTCTTAACCCACGAATTACAAATTATGAATACGAATTAGGTAAAATGGTTCAGAATTGGCGTCGCTTGGGAATAGGGCTGAATGCGGATTTCTCTAAACTGGTTGCAAGAGCTTGTCGATCTATCCATGTCCCCGGAAGCGCTAGCTGACATGCTGACCATGGCAGGATTTGAGGTTGAAGAGATCGAGGATCGGCGCACATGGGCAAAGGGTGTTGTTTTAGGAAAAGTATTAGAGCGCCAGCAACACCCAAACGCCGATCGCTTGAGTGTGTGTCAGGTAGACATCGGGGGTGAAACTCCGTCGCAAATTGTCTGCGGCGCGGCAAACGTCAGAGCCGATATCTACGTTGCGATCGCAACGTTGGGAACTTATTTACCCAAGGTTGACCTGAAAATTAAGTCTGCCAAACTCAGAGGCGTTGCATCTGAAGGCATGATCTGTTCCCTCTCAGAAGTGGGCTTAACGAAAGAGTCTGAAGGCATTCACATTTTTGATGAGGCAATGATCGGGTCGCTGACGGTGGGAAGCGATGTGCGATCGCTGCTAGGGCTAGATGATGTCATTCTCGATCTCACCTCTACTGCAAATCGAGCCGATGCCCTCAGTATGGTTGGCATTGCCCGTGAGGTGGTAGCGCTGACCGGAAACCCGCTCCGGCTGCCAGACGCTCCACCCGTGGAACCCACCCCAAGCAAACCGTTGGCGCTCAACATTTCTGAACCTCAAGCTTGCCCAACTTACATCGGAACCGTGATTGAGGGATTGAGTGTTGCCCCGTCTCCTGCATGGTTGCAGCAACGATTACAGGCTGCCGGAGTTCGGTCAATTAACAACGTGGTGGATGTGACAAACTACATCATGTTGGAATGGGGACAGCCGCTTCATGCGTTTGATCGCGATCGCTTAGTTACTGTGGCTGGCGATGATGCACTGACGATGGGCGTTCGGTTTGCCCGGGCTAGAGAAACAGTGAAAACCTTGGACGGCAGCGATCGCCCGCTCCTAGAGCAAGCCTTGCTGATTACCGCCAACGACAAGCCCACCATGCTCGCAGGCATCATGGGCGGCGAAGACACCGAAGTCTATGCCGGAACCCAAGCTGTGATGCTAGAAGCGGCGATTTTTGATGCAGCAGCAATTCGGCGATCGGCGCGTGCCCAAGGATTGCGAACTGAGGCCTCTGCCCGGTACGAGCGAGGGGTAAATTGGGCAGAACTGGAAACGGCGTGTCGCCGCGCAGTCAAGCTGATCACCGAGTTGGCGGGGGGGCAAGTTGTCGCTCAAGCCATGGCAGATTCTCGCCCCGCTCAAGATGCCTTGACGCGATCGATCGACCTCCGCTTAGAACGGGTCAACCAAGTGTTAGGCATGGTTGAGGGGGAAGATGATCTCATCGAACTGCAATCTACCGATGTGGAACAGACGCTCACTGCGTTGGGGTGCCACCTTTCGATGAGCACACCAGGAACGTGGCAGGTCACGGTGCCGCCTTACCGCTATCGCGACTTAGAGCGAGAGATCGATTTAATTGAAGAAGTGGCGCGGCTGTATGGCTACAACAAATTTTGCGATACCTTGCCGACGAAAACAGAGGCAGGCTACCTGTCGATCGAGCAATACATCACGCGCCATCTGCGGGAGGCATTCCGAGGAGCGGGATTGACGGAGGTAATGCACTACTCCCTCAGCAAACCGAGGAGCGATTCGCTTTGCGAAGCTCCGAAGGATCGCCAAATCGTTCTGGCTAATCCCCTCTTCACCGAATATTCTGCGCTGCGAACAGATTTGCTGGATGGCTTGATCGATGCGTTCCAATACAACCAGGAGCAGGGGAATGGCGCACTCAATGGCTTTGAGTTTGGGCATGTGTTTTGGAACGCAGAAGAGGGGCTGACCGAATCGGAATATTTAAGCGGCATTTTGGGCGGCGATCCCACGCAAGGAAAGTGGATTCGGAGCGGCAAAGAGCAGCCCCTCACCTGGTTTGAGGCAAAGGGCTTGCTCGATGGCGTGTTTGAGCGGGTTGCCTTGCCGGTGGAATATCAGCCCGATCGCCGAGATGATCGGCTGCATCCTGGACGCACGGCATCGCTTTGGGTGCGAGGCGATCGCTTGGGCACATTCGGACAACTGCACCCGCAACTGCGTCAAGAACGTGGTTTACCCGATGAGGTCTATGTCTTTCAGCTTGATTTAGAGGTTGCCATTCGCCATTTAGAAACCGATCAAGCGCTGGTTCCGGTGTTCAAACCTTACTCGACCTATCCTGCCTCTGACCGCGATATTGCTTTCTATGTCTCGACTCGGATCGCCGTTGCCGACCTCCAGCGCACGATGACAAAAGCAGGGGGCGTGCTGCTAGAATCTGTTGGGTTGTTTGATGAGTATCGGGGCGACCGTGTGCCCGAAGGTCAGCGCAGTTTGGCGTTTCGGTTAGTGTATCGAGCTAGCGATCGCACCCTCACCGACAAAGATGTTGATCCGGTTCACCAAAAGGTTCGGGATGCGTTGGTGGAAAAGTTTCAAGTTGAACTCAGAAGCTAGGTTAAAGGAGAAACAATGACGAAATATGTGATGTGGGGAAGCTACTGTGAGGGTGTTCTCGAAAAACGCGAACCTTACCGAAAAGCTCATTTAGACGGGTTAGCTAAACAGAAAGCGGATGGCGTGTTGGTAACGATTGGCCCAACCAAAGATGTTACGAAGGTATTTGGCATCTATGAGGCAGAAAGCGAAGCAGCAGTGCGGCAGTTGGTTGAGTCTGATCCCTTCTGGGAAAACGGCATCTGGACAGAGTACGAGATCAAAGAGTGGATTCAAGCGTTTTAGAGGCGTTCTAAAGAAACTGGCGGCAAAACTGTAACGCCTGATCGATATTCCCAGTCTGCTGAGGATACGCGATCGCAGGTCGCTCAATCACAATTATTTAACGCCCAATGCTTTGGCGACGTTGCGCTTGACCTGTTCTCCGCCCGGAGTGCCCGATGCTTTGGTGACAACGGTTGAAATCTGCCACTGTCGCCACAGCGATCGCTCTAATGCATCACTCTCTCTTCGATTCATGACTCATAGACGGACGAAAAGCAAGTGTTGCTAGTCTTCGATCCAACGGCTAAGAAATTCCACTTGATTGTGCATCTCTTCGGCTGACGTTGCTTCAATCAGCTTCCCTAGTCCGCGTAGTTGTCTTCCAATGGAATATCGTTGTTGTAATCCCATAATGATTCCAGCGTGGGCTTCTTCTTGGCTTACAAAAATCGTGTGTAGCTGATAGAAGTCTCTTACGTTGGAGGTATAAATTACGCGACCTTGCTCGGTTGCCCAACGAAGCTGATCGTCATCTGGATATCTCAGTCGTTTGACCTCCAATGTGGTTAGAACATCGATTCCTCGCTCATGTAACGCCTGTACTAATGCTGTCGCTTCAGAATCTTCATCTATGTACAGCCGAATTTGGCTCACAGTTGTTTACTAATGTTGTTTACTCAGGTTGTGAAGTGCATCTAATCGATCGTATTCTGCTACTTCGACCGCGATATCTGCATCAATTTCTGCCTGGTTAGCATGATAGTACGTTAAAGCAGCATACACTTGCGCTAGAGTCAGGTGCCCTATTTGCTCAGCAATTTCGCTCGGAGTAAACCCTTGTTGATGCCAGATGGCAATGCGTCGAACGGTAACGCCAGTACCCGCAATTAATGGCTGACCTCCGTGAACACGAGGATCAGAGTCAATTAAGATTCCAATGTTAGAAAGTGCGGGCAAGGTTTGTCCTCACAAAGCTCTACTCTTGAATTCTAGCGCTGCGATCGTTGATGATCCGAGAAAGAAACGCGATCGCTTCTGTCACACTGTTTGTGACTTGAGGATACGCGATCGCAGGTCGCTCAACCACAATCAATTTGACGCCCAATTCTTTGGCAACGTTGCGCTTCACATCTTCTCCGCCTGGGCTGCCCGATGCTTTGGTGATAACGGTTGAGATCTGCCACTGTCGCCACAGCGATCGCTCTAATTCATAACTGATCGGTGGACGCAGGGCAATGATGCGATCGCTGCTAAATCCCGCTTCTATCGCCGCTTCTACCGCAACTTGAGACGGCAAAATTCGAGTAAACAGCATCGCTTTATCCTGCCATGGTTTGAACAACGATAAAAACCGATAGCCGATAGTTAGCAACACTCGCTGCCCTCGCAACCAATCCGTTTCTAGCAACTTCTCAAAACTCTCAATTGACCAAACCCCGGTTTCATCCGTTGTTAGTGTCGGGCGTTCAAATCGCAAATAAGCAACGGGATGGGGATTGACTGCATCAGCGTCCTGTGTAACGCGAATCACGTTCTTCGATATTTCAACTGCAAACGGATGAGATGCATCTAGTACAACACCGATGTTATATTTCTTGATAAATCTCGGCAATTCGTTAGGATCAAGTTTGCCAACCCAAACTTGAATGCTTGGAGCAATCGGGTAAAGTGATGTTGCTGATTCAGTGGTTACGGAAACGACGCAGGGAAACTGAAGGGCTGCGATCGCTCGTGCCAATGTTGCGCTTTCCTCAGTGCCGCCGATCAGCCAAATCCGTTTCAAAACCCTACTTTATACAGTTCAAACAATTCCCCCGATTGCGTTTTGAGGATTTTTCCGCCCTCCGAGCCGATCATCTCTCGCCAATCTTTTAGAGATTCTAAAAAGACTTCTGCATTGGAATAGGTTTCTAAAATCGCCCAGCTTTCAGCCAGTTCGGCGTCCGGGTTCAACACATCAAACACAAAAACGCCACCCGGTTTGAGCACTCGCCGAACTTCGGATAACACTAATTTCCAATAGTCGAGCGGGTAATAGCAACTGAATCCGGTTGCGATCGCTAAATCGAACTGCTTCGCTTCATACTGCAAATCGTGGGCAGCACCAAGTTTCACACCCTTAAACAGCTTTGAGTTTAGCTGCGGTGCACGGGCGTTTAACGCTTCTTTAGCCACCGTGCTAATTTCCTGACCATAGAAAAAAGCGTTCCAGTCCCGCCAATCGTAAATCAGAAAACTGACCCCGCAGCCAACATCAAGGCAATGCTGATGCTTTTGAGGCTGGGCAAGCTGCCAAAACGGAGCGGTAAGCTTAGCTTGCAGTAAGCCTGACACCCGTTCTCGAAAAATCGGCATCGCCTGAACCTCATCGGGCAGATCCACCGACTCCCCTCGATATTCTCGATTAAAGCGATCGGCAACCGCTGCAATCTGCGTTTGCCAGTCTATAGAATGGTGCAACAGCTTAGCCCTTCAGTGCTTTGGTGAAATTTTGGCGGTAAGACTTATTCAAGACCAGAACAGGCCATAGTGCCGTTAAATACAGCTTTCCTTGGCTAAAGTTCGTGCGCCGAAAGCCCGACCAAAATTTAAACGCACCTACAACATAAACGACCAATAATGAAAAGACCAGAAAATTCATCCTCTAACCCTCAACAGTTTCTTTGAAGTTGTGCTGCACGACGATCGCACAGTGTTCTTAAGATTCTAGCAATCCTAATTTGGTTGCCGACAGAGAGTTGGCGACAGAAGGTTGGTGATGGAAGGTTGGTGATAGAGAGATCTGTGCCACAATTTGCTCATCAAGGTTTAGCCGCCGTCAGCAGATTGGCTTAAAAACTCGTTTGCCCTCTGGCGTAGCAGGTTAAAGACTTCGCCAACGTCTCCCCAATGAAAGAGGGCGGCTTGGTTGATCTATTTCAAGATTCCTGAGTTAGTCAGCCCTTGTAAGACTATCAAAAAGTTTAATAAAAATTGTTAGATTCAGGACTAGATAGTATTGAGTAAGGTCAAATAAAGTTAAGAACACGCTAAGTTTTATGGCTTAGCCCGTACCAAACGTTTGCCACCATCAACTATTGCAAAACTGTCATTATAAAGCAACGGGTTGAAACCGTAGGTTGAAAAAATAGATTGCAGAAACCGCCGCGATCGCTGTTTGCAATGGTGAAACGGGATGCCACTTCAAGGTTTTTCCTAGCCAAGCATTGCTGAGGGTGTCTCTATATATTTATTTTTTCACCTCTTCCATTTTTTTACCGCTAACTATCTATCGTTAAACGCCGTTAAAACAAGGAGACCTATATGCGAGCAGTGCTAATGGCAGGAGGATCGGGAACGCGACTGAGACCGCTTACGTGTGACCTGCCAAAACCCATGGTTCCTATTTTGAACCGACCCATTGCAGAGCATATTATCAATCTGCTAAAGCGCCATCGCATTCGAGAAATTATCGCAACGCTGCATTATTTACCCGACGTAATGCGCGATTATTTCCAGGATGGGAGCGACTTTGGGGTGCAGATGACCTATGCCGTTGAAGAAGATCAACCCTTGGGAACCGCAGGCTGCGTTAGAAATATTATCGAATTGCTAAATGGCACGTTTCTAGTCATCAGTGGCGATAGCGTCACCGATTTTGATCTCAGTGCGGCGATCGAGTTTCACCAGCGCAAAGGATCAAAAGCCACAATCGTGCTGACGCGCGTGCCCAACCCGATCGAATTTGGGGTGGTGATTACAGACGAAGAGTATCGCATTCGGCGGTTTTTAGAAAAGCCATCTACCAGCGAAATTTTCTCCGATACGGTCAACACGGGCATCTATATTCTGGAGCCTGAAGTGCTGGAATATTTGTCGCCCAATCAGGAAGCCGACTTTTCTAAAGACTTGTTTCCGATCTTGCTAGATAAAAACGAGCCGATCTTTGGCTACATTGCAGAGGGCTACTGGTGCGATGTGGGGCATTTAGATGCCTATCGAGAAGCACAGTATGACGGGCTATTGCGGAAAGTGAAGCTCAACTTTGCCTATCCTGAGCGATCGCCGGGGCTGTGGGTCGGCGAGAACACCTTCATCGACGCGAGCGCCAAGATCGAAACGCCTGCCCTGATTGGCAGCAATTGCCGCATTGGGTCTCGCGTCACCATTGATGCAGGAACCGCGATCGGAGACAATGTGACGATCGGAGCCGATGCCGATCTCAAGCGCCCAATTATTTGGAACGGCTCTATGATCGGCGATGAGGTGCATCTTCGAGCCTGTGTTGTGGCGCGAGGCGCACGCATCGATCGCCGGGCGCATATTCTAGAAGGCGCGATCGTTGGATCACTTTCTAGTGTGGGAGAAGAGGCGCTAATCAGCCCACAGGTGCGGGTGTGGCCCAGCAAAAGCGTTGAATCGGGCGCTACGTTAAACACAAACTTGATCTGGGGATATACCGCCCACCGCAATTTGTTTGGGCAACGCGGCGTTTCGGGGCTGGCAAATGTTGACGTGATTCCTGAGTTTGCCGTTAAATTAGGCGCGGCGTATGGCTCTACCCTCAAGCCCGGATCGCAGGTGTCGGTGTCGCGAGATCAAAGAACCATTTCGCGGATGGTGTCGCGATCGCTGATTGCGGGATTAATGTCGGTCGGTATTCATGTCCAAAATCTTGAAGCAACGTCAATCCCGGTTGCCCGTTCTGTCGCTCCAACATTAGGCGTTGCGGGGGGCATCCATGTTCGCGTTCATCCTGACAAATCAGAGCACATCTTGATCGAATTTTTTAACCCAAAAGGCATCAACCTATCGAAAGCAGCCGAAAAGAAAATTGAAGGCGCATTTTTCAAAGAAGATTTTCGCCGCGCTGCCATTCAACAAATTGGTAACGTTGTGCATGTCAACCAAGCGATCGATCTCTACAGCCGGGGCTTTGAAAAGCATCTTAATCTCAAAGCCGTTCAGCACAGTAGCTCAAAAGTTGTGATTGATTATGCCTACGCCGTGTCGGGTGCTGTGTTGCCGCAGTTGCTTGCCAAATTTGGCTGTGATGCGGTGGTGCTAAACGCCAGTTTGACGCAGACGGCTCCGACCATGGCCGATCGAGAAAGTTTGCTCAACCAATTAGGGCATGTGGTAGAGGCTCTAAAAGCGACATTTGGCGTGCAAGTATCGGCGAACGGAGAGCAGTTAATTTTAGTCGATGAAACGGGTAGCCCGATTCGGGGGGAAACCTTGACCGCCTTAATGGTGGATATGATTCTGACCTCTAACCCGCGCGGAACGGTCGTGGTTCCCGTTCATGCGTCTAGTGCTGTTGAAATGATTGCCCGCCGCCACGATGGGCAAGTGATTCGGACGAAAGCCAACCCGACGGCATTGATGGAAACTTGCTACGCCAACGCCAACACCGTGTTGGGGGGCAGTGGCGAAATGGGCTTTATCTTTCCACAACTGCATCCCGGTTTTGATGCCATGTTCTGCATTGCCAAGCTGATCGAAACCCTGACGCTGCAAGAGCGCACCCTTGCAGAGATTCGATCTGAGTGCCCGCGGGTGTCTCACAAAGTGTATTCGGTGCGTTGCCCGTGGACGGCAAAAGGAGCGTTGATGCGGCACTTGGTAGAAACCCATCCCACTGAAGATCTAGAACTAATTGATGGGGTCAAAGTCTTTAATCATCAGCGCGACAGTTGGGTGCTGATTTTGCCCGATGCCGGAGAACCGATGGTACATATTTATGCCAATAGTAGCGATCGCGGCTGGGTTGATGAAACCTTGCGAGAATACCGGCTGCGGGTTCAAGAATTTGTCTACCAAGAGCAAGGTGTTGAAGAAATCAGAGTAGAAAGAATGTACTAGTTTCCCTTTAACTCCCTCTGAAAATTAAGTAGAATAGAATTACGCAATTGGCAGTAAAATAGACGCTTGCAATGGCTGCCTCTACCCCATGATCCCTCATTTACCGTCCTATGAATAGCTGCATTCTTCTCGCAGAACTCCTTCAAGACCCTCAACTGCGCTACACCCCTGATAACCAAACCCCGATCGCTGAAATGCAGGTGCAGTTTGCGGGGCTGCGCCCTGAAGATCCGCCGGTGACGCTCAAAGCGGTGGGGTGGGGCAACATGGCACAAGAGATTCAGGGTAACTATCACCAAGGCGATCGCGTCATTCTTGAGGGGCGGCTGAGCATGAATACGGTGGATCGTCCGGAAGGCTTCAAGGAAAAGCGGGCAGAACTGACAATTCAGAAGATCTATACCCTAGATGGGGCATCAATTGGCTCGGTTACTACTGCATCTGCCCCCTCGGCGTCTAGCGCCCCTCCGGCAGCCTCTAAACCAAAAGCAGCAAAAGCGGCGGCAGCACCCGCCCCTGCCGATCAGCCAGAACTGGATGATATTCCTTTTTAGAGTTGATCGGGGGTTGGGTCTTGGTAGCACTAAGCGACCCTACAGCGTGGCAGGGCAACGGTTCTTTGTCTTTGTAGATCACTCCTGAATCGTTCTAGCTTTAATGAAGAGTTGGAGTGTGTGTCGATTGATCTAGCCCATGTTCACATTTGGGATCAGTCGGCGGTGGCGGCGATCGACAAAGTGGTGATTAAATTCCGCTGCAATGAGGCAGAGGTTGAAAGCTAGCTAGCGCCACACTACTCAACAAGCTAGCCCTTCCCAATTGCCCTGATGCACCGAAAGCCGCTCTGAGTATTGATCGAAAATACAATCCTGAAGAATTTTTCTTTGCACTGATGGGTCTGTCTTTTCTCAGAGCCGCGATCGCTATGTCGTTTGGTTAGCTCACCGCTTTGATGACTATGTTAATATTTTTTATTTAACGGATGTGTGTAGCTGAAAAGCCCCTTCAGCAGGCAACCTCATCGGCAGCATTGGCATTGAATTGAGGGATAGAGGGGTGCATGAGTCGATGGTTCCGATTACTAGACTACCCATCGACCCATCTACCCCCCACCCATCTACCCCTAGTCCCTCATTTCAAACTTGACAGACCACTAAGGAGTTACTCAACAAACCCGTTGACTGAACTACATAGTCTTAGTGTCACCAAAAAAGCAGAGAATGAAATGGCGATTATCGCGCATCTCAATGAAGCGGAACAAGCAGCAATATTCCTGGGTTACTGTTCCGGTAACAACGGCAGGATCAGCCCACTCCAACCCTTGAAGGGAGTAATACCGTGTCGATCAAACTTGTGAACAGCATTAGTTTCCGAAACCTGCGGGGCGATCTATTTGGTGGCTTAACAGCCGCAATTGTGGCTTTACCGCTAGCTTTAGCCTTTGGAGTTTCGTCTGGGGTAGGTGCGATCGCAGGACTGTATGGCGCAATTTTTGTGGGCTTTTTCGCGGCTCTGTTTGGCGGCACCCCTGCCCAAGTGTCGGGGCCCACAGGGCCGATGACTGTGGTGATGACAACTGTAATTGCTGCCTTAGTAGCTCGTCACCCCGACACTGGGGTAGCCTTGGCGTTTACCGTCGTTATACTCGGAGGACTCTTCCAAATCTTGTTTGGAGTGTTGCGCCTAGGACAGTACGCTACCCTGATGCCCTACACCGTGATCTCTGGCTTTATGTCGGGGATTGGAATGATCATTATTTTGATCGAAATTCCGCCACTGCTCGGCTATCAAAGCGTAGGCGGAGTATGGGGAACGCTGCAACAACTACCAACCTACCTCAGCCAGCCAAACCCCATAGCCGTAGGGCTGGGACTGCTGACACTGGCAGTGGTGTTTGCAGCCCCACCTAAGCTAAATCGCATCCTGCCCTCTCCTCTGTTGGCATTGGTGGTGGTGACGGTCTTATCCATCGTGCTGTTTGGGAATGCGAGTATCCCGCGAATTGGCGAGATTCCTATGGGGTTGCCAACGCTACGGATGCCTACCTTTAGCCTCGGCGAGTGGAGAGAGATGTTCCGCTATGGGCTGATGCTGGGAGTTTTGGGGGCAATCGACTCTTTATTAACCTCACTGGTGGCAGACAACATTTCGGGGACGCAGCATGATTCTGATAAGGAGTTGATTGGGCAGGGAATTGGTAACTGTGTATCTGGGTTGTTTGGCGGTTTGCCCGGCGCAGGAGCCACCATGCGGACGGTGGTGAATGTGCAGGCAGGGGGCAAAACTCCCCTATCGGGGATGATTCATGCGCTGGTGCTGTTGCTAGTCGTACTCTGGGCCGGACCGCTGACGACGGTGATTCCCCATGCTGTGTTGGCAGGTCTTCTGTTGAAAGTTGGGATTGACATTATTGATTGGGGTTTTATTAAGCGCGCCCATCGCCTATCGTTCAAGGGCACAGGGCTGATGTATCTGGTGCTGGCGCTAACGGTATTTGTCGATTTGATCACGGCTGTGGTGGTGGGCGCATTTATTGCCAACTTGCTAACGATTAAACGCTTGACCGATGTGCAGAGCGATCGCGTCCAGGCGATTACTGACCCGGCTCAATCTCATAACCTGAGTCTTGCCGAACAAGAAATTTTGGCTCGTTCTGGGGGAGATATTCTCCTATTCCAACTGAGCGGCCCTTTGAGCTTTGGAGCCGCCAAAATCATCTCTCAGCGGATGGCGATCGTCAAAGACTATCAAGCCCTGGTGTTGGATTTGAGCGACGTTCCGTCAATTGGGGTCACGGCCGCTTTGGCAGTCGAAACAATGGTGCAAGATGCCGTAAAGCGTCAACGTCATGTGTGGATCGTCGTCACACCCGGACAAGTGCAGCGCCGCATTGAGAGACTTCAGTTGCAGCGATTGTTCGTAGCAAGCGGCAGGGTGAATGAGCAAATGGCTTCTCTGCGATCGCCACAAATTTACCAATTGGAAAACCGCTTCCAGGCGTTGCAATCTGCGTCAGCGATGGTTCGACCCGAAAACCCTGTTGCCCCCACAACCAGCGAACCTTGAGTTATGTTCCTCTAGTTCACCCGTCAAACGCCCGAAAAAGCCCGTTACTACCTGTCAAATCGGTGAAAAAAGTTCAAACATCGGGTTGAGTACACCTCTCTGAAGCCTTTGTTGAGCTTTGGGTTTTAGGGTTGGGGAAAGCGACCTTGCCAACTTTGTACCCATTCTGCCCACGCCTCTTCTAGCTCAGGGGTTGAGAGGGGAGATGCCGCCGTTGGAACGGGTGCTGGAACGGTGTGTTTTATGGAAATATCTACCCACAGGCAGCGAGTGTCGCGTAGCGGGGCTTGCCCTAGCACCCACGGAAGCAACCGTTTGATCACAACGGTTGGATACGTTTGATAGCGGCGGAACTCGCTATCTTGAACGAGCGTGTTGCCATGAGGCGTAATGCAGGTGCTGATGTGGGGCGTCCGGTTTTGCTCGTAGAGCGCATAGGTACCGATGCTTGCGCGATCGCGGGGTGTCCATTCTGGCTGATTCAACGTCAGAGTCCGCTCTTGAAGAATGGATGGCACATCGACAATGCCTCGCATGAGGTATCGCATTTCGATGGTGATGGCATTTCCCGCTCGCCTGTATTGGTACTGTCGCCCCGCGATCGTGTGTTCATCCAATCGGGAGACCAAAGCCGGACTGAACCGCTTCTGAACCGCCACTTCGTTGCTTTGAAGAAACTGCCAGCCTGGAATAGAGACACTCGTTGGAAACGTGAAGGTTGGCGTTTTTGGAAGAGAGTCTGAGGGAAAAAAGGTTTTTGCGATCGCAAGTAGACTGCCGCCTAGGGCGATCGCGAGCATCCACTGTTGCACATGCTGTAGCCGTTCCCCGTGTTTCAGAGCCTGCATTAAGAAACCCGACCTAACGATGGGACTAAATCCTGTTTCTTTAATCAAGCCATCCCTGGTTTCTCCGGACAAAACCGTCACCCAGGATTGATATTGCTTTCAATTTCGCCTTCGGCTTGCAGTGCGATCGCTCGGAGTCGATCCAGCGTTTTTTGCTCAACCTGCTGCCATAAACCTCGCTGATTGGCTTCGAGCAACCGTTCTGCCATGTCCCGCAGTGCCCATGGGTTTTTTTGCTGCACAAACTCTTGCACCGTTGCATCAAACACATACGCCTCGGCAACACCTTGATACATAAAATCTTCAACGCATTGAGCAGTGGCATCGTAAGCGAAAAGATAATCAACCGTTGCTGCCATTTCAAACGCGCCTTTGTACCCATGACGCATCACACCAGCAATCCATTTTGGATTGACAACGCGAGAGCGATAGACACGGGCAATTTCTTCGTTAAGCGATCGCACTTTAGGGTTTTCTGGCAATGCATGATCGCCAAAATAAGTAGTAGGATTTTTGCCTTGTAGCGATCGCACGGCAACAGTTAATCCACCTTGAAATTGATAATAGTCATCGGAATCTAACAGATCATGCTCTCGGTTATCCTGGTTGTGTAGAACAATCTGCATGTTGTGCAATCGGTTTGTAAACGCCTCTGACGCAGAATGAGCAATCCCAGAACCCACATAAGCATAACTACTCCAGTTAACATAAGCGCGAGCGAGATCGTGATCGTCCGTCCAATTTTGTGCTTCGATCAGCCCTTGCAGCCCAGCGCCATAGGCACCCGGCTTTGAGCCAAATATTCGGAAGCGCGATCGCGCTTCTGCCTGGTCTGAAGTGAATCCCAGTTTTTGCCAATTCTGAGTTTCATGCTTAACGGTTGCCGCTAGAGGATTTTGGTCGCCAGATTCATCTAACTTAGAAACAGCCGTTACTGCCTGATCAAACAAGTCGATCAAGTTGGGAAAAGCGTCTCGAAAAAATCCAGAAATTCTCAGCGTCACATCCACTCTAGGGCGTCCCAAAATTGACACCGGCAAAATCTCGAAGTCGATCACCCGGCGAGATGCGCCATCCCAAATAGGTTGAACGCCTAGCAATGCCAGTGCTTCGGCTAGATCATCGCCTCCGGTTCGCATGGTGGATGTGCCCCACAGGGAAATCCCCAGGGTTTTCGGATAGTCGCCGTGTTCTTGGGTGTAGCGCTCGATCACGGCTTCTGCGGCTTTGCGCCCGACATCCCACGCGCTCTCGGTGGGAATGGCGCGGATATCTACCGAGTAGAAGTTGCGCCCGGTGGGCAAGACATCTGGGCGTCCACGGGTTGGCGCGCCAGAGGGTGCAGCAGGGATGTAGCCGCCGTTTAAGCCGTGGAGGAGGTTGGTGAGTTCTTGGGGGGTGGCTTGGAGGGCGGGGAGGAGGGTTTGGGTGAGCCAGGAGAGGTCGGGTGAGAGGGGGTGAGAGGGGGGGAGGGGGGGAGGG